>CANTEO010000004.1 GCA_947652855.1 uncultured Roseburia sp. | reverse complement strand
TTATCGCGGGGCTTTCAAAGAAAGTGTTGATTGCGAACGTGATGGCGCTGGCTGACGTATACTTCGCAGCGCTCCAGGGTTTTTTGATCCGGGAAAATCGTGGCGTCGTTTTTTTCATCCTCATCCAAAGAATGATAGACGGCAGTGTTTGGGGTGGCGTAGTAAACATAGTCAAAATTCATTTTGGCAATGTCTTCCCGGCACAAAAAATCCAGGAATTTTTCTGCGTTTTCCTGATTTTTGCAGGTCTTTGGAAGGAACCAGGAATCAATCCAGAGGTTTGAGCCTTCTTTGGGGACGCTAAAAGCCAGGTTGTCGGAAAGGGACTGCGCATAGGCGGCCTCTCCAGAATATAAAACGGCCAAAGAAGCGTTTCCGGCGGCCATCTCATCCCCGGTTTCATCCACGAAATAAGCGTAGATCAGCGGCTTTTGGTCAATGAGCATCTGAAGGGCTTCGTGAAGCTCCCCTTCGTCCGTCGTGTTTAAGGAGTGGCCAAGCTTCTTTAGGGGAACCAAAAAACAATCCCGGACGCTGTTTTCCATTATGATTTTCCCCTCATATTTGCTGTTCCAGAGGACGTCCCAACTCTCCGCTTCAGACGCGCTCACTTCCTCGGTGTTGTAAAGGATGCCGACTGTGCCATAAAAATAGGGGATGGAATAGGCATGCTTTGGGTCGAAGGAGGCGGATGCGTCAATGATCGCGCTGTCAATGTTCTGATATTCCGGGATGTTGCCATAATTCAGCGGGAGGGCCTCCCCTTCGTTGATTAATTTCTGCACCATATAGTCGGATGTGCAGAGCAGGTCGTAGTCAATGGATCCCGCCTTGTATTTTGTGTACATCTCTTCCGGGCTTTCGTATTCCTCATATTCTACGTGAATCCCGGTCTCTTCCTCAAACATCTTAAGCGCGTCCGGGTCAAAATATTTTCCATAATTCAGGATGGTGAGCGTATTCGCGCTGCCCTCAGCCTTGCCGCAGCCGGCAGACGCCGCGGCAAGGGCAAGCAGGGCGAGCAGGGAAAGGCGTTTTTTCATGGGAGCCTCCTTTTAATGTTGCAGTTCATTTTTTTTCGAGGAACGGTAATTCATAACCAAAAGCAGCAGCAGCGCAATTGCGAACAGGAGCGTGGAAAGCGCGTACAGCTCCGGCTGGATGCCCTTGCGCAGTTCAGTGTAAAGCATGGTGGACAACGTGTTCACGCCGGCGCCTTTGGTGAAATAGGTGATGGAAAAGTCGTCTAAGGACATGGTGACCGCCATCAAAAAGCCGGAAAACACGCCTGGCAGGATGTCCGGCCAGACAATTTTGTAAAACGCGTAAACCGGCGAGGCCCCCAGGTCAAGCGCAGCCTCGTATGCGGAGCGGCTGGTTTGGTTTAACCGGGGGAGGACGTTTAATATGACATACGGTATGTTAAACGTCAGGTGCGCAATCAGCACAGTGGAAAAGCCAAGCTTCGTGAAGCGCACAAACAGCAGCATCATGGAAATGCCCGTCACAATATCCGCGTTTAGCAGAGGGATATTCGTTGCGCCAAGCAAAATTGCCTTTTTTTTACGCCGCATGGCCTGGATGCCGATGGCGGCAAATGTCCCGATGACGGTGGCTAAGACGGAGGCGGTGAGCGTAATCCAAAGCGTCGTGGCGAACGCCTCCATGATCGTTTCGTTTTTTAGCATATCCGCATACCAGTGGGTGGTAAAGCCTCCCCAGACCACCCTGGATTTGGAGTCGTTGAAGGAGAGGACAATCAAAACCAGGATGGGGAGATACAAAAACAAAAAGATCGCCGTAAGATAGAGCCGGCTAGATATTTTTTTTACCATACCGCAGTTCCCTCCCCGTCTTTGCTGTGTGAATTCATAAATGCCATGCTGGCGATCACAAATACCATAAGGACAATGGAAAGGCCGCTGCCCATGTGCCAATCCATGTTCTGCATAAATTCCTGCTCAATTACGTTCCCTATTAAAAGCACCTTGCCGCCGCCGAGCAGATTGGAGATGACAAAGGAAGTCAGGGCTGGCACGAAAACCATGACGACGCCGCTTAGCACCCCGGATATGCTAAGCGGAAGAATGATTTTAAAAAACACCTGAAGCTGGCTTGCGCCTAAGTCCCTGGCCGCATCAATGACGTCCTGACGGATCCTTCCCATTGCGTTATAGATGGGCAGAATCATAAATGGAAGGAAGTCGTATACCATGCCGAACACGACCGTGGTGGGCGTGTACAAAAGCTGCGTCTTCGGAAAGCCGATCCATTCCAGGGCCGTGTTTAGGATGCCGTTGTTGGAGAGCAAAAGCTGCCATGCCAGGATGCGGAGCATCATGTTCATCCACATTGGCAGCACAAACACGAACACCACGAAGCTTTGTCTCTTTAAGTGCAGGTTGCTTAAGATCATCGCAAGCGGATACGACAAAAGGAGGCATATGACGGTGCAGGAAAGCGCAAGCTTTAAGGAGAGAAACAGCGCCTTTCTGTGGACGGGCTCGGCGATGGCAAAAATGTGCGAGAGCGTGAAGCCTGCGTCAGAGTCCGTGACGCCATAATAAACAATCATGAGGATGGGAAGCACGATAAAGCCGACGACCCATACGATGTAGGGATAGGATAGATATTGCCGCTTTAATTTACGCATCAGGCCCCACCGCCTTCTCATCACTGGATTCCGGCTTGTTCATGATATGGATGTTAAATGGGATCACATGGATTCCCACGTGCGTTCCGACCGGAAACATTTTTGTAGTATGCACCAGCCAGTCATAGCCGCCGGCCTTCACTTCAATTTCATAATGCACGCCCTTGAAGATAATGGAGGTCACGTCGCCTTCCATGAACCCGTCCGCAGGGCTTGTCAATTCCACGTCTTCCGGGCGTATGACGACGTCCACGGGCATATTTGGCGCAAATCCTTTGTCCACGCAGGGAGCCTTCGTCCCTAAAAACTCCACCAGCTCGTCTTTTAGCATAATGCCGTCGATGATGTTGCTCTCCCCGATAAAGTCGGCTACGAACGCGTTGGACGGCTCGTTGTAGACGTCCTCCGGGGAGCCGATCTGCTGGATGTATCCCTGGTTCATCACGACGATGGTGTCAGACATGGTGAGGGCCTCCTCCTGGTCGTGGGTGACGTAAATGAACGTGATCCCAAGCTCTTCCTTTAAGCGGATCAGCTCATACTGCATATCCTGCCTTAGCTTTAAGTCAAGCGCCCCAAGCGGCTCGTCCAAAAGCAGCACCTTTGGCTCGTTCACGATGGCCCTGGCGATGGCGATGCGCTGCTGCTGCCCGCCGCTTAACGAGTCTACGCCGCGTCCCCCAAACCCTTCCAGGTTCACGAGCTTTAAGGCATACTGAATCTTATCTTCAATGTAGGCTTTGCTTTTTTTGCTGATTTTAAGGCCAAACGCGATATTGTCTGCAATTGTCATGTGCGGAAACAGCGCGTACTTTTGAAACACAGTGTTTAATTTCCTCTCGTTTGGCGGAAGCGAGGTAATGTCTTTTCCGTCAAAAAAGATCTGCCCCGCGTCCGGTGCCTCAAATCCTCCAAGCAGCCGAAGCGTCGTCGTTTTCCCGCAGCCGGACGGGCCAAGCAGCGTTAGAAATTCGTTCTCCCGTATCTTTAAATCCAGGTCATCAATAATCTGCACGCCGTCAAATGACTTTGAGACGTGAGAGAGATGGATGAATTCTTTTTCCATGGCGTTCCTCCTTTAAGTGAATCGTTAAAAGCTTGGGGGCGTGGTGACCCATAAGACAACGGCGTCGTATTTTCCGGGGTTTTCCAGCCAGTGCCGCTTGGTGGACGGGAAGGCAAAGGACTCCCCGCCGTGCAGCGTGTATTTTTGCGTGCCGAACACCAGCCGCACCGTGCCTTTGATGACATAGCCGAACTCTTCCCCTTCGTGCGGCAGCAGCTCCTCGGACACGCCGCCGGGCTTTAAGGTCAGGCGGATCGGCTCCATGGAGTTTTTCTGAGCGTTTGGGACCACCCATTCAATGACGGCGTTCGTTTCTTCGTTTCTCTTTTCGAAATAGTCGTCATTTTTGAAGACAATCTGCTCAGACCCGGATTCCGCAAAAAATTCTGCGGGCGTCGTGCCCAGGCACTGAATGATGTCTAAAAGGGTGCTGACGGACGGGGTGTTTTGGTTGCGCTCCAACTGCGAGATGAAGCCCTTCGTCAGCTCTGCCCGGTCGGCCAGCTCCTGTTGGGTCAGGCCGTAAAAGACGCGAAGCTCCTTCATTCTTTTCCCTATATCCATGACAGGCTCCTTTATGCTGTTAATAGTAGATTTTATGTTTACTGATTATAAACAAACAAGAAATATTTTATCGAAAAAAAAGAAAATGTCAAGAGGTGTTTTGCAGAAATATTCGTTTTGGCGTCACAATTGCAGAAAGATGGAGAGACGGCCCTCCTCATATTTGGCGTAAATGGAGCCTCCCATTTGCTCCGTCAGCTTTTTTGCGATGGAAAGGCCAAGCCCGGTCGCTCCCCTGGCGTCCTCCACGGTATAAAAACGGTCAAACAGCCTTCCGACCTCAATGTCGCTTAAGCCGTCTGCCGTGTTGGAGAAGGAGAGCGTTCCGTCTTCTGTGAAACGGATGCGAAGATCCCCTCCGCTGTATTTAATGGCGTTGTGCAGGATATTGGAGAAGATACGGGACAGGGCGGCGGCGTCAGCCGTCCGAATGACTTTTGCCGCGGGCATTTGAATGTCCGGGACGATGCCGCGTTCCTGAAACTCTGTATAGAATGCCGCAATGCTCTCTTCCAGCACGCGGTTGAGGATGACGGGCTTAAGGCATAGGCCGCCTTCTTTCGTCAGCGTGACGGAGTAAAAGAACAGCTCTTCTGTCAGCTGGCTTAAAAGCTCCGAGCGGTTTTGGATGATAGAAATGTATTTTTTTGCGGCGGGGGAGACGTCTTCCGCTTCCAGCAGATCGAGATATCCGGCAATGGCGGTAAGCGGCGTGCGCAGGTCATGCGAGATGTTTGTGACGGCGTCCTTTAAGGCCCGGTTCCCACTTGCGTATTCCCTGCGCTGCGCGCGGAGCAGGCGAAGCTGCGTGTTCAGCCTGGACGCTAAGGCTATGATATGCTTATCCCTGGATGAGACGGAAAGGAGCGTGTTGGTCTCGTCCGACAGGCGCTCCCCCAATTCCTGCCAGATTTCATCAATGTCTTTTTTCAAAAGCAGAAGCTTAACGGCGAGGGCAGCCACCAGGATGGACGCGGCTGCGCATAGAATGTAGGGGAGCATTTGGTTTCACCTGCCTTATTTTAAGTCTTTTTTCTCAAAGCCAAGGATGCCTGCCACAGTTGTTATGACTGTGATGCAGGAGGACGACGCCAGCAACAGGGCGGGGCGCTCAACGTGCTCCATCATAAGCTGCAGGCACTGCCCGGATGGCAGGGACTCAAACAGGAACTGATGGACGGCCTTGGCGGCCCCGGTTAGGTAGCGTGGGTTTGGGGTTGGCGCGGATTCCTTTACGGAGCCGTTTGCGCTTAAGGCATATTCCGTGATGAATTCCGGGGCGTTTAAACGGTTAAACAGATAAGAGGAAAACAGGAACATCCCAATGAACAGCAGCAGGCAAAGGATGGCCGCTGTAGATTTTTTCCCGGTCAGCACAGTAATCATATGGTACAGTGAGACAGACGCCGTTATGGTAAAGAGGCTTAGGAGCGCAAAGGCGGCAAGCTCTGCGGCGGACGCTCTTGGCGGCTGGAACAAAAATATCCCAAACGCGCAGTAGGGCAGCAAGAACGCAATGGCGGACAGCAATGCGGCCACGATGCTAAGGATGAGGCCGCTGATGTAGGCGTCCCGGCGCAAATGCCCGACGATCAGCTTATTGCGTATTGTTCCGGAGCTGAATTCTGATCCGGTGAACATACTGCAGAAGATCGCGGAACAAAGGCAGCTGCAGATGCCGTAGAGGAATAAAAAGTCGTCCAAGAAGCCCTCCGCCCCATAGTTTACCATGTCGGAATATTTGCCAAGTACAAGAAACAGGCCAAGGCCAAACATGGATAGGAGGAGGATGTAGAACATCCTGTTTTTGCGAAGCCGCAGGAATCCGGCAGACAATAGCTTACGCATGGCCCCCACCTCCTAACAGATTCAGGTAATAGCTTTCTAAGCTCTCGTTCCGCTCTTGCATGGAAAGCACGTCGCAGCCTTCTTTTGCCAGGGAGAGCGCCAGCTTGGAAACGGTGATCTGGTCAAAAACGTCAGCTTTCGTTTGAGAGAGGATTTTATATTCGAGCTGTTCTTGATCCAGTATGCGGGCAAGCGTTTTGGTGTCGCTCACCTCAATGCGCAGGCACTTGCGGCAGGAGGCGTCTAAGCTTTCCTTGCTGATTTCTTTGACGAGCCGCCCGCTGTCGATAAATCCGTAATGCGTGGCGATGCGGGACAGCTCGTCTAAAATATGGCTTGAGATTAAGAAGGTGATCTGACGCTCCCTGTTTAACGTTAAGATCAGCTCCCGAACCTCAATGATGCCCTGAGGGTCAAGTCCGTTCACCGGCTCATCCAAGGCCAGGAAATCAGGATCTCCGACCAGCGCGACCGCAATGCCAAGGCGCTGGCGCATCCCAAGGGAAAAATGGCCCGCCTTCTTTCTTCCGGCAGAGGAAAGGCCCGTCAGCCGCAGGATCTCTTCCAGGCCCTCATAAGACGGCAATCCTAGGATGCGGTGCTGCTGGATTAAGTTTTCCGTGGCCGAGAGTTCCGGAAATATGGACGGCGTCTCTACGATTGCCGCCATCCTCCGGCGGGATTTTACGATGTTTCGGTCAGAGTGTTTCCTGCCAAAGAGCGCATAGCCGCCTGCGGTGGGGCGCTGTAAGCCGCAGAGGATGCGTATGAGCGTAGTCTTTCCGGCGCCGTTTTTGCCGATGAAGCCATAAATCGACCCTTTCGGCACATTCATGGATAAGCCCTTTAAGGCCTTGAAATGGCCGTAGCTTTTCTCTAAAGCGTGCGTCTGTAAAATATAGTCCATTTTTGGGACCTCCTTTCTTTTCTGAAGCCATTTTATCTGGCAAACGTAAAGAAAGCGGTTAAGGAAACCGTAAAGAAATGGTAAAGGCTCCGTTTTTTGAGGGCTTAGCCTTCCTTTAGCTTAAAGCCGATGCCCCAGACGGCTTCAATGTAATCTTTGCCGGAAGGCTCGCGCAGCTTCTTCCTTAAGTTGCTGATGTGGATTTTTAAGGAGCTTTCCGTGCAGTCCGGCGTGTCCTCGCTGATACGGTCTAAGAGCAGCGATTTTGTGATGACCTGCGCGGGATTTTGCATCAATAGCTTTAAGATGGCGAACTCCGTCCTTGTCAAATGAACGTGCATTCCCTTCACGTTCACTTCATGCGTGCTTAGGCTTAACGTGATGTCCTGGAAGGCGAGGGCCTCCTGCCGAAGCGGCGACGCGCTGCCGCGCAGCTGCACGGCGATTCTTGCCAATAGCTCCTTTGCATGAAACGGCTTCGTCACGTAATCGGCCGCGCCATGAAGCAGAAGGCTTACCTTATCCTCTACATCAGCCTTCGCGCTAACGACAATGACAGGCAGATGCCGCATCTGCGCCAGCGCCTCCTCCCCGCTTAGGCCGGGCAGCATTAAGTCAAGCAGCACAAGATCCGGGGCGAAGCAGGAGAGCGCAAGGAGGGCCTCCGTGCCGGAGTAGGCGCGGCTGACCTCATAGCCCTCCTTTGTAAGGAGCTCGTCTAGCATTGCCCCGATATGGAGATCGTCTTCAACGATGAGGATTTTTTTCATTGCGGCTGGCCTCGCTTTCCTGTAAGATGGGAAAATCAATCATTTAGACAGTAACATAGCACGGTTTCATTTTTGTGTCAAATCAGGGCGGCGCAGGAACCGCTGCGCGAACCCCGCAATCAGATGGACGGCGCAAAAGCGCCTTTTCAAAAAACTGGCCTTGCAAGTTTTTTGAAGCTATATTATAATAGCGTGGGCAGAAATGTAAGAGGAAAACATAGGAAAAGAGGGAGTTGCATTATGAACCGGAACCTTAGGATGCTTCTGTCAGCGGCTGTCTATGGCTTTGGCCTGCTAGCCTCCATTTACATTGGCGGATGGGTCATGATACTGGAGCCGATCAAATCAACGATTACGGCGTATACGCTTGGGACCTTGACGCTGCAGCGCCTGATTGTCGCCATTGTGAAATGCTTCTGTTCCCTGACGGTAGCCGGGCTGATTTGGTGCATGGGATACATAGCGAGCAATTATATTTATGACAGCCGGGATGACGAGACGTTATCAGAATAAGGAGGGGCATGAAAAAAGCGGTATTTTTTGATATTGACGGGACGTTGTGGGATGGGAAGATGCGGGTGCCGAAAAGCACGGCGGACGCAATCCATGCGCTGCGGGAAAACGGGAGCTATGCTTTTTTATGCAGTGGGAGAAGCCGGGCGGCGATCCGCGCGAAGGAGCTTTTGACGGACATTGGCTTTGACGGGATATTGGCGGGCTGCGGCACGTATATTGAATATGAAGGCGACATTATATATGAAAGGACGCTCTCGAACGCGGAATTGGATGAGCTGATGGGCATTTTTGGAAAATATAAGACGCCGATCGTCCTGGAGGGGAAACGGTATTTGTATGCGGATATGGCGCAGTTTGACAAAAACGCCTATATTATGCTGTTGAAAGAGGCGCTTGGGGATGGCTTTCAGCCGTTGGATCAGCACATGGGAAGGTATGACGCGAATAAAATGACGGCCTATTTTACGCAGGGGGATTTTCAAGCTTTGCAGCGGGATCTGTCAGGGCGCTATGAGCTGCTGTGCCACACGGAGGAGATTTTTGAGATTCTCCCAAAGGGCTTTTCCAAAGCGAGCGGCATTCGGCGGATCTGCGACCATCTGGGCATTTTGCACGAAGGGACCTATGCGTTTGGCGACAGCGTAAACGACATTGAGATGCTGTCCTATGTCAGGCATGGGATTTCCATGGGAAACGGCACGGACGCTGCAAAAGAGGCGGCGGACTATGTCACGTCTGACCTTTGGGAAGACGGAGTGAAGAACGGCCTAACGCATTTTGGGTTGATTTAGCGCCGCGCTCCATGCGCAGGAATTCCAAAGAGAACATAAACTGTTTCTAAAAAAAGTATGAAATGCGGTAAAAACGGTAAAAATATGAAAAAATGAGAAAAAGAGAGTATGAGAGAGGTAAAAATAGAATAAAATAGTGAATGGCGAAAAAAGGCCGTTTGCAGAATTCTTGCACAATACATATGATAAGACTATCAGTTAGCACTCGAGAGAATTGAGCGCTAATAAAATCTAAAGTGTCACAGAATATGAAGGAGGTATTTCAAATGAAATTAGTGCCATTAGCGGACAGGGTTGTGTTAAAGCAGCTCGAAGCAGAGGAAACAACCAAATCAGGAATCATTTTGACGAGCAAATCCCAGGAAAAGCCTCAGGAGGCGGAAGTGATCGCGGTAGGCCCGGGCGGGATGGTTGACGGAAAGGAAGTTACGATGCAGGTGTCGGCAGGGCAGAAGGTCATCTACTCGAAATATGCCGGGACGGAAGTGAAATTGGAAGACGAAGAATACATTATTGTAAAGCAGAGCGACATTTTGGCAGTAGTGGAATAAAAATAGAGAGAAGAGAGGTAGACAGTCATGGCAAAGGAAATCAAATACGGTTCAGAGGCAAGGGCAGCATTAGAGGCTGGCGTGGATAAATTGGCGAACACCGTCAGCGTGACGTTAGGGCCAAAAGGAAGGAACGTCGTGCTGGACAAATCGTTTGGGGCTCCGTTAATCACAAATGACGGCGTCACAATCGCAAAGGAGATCGAGCTGGAGGACGCGTTTGAGAATATGGGCGCGCAGCTTGTGAAGGAAGTTGCGACAAAGACGAACGACGTGGCCGGAGACGGCACGACGACGGCGACGGTCCTGACGCAGGCGATGGTGCGCGAGGGCATGAAGAACCTGGAGGCTGGAGCGAACCCGATCGTTTTGCGCAGGGGGATGAAGAAAGCGACGGACGTTGCGGTGGACGCGCTTAAGGACATGAGCCAGAAGGTGAATGGCAAAGACCAGATCGCGAAGGTAGCCGCGATTTCCGCAGGGGACGAAGAGGTCGGCGCGCTGGTTTCCGACGCGATGGAAAAAGTGACGAATGACGGCGTCATTACGATTGAAGAGTCCAAGACGATGCAGACGGAGCTGGATTTGGTAGAAGGGATGCAGTTTGACCGCGGATATGTTTCCGCGTATATGTGCACGGACATGGATAAGATGGAGGCGACGCTTGACGATCCGTATATTCTGATTACCGATAAGAAAATCTCCAATATTCAGGAAATCCTTCCGCTTTTGGAGCAGGTGGTGCAGAGCGGCGCAAGGCTTTTGATGATTGCCGAGGACATTGAGGGCGAGGCGCTTACGACCTTGATCGTGAACAAGCTGCGCGGCACGTTCAATGTGGTTGCCGTGAAGGCTCCTGGATACGGCGACAGAAGGAAGGATATGTTAAAGGACATCGCGATCTTAACCGGCGGCGAGGTCATTTCCGAAGAGCTTGGCTTAGAGCTTAAGGATGCGACCTTAGAGCAGCTTGGCCGCGCGAAATCCGTGAAGGTGCAGAAAGAGAACACGGTGATTGTGGACGGCGAGGGCGACAAAGAGGCGATCAAGGCGAGGATCGGGCAGATCCGCGGCCAGATTGAAGAGACGACGTCGGAATTTGACAAAGAAAAGCTTCAGGAGAGGCTTGCGAAGCTGGCTGGCGGCGTTGCCGTAATCCGCGTGGGCGCGGCGACGGAGACGGAAATGAAAGAGGCGAAGCTTCGTATGGAGGATGCCTTAAATTCCACAAGGGCGGCCGTAGAGGAAGGCATTATCGCGGGCGGCGGCTCCGCATATATCCATGCGGCGAAGAAAGTCGCGGAATTGGCGGACTCCCTGGAAGGCGATGAGAAGACCGGAGCGAAGGTGATTTTGAAGGCTCTGGAATCTCCGCTGTACTATATTGCGGCGAACGCCGGATTGGAAGGCGCCGTAATTATCAATAAAGTCAAAGAAGCGGACGCAGGCATCGGCTTTAACGCGGTGACGGAAGAATATACGGACATGGTGGAAAGCGGAATCCTGGATCCGGTGAAGGTGACGAGGAGCGCGCTGCAGAACGCGACTTCCGTGGCTTCCACATTGCTGACGACGGAATCAGCCGTTGCGAACATTAAAGAAGACACTCCGGCAATGCCGGCAGGCGGAGCAGGCATGGGCGGCATGATGTAACGTTCATGCCGTGGAAGGGGCCGAAGCAAAATAAGCGGCAAAAGGGGCAATCCTCTCGAAATGAGCGGATTGCCCCTTTTTTATGGCGACGGAGCCTCATTGGCCGTGTCCGTTTTGGGGGAGGGCGGCAGCAGCGCGCATATGCCCTGAATGGCGTCTTGCTGTGAGGCAGGCTCTTTGGAAAACAGCTTTGCGGCAATTTCTACCGAAACCGGCGTGACGGCCTTGCTTTGCTTTAGGAACGCAATGTCGCCCTCGTCTGGCTGCTTAGCCAGAAAATGCATGACAGCGCGGTTTAATTGGTGAAAATGCCGTATCAGGCTGTCATAGCCGCGCAGGTCGTCCAGGATGCACCGATGGTACAGCGCGTCCTCATAGCTGCACGTGGAGACTGCCTGCATCAGGAGGCGCAGCTCCCCGGTGACGTCCGAAGCCTCCATCAGCACGTCGGGGCGTTTTTCGTAGCAGCTTAAAAAACAGTCTTTCGCCCCGTTATAGTCTCTTTTTTCAAAATAGAGGGCCATCTGCTCTTTGAGCTTTTTTGTCTCATATTTTTCCCCAACCATGCCGACCATGCATTCCTTCACCCTAAGGCGGTTATGCCGGATCCAAACCGTCTGCAGCAATTCGGACAGAAAGCCAAATAGGCGTTTTTCATAATCGTTGTACCCGCTTAAGTCCGTGCGCCTTCCGACCTCAAAAAGAATGTCAAACAGCCAGGCGCAGTAGCGGTCAAATAATTCCTTGGAGGTAATCAGCATATTTCCAAAATACGTATGCGGGCCATGCACAAGCTGCTGAAATTCTTTTGCGTATGCCGGGTATTTTTCCGTCAAGACTTCCCCTGTCGTCAGCAGGTCTTTTTGGCTGTGGTTTTCTGAAAATCCTTCCATGTAGGGGCAGGGCAAGGTCAAAAGCTTTGTCGTGACAATGTCATATTCTAAGAGCAGCCGCTTAAGCTGCGGCTCGGTGAAGATGCGCCCCTGCTCATTGAGCAGATATCTCCGATAGTGGCAGATGCCGATAAAGTCAGGCGCATGGCAGTTTTTCCAAAGCCAGTACATCCCGGTCAGCTCGGAAAAATAGGGATTGAAGGAGGAAATGGAATCTCCTGTGTCATCTCCCAAAAAGCCCAGGTCTTTGGCGTTGGCCCGTCCCACGTGGAGCGGGAGGTACATCGGATCCTCCGGGGGCGAAAATGGCTTGTGGGTCATGATGTATAGCTTGACAGACATGGCGGTTCCTTTCTTTTTACGTTTGTTTTTATAGAATATACCACAAAAGAAGGCCGGGATCAATGCTGGAGTGTAATCGTTTCCGTACAGACGCGCCTTTTATTGTAAACCAATAGAAATATATAGGTTGACAATTGAGGGTTGGCACGCTAGAATGTAGGAAAGGAATGGAAGGGGGATCCGGCATGGCGTTGTACAGCGTGAAAATGCGGGCAAGCGAAAATGGACGGCATATTTCCGGCGCGGAGGGCATCGTATCGGATTGGCAGGCGCATAGGTGCATAGATCAGATGCTCCGGCGCGGATGGGGGCATCCAAAGGGCAGGCCGGATCTGTTGAACGTGAAGGTCGAGCAGGTGAGGGAGGAGGAGATTCTCTATTTGGATGCGCTGCCGGTATGCACGGTGGAGGTAAAGGACGCAGACGAGGGCAGGGAGGAGATACGGAAGTTTTTGGCTTCGCTTTCGCTTGGCAATGCAGAGGGCGTCATGAAGCTTCTTTCGGAAACGTATGCCATGCGCGGCGCGATGCTTTTGGACGTGGATACGCTTACGCGCCTTGAGCCAGATAAAGAGCGTGGGATCCGCGCGACCTATATGGATGGGCGAAGGGACGGCCGGGCTATCCTTTCCGGCAGGAAGGATCCTTACCAGGAGGCGGTCGTGCTGGCGACGAAGGTTGCGAACGCGCCAAACGTGATTGGGGAGATCTGTATTTCGGACGACCCGGATTATGTTACGGGCTATGTCGCCTCAAAGGCTTTGGGATATCGGCGCGTTACGAAGGTAAAAGAGCCGGGCAGTGAGCATGGCGGGAGGATTTTTCTATACCGTGGCGGCAAAGAGGACGTGGGGCAAACGATCGCGTATTTAGAAAAGCAGCCTGTCATAGTCAGGAATGTGCGTCCGTTAGGCCCAAAAGAAAAGGCACAAGGGAAATGGGGCTTTGTGGAGGAAGGGCTGCGCCGCCTGAAGGAAGAAAACCTGGAGCGGGGCATGAAGGCCATCCAGACCCCGCAGTCTTCCGTCATACGGTGCAGGGACAGGGAGCTGCTGATGCTTGCGTCCAACAATTATTTGGAGATGTCCTGTAGGGAAGAGGTGAAGCAGTATGCGGCGCAGGCGCTGCTGACATACGGGACAGGCTCCGGCGGCTCGCGGCTTACGTCCGGGAATCTGGAGCTGCATGAGGCGCTGGAGCAAAAAATCGCCTCCTTTAAAGAAGCGGAGTCCGCGTTGGCCTTGAATACGGGCTATGTGGCGAACCTTGCCGTCATCTCGGCCCTGATGGGAAAGGGAGACGTGATTTTCAGCGACGAGCTAAACCACGCAAGCATCATAGACGGATGCCGCTTGAGCGGGGCGCAAGTCGTAGTGTACAGGCACAATGACATGGAGGATTTGGAGCGGAAGGTCAGAACGTTCCCTTGCCGCAAGGGGCTGGCTGTCAGCGACGCTGTGTTCAGCATGGACGGAGATATCTTAAGGCTCCCGGAATTTGTCCGAATCGCGGACAGGCACGGCCTGATCTCCATGGTGGACGAGGCGCACTCGACCGGCGTGATTGGGAGGACGGGACGGGGCGTCGTGGAGCATTATAAAGGCGTATGCAGGCCGGACATCTGTATGGGGACGCTTAGCAAGGCGATTGGCAGCGAGGGCGGCTTTGTCTGCGGGAACGCCAGGCTGATCGAATATATCAGGCAGAAGGCAAGGGGATTTATCTTCTCCACTTCACTTTCCCCGGCTGCTCTGGCGTCCTCCATAAAGGCGCTTGAAGTCCTTTTGAGCCATCCGGAGCTGGTCGTAAGCCTGCGGGAGAATGTGAGGTTTTTCTGCCAATGCCTGCGGGAGGGCGGGTACGCGGCTTCTTCTGAAACGGCGATTGTGCCGATTTTGATTGGGGATGAGAAAAAAGCGCTTGAGGCGTCGGAAGCTCTGTTTGAGGAGGGATATTTTATTTCCGCGATCCGTTACCCAACGGTAAGTCGCGGGAGCGCCAGGCTTCGCGCCGCGCTGATGGCGACCCACACAAAAGAGCAGCTAAAGCGCGCGGCAGAAGCGGTTTTAAGAATAGGCAGGCAGAAAGGAGCGTTCTTATGATACAAGAATTGAAAGAGAGAGTGTTAAACGGGCATTTGCCGGACAAGCTGGAGCTTATGGCGCTGTCTGACGCGCCGCTGTTACCGCTTTCTGAGGCGGCGGACGACATCAGGCGGCATTTTTGCGCAGATACGTTTGACCTATGCACAATTGTCAACGCAAAGAGCGGTCGATGCCCCGAAGACTGCAAATATTGCGCGCAGTCCGCGCATTACGGCGGAAACAAGAAGGAATATCCGTTAAAAAGCAAGGAGGAGCTGCTTGCGCTTGCAAAAGAGAACGCGAAAAGAGGAGTCCTTCGATATTCCATCGTAACGTCAGGCAGGCGGCTGTCTGACGCGGAAGTGGAGCAGGTATGCGGCGCTGTGCGCTTAATCAGGAAAGAGGCGGGCATACAGGTATGCGTCTCTTTAGGATTATTGGGCAAAGAAGCGTTTCAGAAGCTAAAGGACGCCGGCGTGACGAGGGTGCATAACAATCTGGAGACGTCCCGGAGAAATTTTAAGAACGTCTGCACGACGCATACATACGATGAGAAAATAGCCGCCATAAGGGCCGCGATGGAGGCGGGCCTTCAGGTGTGCAGCGGAGGGATTGTAGGGCTTGGCGAGACGATGGAGGACAGGATTGACCTGATTTTGTCGGTTCGCGCGCTTCATGTCCGCTCCGTTCCGGTCAATGTCTTAAATCCCATCCCAGGCACGCCGTTTGAAGGGAACGAAAAGCTGACCGAAGAAGACGTAAGAAGGATTGTCGCAATCTTCCGGTTTGCCGTGCCGGATGGATGGATCCGGCTGGCGGGAGGCAGGGGCCTTCTGCCGGATTTTGGGGAGAAATGCTTTCAGTCGGGCGCCAATGCCGCCATATCAGGCGATATGCTGACGACTTTTGGAATCACTATTGAAAAAGACAGGCAGATGCTGCATAATCTTTCGTATAGGGTGGAATTGACGCATGGGTAAGGGACTGTTTCTTACAGGCACAGGGACAGAGGTTGGAAAAACGTTTGTCACGGCATTGATCATAAAAAAGCTGCGTGAGGCGGGGAAGCGCGCGGGATATTTTAAGGCGGCCGCAAGCGGGAGCCAAAGGACAAAGGACGGCGTTATCGTATCGGCGGACGCAGCGTATGTCAGCCGCGTTTCAGGGCTGCATGGAACACTGTCTGAGATGGTCCCTTATGTCTATGAAAACGAGTATTCTCCGCATTTGGCGGCGCAGGCCGAGGGGAATCCGCTGGAGCTTTCCGTGGTATGCAGCCGCTATGCGGCTATTGCGGGGCAATACGATTACGTGACGATGGAGGGCAGCGGGGGCATTGTCTGCCCGCTTCGTTACGACAGTCAGGTGATTTTGCTGGAGGACGTCATAAAAAAGCTTGGCCTTGGCGTGCTGATTGTGGCTGACGCGGGCCTTGGGACGCTCAATGCGGTCACCCTTACGGTCAGCTATCTATATGGCAGGGAGATTCCGGTCAAAGGCGTAATCTTAAACCGTTACAAAGGGGGCGTAATCGAAGCGGACAACCGTAAGATGGTGACGCGCCTGACAGGCGTTCCCGTCCTGGCGGCTGTGCCTGAAGGCGCAGGGAGCTTAGATATGGACGTGGCGGGATTGGAGGGGCTGTATGGCTAAGGAGCGGGCATACTCGGTCAGGGAGCTTGCGACGGACGGCATGATGTCGGCCGCGCTGCTTATAATGGGGATGCTGAAGCTGCCGTCCTTTCTTCCGGGGGCGGAATTTCAGCTTTCCGCCCCGTTTGCCGTGTCAATCGCAAAAACGCTAGGCTTTAAGCGCTATCTGGCGATTGGCGTTGCCGCAAGCGCCTGCGGCTTTCTGCTTGGGGTGCAGAACATCCTAAATATCACCGTGGCGATGATTTACCGGATTGCGGTCGGCGTGATCTTGACGGTATGGAAGGAAAGCCGGGCTGCGGTCATTGTCAGCGGGCCTTGCGGCACGCTCCTTTCGCGGATTGCGCTGGCGTGGCTTTTGGGCGCGGATTGGGCCGTTTTGGTTTTGTATGCGCTGCCTGGGATGGCGTTCACCGCCGTCCTGGCGCCGGCGTTTGTCAAGGCAGAAAGGAGGTTGGGCCTGTAATGAGCGAAATGCAGGATTGGGCGCAGAGGGACTTAAGGCATATCTGGCATCCATGTTCGCAAATGAAGGATTATGAGGAGCTTCCCCCGATCATCATTGACCGGGGCGAGGGCGTCTATTTATACGGCAAGGACGGAAAAGAGTATTTAGATATCGTAAGCTCCTGGTGGTGCAATCTGCTTGGGCACTGCAACCCGAGGGTCAATGCGGGCATAAAACGTCAGCTTGACCGGCTGGAGCACGTCATATTTGCAAATTTCTCCCATGAGCCGGCCATTACCCTTTGCGAGCGGCTGGCAAAGGAGGTTCCAAGCGGCCTTGAGAAATTTAACTTTTCCGACAACGGCTCGGCCGCGGTTGAATGCGCGCTTAAGATGGCGTTTCAGTATCAATATCAGACGGGGCGGCCAAAGAAGAAAAAGTTCATGTGCTTTACGGACGCGTACCATGGGGAGACGATCGGCGCGCTGTCGGTGGGCAGCCTGGATTTGTATGCGAAAATCTATCAGCCTATGCTGATGGACACGATCCGCGTCCAGGCGCCGGACTGCTACCGCTGCCCCTTTGGGATGAGCAGGGACTGCTGCGGCGCGGAGTGCTTCTCCTATGCCGAAGAGGCGTTTGAGCGGCACGCAGAGGAGGCGTGCGCCATGATTGTGGAGCCGCTGCTTCAGGGCAGTGCCGGGATGCGGATCTACCCTCCGGCGTATTTAAAAAAGCTAAGGGCGCTCTGCGACAGGTTCCATGTGCTTTTGATTGCGGATGAGATTGCGACGGGATTTGGGAGGACGGGCAAAATGTTTGCGTTTTCCCATGCGGGCGTCTCCCCGGATATCATGTGCCTCTCAAAAGGCTTAACGGGGGGATATCTGCCGATGGCGGTCACTGTCACGACGGATGAGGTCTATCGGGCGTTTTACGCGGAATACAACGAAGGCAGGGCGTTTATGCACAGCCATACCTACAGCGGGAACCCGCTTGGCTGCGCCGCGGCGTTATCTGTTTTGGATGTGTTTCGGGATGAGCCGGTCTTAGAAAACGCGGCGAGGCGCGCGGCCTACCTGACGGCGGCCTTAGGCGAGGCCCTTGGCGGGCATAAGAACGTGGGGGAGATCCGCCGGATTGGGCTGATCCATGCGGCGGAGCTGACGCCGGATCGGGAGACGAAGGCAGAGTATCCGTCGAAGCTTCGGGTGGGATATCAGATTTACAAAAAAGCGCTGCGGCGGGGGCTGATTTTAAGGCCGCTTGGCAACGTCATCTATTTCAATCCCCCCCTGACGATTCGTGAGGAGGAGATCGACAAGGCGGTGTCAATCTGTCAGGAATGCGTGACGGAGGTTTTGGAGCGTGTCTGAGCAAATCGTGCATTCGGTGCGGATATCCGTGCGCAGCCTGGTGGAGTTCATTTTCCGCTCCGGCGACATTGACAATCGGGCCGGGGCGCAGGCAAAGCTTGACGCCATGCAGGAAGGCGGAAAAATGCACCGTAAGATACAGCGCAGGATGGGGGCGGCCTATCAGGCGGAGGTTCCGCTGAAGCTTTCGGTTGCGGCGGATGGGTATGAGCTTTTGATCGAAGGGCGGGCGGACGGCATCCTGCGGGAGGATACGGTGACGGTGGATGAGATCAAGTGCGTCTATTCTGACGTCAGCCGCCTGGAGGGGCCGGTCTTCGTCCATCAGGCCCAGGCCATGTGCTATGCCTATCTATACGCAAGCCAGCAGGGCCTTGCGGTCATCGGCGTCCAACTGACATATTGCAATTTAGATACAGAGGAAATCCGAAGGTTTCGCGTGGACTATTCGCTTGAGGAGCTTGAGGCGTGGTTTTTCGAGCTGATTGCGGCGTACAGAAAATGGAGCGATTTTCAATTCGAATGGAAACGGAAGATGACGCAGAGCATTGCGCCGCTTGCGTTTCCGTTTGCGTATCGAAAAGGGCAAAAAGAATTGGCGAGGGACGTATACCGCACGATCCTTCGCAAGAAGCTCCTGTTCATCCAGGCGCCCACCGGGACGGGGAAGACGGCTTCCGTCATTTTTCCGGCCATTAAGGCCGTCGGGGAGGGGCTTGCGGACAAGATTTTCTACCTGACGGCAAAAACTGTCACCGCGACGGTGGCAAAAGAGACGTTTTCCCTGTTTTATAGGCAGGGCTATCTGGCAAAGGTCATTCAGGTCACGGCTAAAGAGAAGATGTGCCTTTGTGAGGATATGGACTGCAATCCGGCGCGCTGCCCATACGCAAAGGGCCATTATGACCGGGTGAATGACGCTGCGTTTGAGCTGCTGCGCGAGACGGATTTTTTTACCAGGGAGGCGCTTCTTGCGCAGGCGAAGAAACATCGGGTCTGCCCGTTTGAGCTATGCTTAGATATGGCCTCCTGGTCTGACGACATCATCTGCGACTATAACTACGTCTTTGACCCCAACGTCTGCTTAAGGCGTTTTTTTGCGGAGGGGCAGAAGGGCGATTATATTTTCCTGGTGGACGAGGCGCATAACCTGGTGGAGCGGGGCAGGGAAATGTACAGCGAGGGCCTTTTGAAAGAGGATGTCCTTTTGGCGCGCAGGCTGGTCGCGGGCCGGGACAGGCAGCTGGCAAAAGAGCTTTCCAAATGCAATCAGCTGTTGCTGGAGCTGAAGCGAAAGTGCGATGCCTGCCGTGTGGTGGAGGAGGGGGTCAGCCCTTTGATTTTTGCGCTGCTGCGCCTTTTGGAGCGGCTGGATTTCTTTTTGCAGAATCAGGCGGACGTATCTGAGAAAAAAGAGCTGCTGCCGTTTTATTTCAACGTAAGAAATTTCCTTAGCATCTATGAGCGGGCGGACGAACGGTACGTGATATATACGGAGCATACAAAAGAGGGGTCGTTTTTACTGCGCCTGTTTTGCGTCGATCCGTCCCATAATCTACAGGAATGCTTAAGCAAGGGGCGGGCGACGGTCTTTTTTTCAGCGACGTTTCTGCCCATACAATATTATAAGGAAATGCTGTGTGAAGATGCGGATCCGTATGCCGTTTACGCAAAATCTTCTTTTTCGGAAAGCCAGAGGCTTCTTCTCATCGGAAAAGACGTCAGCAGCAGATATGTCAGGAGGACAAAAGGGGAGTTTCAGAAAATCGCGGCCTATCTTTTGGCGCTTGTGCAGGCGAGGCGGGGCAATTACATTGCGTTTTTCCCATCGTACCAACTGATGGAGCAGGTTTATGGCGCATTCCTGTTGGCCGCGCCGGAAGGGCTTCGTACATTAAAGCAGGAGAGCGGGATGTCGGAGGAGGAGCGCGAGGAGTTTTTGGGCGCGTTTCAGGAGGGGGCGGACGCTTCTCTGGCGGCGTTTTGTGTCCTTGGCGGAATATTTGGGGAAGGGATTGACTTAAAGAAAGACCGCCTGATCGGCGTGGCAGTCGTAGGCACGGGCCTGCCGCAGATCGGGAATGAGAGGGAGATCCTAAAAGAATATTTTGACAAAAAGACGGGGGCGGGGTTTGACTATGCGTACCGCTATCCCGGCATGAACAAAGTCCTTCAGGCCGCGGGCCGCTTGATCCGCTCCGCAGAGGACTGCGGGGTGATCGCCCTTTTGGACGGGCGTTTCCTGGATCGGGACTATCGGCGCCTGTTTCCAAGGGAGTGGGGATCGTATCAGGCCTGCACGCTTGAGACGGCCAGAGAGGCCGTCAGGCAGTTTTGGGAAGGGAGGTCAGACGGCTGACGTATATGTGCGGCGTCAGTAAAGCGCGTTCCAAACCGCTGCCGGCGAGTTCCAGACACAAAGCTGCGGCGTCATGCAGATTCACTCTTTTCAAAATCTATTGGCCTGTGTTATAATAGAAAGGAAGGCGCATGACGCGCAAATGATTATAATAAAACGGAGGGAAGTAAGATGGGAAAAGTCCAGATGAATGGGGACGGAGCGAAGCGGAAATATGGGCATATCGGACGAAAAGTTGGCCTTGTCGTGGCGTTCATGCAGATTATTTCCGTTGTGTTGGCAGTGTTTATCTGCGTTTTTGTGTTCAATGGGCTGGTGGAGCGGATGCAGAAGACACGCTGCACCAATGGGACGAATATGCTGGCCTATGAGCTTGGCAGGGTGTCTGACGGTGAAGATAAGAATCAATTGCTGGATGACCTGAAGGAGCGCATGGGCTGTGAGTTTACGATCTTTGAAGGGGACACGAGGGCTTACAGTACTGTCATGCAGGATGGGGAGCGGGTGGTCGGCACGAAGCTCTCTTCTGAGCTTTGCGATATTGTTTTGGAAAAAGGGCAGTCTTATGTAGGCGAGACGGAGATTATGGATCAGAGCTTCTTATGCTCTTATGTCCCGACCGAAGGGGCGGATGGCGAGGTCAACGGCCTGATCTTCGCCGGAATTTCAAAAGCAGAGGCTGAGAGGGGCACTTCCATTGTGATTTGGCTTGTCACCGCTTCGGGCGCCGTCACCATCCTCCTTTGCGTTATTTTCCTGGGCATATATTTAGGAAAACGAGTTTCTAAGCCTTTGAAAAAGATCACGCAGATCGCGTTGCGGTTAGAGCATGGCGACTTGGGCCTGGACAGCGGGGAAGAGATTCGCGTCAATGTCCGTTCCAATGATGAGATTGGGATGTTGGGCCAGATTTTTGAGGGGACCATACGCCGCCTGCGCTCTTATATCGGCGAGATAGACGGCGTGCTTGGCTCCATAGCGGACGGCGACTTGACGCAGGACGCAATGCACGACTATATGGGCGATTTTCACTCCATTAAAGTGTCCTTAGACAGCATTGGGGCCGGGCTGAACCGGGCGATGGGCCAGATTGCGGACAGCGCCGGAA
Organism: uncultured Roseburia sp.; assembly: GCA_947652855.1. Taxonomy (GTDB): domain Bacteria; phylum Bacillota; class Clostridia; order Lachnospirales; family Lachnospiraceae; genus Roseburia_B. The sequence goes on along the minus strand of CANTEO010000004.1, from coordinate 40,212 downwards.
AGGTTTCCGTCGAATCCGATCAGGTGTCCGGCAGCGCGCAGTCCATGGCTCAGGGAGCGACTGAGCAGGCCAGCGCGGTGGAGGAGATTTCCGCCACGATCGCGGACATTTCCGAGAACGCGAGGCAGACGTCGGAGGCGGCCGCGGAAGTGGGCAATTTCGTCAATCAGGCCGGGGCGCAGCTTGGCATCAGCATGGACTACGTGAGAGAGCTGGATGCGGCGATGGGGAATATTTCTGGAACCTCAAAGGAAATCAGCGAGATTATCGCCACGATTGAGAACATTGCGTTCCAGATCAATATACTTGCCTTAAATGCCGCAGTGGAGGCGGCGCGCGCGGGAGTCGCGGGCAAAGGCTTCGCAGTCGTCGCGGATGAGGTGCGGAATTTGGCCTCAAAGTCCGATGAGGCGGCAAAGGCGACAAAAGAGCTGATTGAAGGCTCGATAGCCGCAGTCACGGAAGGCGACCGTGCGATGAGCAATGTGACGGAATCCTTGGAGCGGACGGGCGAGCTTGCAGGGAACGTGACCTCCAGGATGTCGGTTGTCGTAGAGGCGATAGAGAAGCAGTCAGACGCCATTGCGCAGGTCACGGAAGGCGTGGAGCAGATTTCTGCCGTGGTTCAGACGAATTCCGCCACCAGCGAAGAGTGCGCGGCCGCCAGTGAGGAGCTTTCGTCTCAGGCGGGCATGCTTAAGAGGCTGATGAGTTCCTTTAAGTTAAAGAGGTGAGGCTGATAGGGCGCTGTACATAGGCATGGGCGCAAAGCTCATGGCGGCCTTTGGCTAAAAAAAACGAAGATAAGGCAAATCCGGGAACGGATAGGCTATGGATCAGTGAAAAAGCCATGGCCTATCCGTTTTTTTAAAAATTTTTTTGAACTGGACAGTCCGTGTCTATCCGATTTGTTAGAATATGTAAAACAAATGAAATGGAGGAGAGATACGAATGTTTGGTACAAATGGAGAGGAGCATGAAAAGGCGTTAGAGCCTGGGATTGAAGTGAGGGAAGAGTTTGAGGAGCTTTCCTTGCTGGCGCAGAAAATACGCAGCAGCGAAAAGAGGTGGGGCAAAATAGGAAAGGTGTTGGCCGTGTTGGCTCTTTTCCTATGGGGAAGGGTCGCCTTGCGCGATCTGTCATCCATTATGGAGGGAGAGATTTCCGTCTGGTATATGGTGAATGAAATGGCTGGCCTTATTTTTGCAGGCTGCGCCTTGGTCTATGCTTATTTGGACGTCGTGGTTCCTATCGTGAATGTGAAGAAAAACTCATTGGCGGACGAATGCTTAAAGCTGATGACGGTAAAGGATCGGCAGGCGTTAAAGAAAGCAGTCAGTGAGATGCATTGCCAGGCCGTAAAGAGCGTCTATCTGGATGAGAATGGGAATGTCTGCGTACAGGGAAAGCGCTGCAAGCACATTTTTCAGGAGGAAGAAGGCGTGCTTACGCTTGTGCCTGCAAAGGAAACTTACAAAACGGCTTTGGAGAAAGAGTCGATTGCCGGATGCCTTTTGAAATATTTGTCTTCCGATGCGCCAGTCAACGCGTATGAAAAGGAGCGTTATAATTCCAGGCTGTCTAAGCTCAATTATATTTTGGCGGCCCTTGCGACGGTAAGCGCAGGAGTGTTCCTTTTCTTTGGAGTCCGCTCGGATTTATTAGAAGGGTCAGATAAGTACGTCCGCATGGTTGTCTCGGGCCACCCGGGGTCGTATCCCGACATCAGCTATGGCGACGCGTTTGACGCATTCTTTGAAAACTGCGAATGGAGCTATTTTAAGTCGGATCAGGGGCAGGATGTCGTGGAGTTTCATGGGAGATGCTTTTCTGACGGGGAGAAGAAGGATGTGGATATCCAGTTTTTGCTTTCGGTGGAGGACGGGACGTTTGAGCTGTATGCGTCTGCGATTGATGGAGAGTTCCAGACGGAGTTTGAAAACGGGCTGCTGCTGATTACCGTATTTGAAAGCTATGGCACGGGAGACGGCATTGGGACGATGCCATAGGATGCGTTGGAAGAAGGGATTGGGCATGGCCGCCCCTGGCAGTAAGCCGGGGGCGGCCAGCCGTTTTTAAAGCGCGGCCGTCCTGGTCGCGACGGTTTCTTGAAACCGCGCGTCATGCTCCACAAACAGCATCGTCGGCTTTGCGGAAAGCAGCAGCTTTTCTAGCTGCATACGGGAAAACACGTCAACGTAATTTAACGGCTCATCCCATACATAAAGGTGCGCGGGCGTAAGCAGGCTTGCCGCCAGCAGCGCCTTTTTTTTCTGCCCATCAGAAAAATCCCTCATGTCCTTTAAGAATTGATCCCGCCCAAAGTCGAGCTGGCGGAGGATGGCGCAAAATAAGGCCTCCTTTAAGCCGCGCTCTATGCAAAATTCCGGGATGCGTCCTTTTAACAGGGAGGTGTCCTGGCTGACGTAGGAAATGACCAGGCCTGAGGCGGCGTCAAAAGCCCCCTGCTCCGTGACGCTTAAGGGTACGTCAGGCACGCCTGCTTTTTGCAGCAAGAGCTTCATTAGCGTCGATTTTCCGCAGCCGTTCGCTCCGTGCAGGGCGAGCCGCTCCCCCTGGCGCAGGGAAAGCGAGAGATTTTGGAATACGGGCTTGCTCGCGCCGGAATAAGAAACGGAATACTCCCGGATGTCGAATAGCCGTTCCTTGGGATGCGAAAGCGGCGCAAGCTTTAAGTCCTCCGGCTCCTCCAGGTCTTTCAACAGACCTTCTTTGGCCGTAATCTCACGCTCCATGCGCGTCTGCATCTGCTTGACGCGGCGCTGCATTTTTTTTGTTTTTGAGCCGATATAGGGCCTTGTTCCAAGAAACCGGTGTTCTTTGACCGGCATATAGCCGATCTTGGAGCGCTCATTTTGATCCGCCCATTGGCTGGCGCGCGCCGAAGCCTGGCGCAATTGGTCTATTTCTTTTAAATGCTTTTCGTTTTCTGACTTCGCGAAGGCGTCGCTTCTTCGTTTGTTTTCCCACCAGCTTGAGAAATTCCCGCTTTGCACTTCAATCGTCTGACGGTTTAAGGCCAGGACGTGGTCTATGCAGGCGTCCAGCAAATCCCTGTCATGGGAAACGAGGAGAAACCCCTTTTTTTGGGCCAGATATTGCTTCACTGCCTCCCGCGCCTTAAAATCCAGGTGATTGGTCGGCTCATCAATGAGCAAAAAATCGTTTTCGCCGGAAAACAGAGCCGCAAGCAACGTCTTAGCCCGTTCGCCCGGGCTTAGGGAGCAAAACGGCCTGTATAGAATTTCTATGTCTTCCTGCATCTGCCCCAGTTCGCATTGGAGGCGCCATAATTCGCCCATAGGCTTAATCTCATTAAGCCATTCCGCCGCCGGCCTTTGCATCTGCTCGGATGAGATGGAGTATGGGAAATAGTCAAACGCCGTTGCGGCGTGGATGCTCCCCGTGTAGGGCAGGCCGCCCTCCAGAAGGCGCAAAAATGTCGTCTTTCCTTTGCCGTTGCGGCCAATTAAGCCCAGTTTCCAGTCAGTGTCAATGGAAAAGGACACGTTTTCAAAAATGTTGTCAAAGCTGCCTTCGTATGCGAAGGTCAGGCTGTTTACGCTGATTTGAGACATAGCGGCCTCCTTTCCTGCCGCCGAAAAGCCGGGTGCGTTCAATTTCCCTGTCTCATATTTTTGCGCACAAAAAAGAGAGGGCAGAAGAAATAACCCACTTTTGGCGGCACAGCAGAATACGGCGCAGGAATAAGATCCCTGCCGTAAAGCTTATGTGTGCAGTCAAGAGCGCATTATTTCTTCATCCTTTCACCCCTCTCATTTCAATGCCGCTATCATATCACAGTGGGATTGGATTTGTCAACCGGCGCAGCGCTAAATTACGGATATTTTTATGGATTGAACGTGGAGACGCTTCCGTTTCCATTGAGCGGCATCTGGAACATCATATTATCCTGCCCCGTCCTGGAAAAATAGACGTACCGGGAAGTCGCGTTAATATTGGAATAGCTGCCCTCCAGGATCACGCGATAGTCGCTGCCGTCTGTCTTTACGCTGCAAAGGGCGGCGTCGTCATTTAGGTTGTTCCTTTGAAAATAGATGGTGTCGCCGCAGACATTATATGATTCAATCCGGTCGCTTACGACTGTCTTTGGAGCCTCGTCAAAACGGCCCATTTTCACAAGGGAATAGTTGTCTTCGCAGTCGAGGAAGTAAATCGCCTCATTGTCCGCGGAAGGCATCCAGAAATTCCCCTCGCTGATGATGTGGGATCCTCCGTTCGCAGTGTCCATTTGGTAAATGTTGTGGTCTTTCGCCACGCCGTTGTAATAAAAATACTGCCCGTTTGCGGAACAGGTGAAATAAGGGTTTTTGTCCACCTGCTCTTTTTCGGAGCCGTCAATCTTCACGCGGTAAAGCGTAGAGGCGGTTTCCGTGCTGTAGTGTATGTAATATAAGTAATTTCCGATCAATGAAGCATAGATGGAAGGGTCTTTGTCCAAAACCTTCACCCGTTTCGTTTTCAGGCTGTAGCGGCAAAGGCTGTTCGTGTTTAGGCTTAGCGTGGCGACCGTGGAGTCGGTGCTGGCGTTGTTGCGGACATAATAGATATAGTTGTCGTCGGCATTGATGAAAGACACGACGTCCTCATACAGCTTTGTGACGTTTCCTCCATTCGCGTTCATGGAATACAGGAAATGGTTGTCGTTTGGGTTGCTGAAATAAATCGTGCCGTCATGCTCGCAGAAAAGGCCGTAATTATAGAGGTTCCCGGGCGAATTGCCATTGACATAGCCATCGTTGAAGATGGTTCGGTTCCTGTAATAGCGATAGGCGGCGAAGCCTATTATAAATAAGATGATGGCGGCCGGAATGAGAAATCGCGACAGTTTTTTTGCATTCATATGCTTCCTCCCTAAATTTCATTTTTATAATATCCCAGTATAACTTTTCAAATGGGAAGTTGCAAGGGAATCTTGCAGTCAAAAAAGGAATGTTGTAAAATAATAGTTAAGAAAGGGCGAAGGCCAAGCCGTAACGGAACAGAGGAGGCGTAAGGGACGTGCAGGAGATGCAAAAGAGGCTGTCTGCAATTGACGGGCAGATTGTGGAGCTATATCAAAAACGGATGCGCTTAACGGAGGAGCTGGTCGGGAAGCGCCTTATGGAAGGCGGGAAAATCTTTGGCTACAGGCAGGTCGGGCGGCTTGACTTTCATGGCGCGCGCGTCTTATTTCAGGGCGTGGAGGGCGCTTACAGCCAGCAGGCGATGCAGACTTTTTTTGGCGCGGACATAAAAAGCGGCCATGTGGGCACGTGGCGGGACGCGATGGAGGCGATCGCGGCGAAGGAAGCCGATTACGCGGTGCTGCCCATTGAAAATTCTTCCGCGGGGATCGTTTCGGAAAATTATGACCTGCTGGTGGAGTACGACAACAGCATTATTGGCGAGCAGATCATAAAAATTGAGCACTGCCTGCTTGGCCTTTGCGACGCGCGGCTTTCCGACATTACGGACGTGTATTCTCACGCCCAGGCGTTGGCGCAGTGCTCCGCTTATCTGGGGGCGCGCCCCGACTGGCAGACGCACGGCACGCGCAACACGGCGGGGGCCGCGAAAAAAGTCAAAGAGGATGGCGTGAAGGGCAGGGCGGCGATCGCCTCGAAGATCACAAAGGACATCTATGGATTAAAGGTTTTGGAGGAAGGGATTCAAAATAACGCTTCGAATTCCACCCGGTTTATTATCGTGACGGGAGAGCGGGTGTTTTCGAAGGGCGCAGGCAAAATCAGCATTTGCTTTGAGATTCCCCGCGCCAACGAAAGCGGATCCTTATACCGCACGCTTTCCCATCTGATTTACAACAACCTGAACATGAAAAAGATTGAATCCAGGCCCATACAGGGAAGGCCCTGGGAATACCGCTTTTTCATAGATTTTGAGGGGAGCTTGACGGACGGGGCCGTGCAGAACGCGCTGCAGGGGCTTTGGGGCGTGACGGTGAACTTAAAGATACTAGGAAATTATTGACAGGAGAGGGAGCGGGCATGGGCAGTGGAATGGGATTGATTTTATACAGGGAGCTAGAGTACGGAGATTTGTTTTATCGCTTTGCGGATTGGATGGAACGAGTGGAAAGCGGGGCCTCTTTTGAGGCCGATCGGCGCGCGCTTTCCGATCAGTGCGCTCAGGGCTTAAACGGCCTGCTTTGCCTTGCGGAAAGCCGCGGGCTCTCGGGGAATCTCTGGCAGGCATTTCTGACGATGCTTTTGGCGGAGAATGAAAACCCGTACAGCAGGGCCTGCGAGAACAGGCAAGAGGCGGGCGGGGCGCTGCAAGCGGCCGCTTTGCATGACTTCGCCATTTTCCGCCGGCTGTTTGCATTTGACTTTTCTGCATGGGAATCCCGGCTTGGCGTGTTTGGGGCGGATCTGATCTTACGCTGCGCGCCTATTGGAGAGGGGGCTTTTTATCCCGTTTGGGTGAGGGAGAGGCTTGCCGCGCTTTGCTCTGATTTGGCGAAGGCGGACAGCGACAGGGCGTTTCAGGCGGCCGTGGCGCAGTTTTACGGGGAGCTTGGCGTAGGGAAGCTGGGCCTGCATAAGGCGTTTCGCGTAAAGGAAACCCCGGCGGGAGCCGCGCTGTCTCCGATTTTAAGCCTTTCTGACGTGACGCTTTCCGACTTGATCGGCTATGAGAGCGCGAAAAAGAAGCTGACCGACAACACAGAAGCCTTTGTCAGCGGCAGGAAGGCGAACAATTGCCTGCTGTACGGCGACGCGGGAACCGGAAAGTCCACCAGCATAAAGGCGATCGCCAATCAATACTATGGAAGGGGCTTACGCGTCATTGAGCTGTATAAGCATCAGTTTCGGAGCCTTTCTGACGTGATCGCTTTGGTTCGGGACAGGAATTACAAATTTATCATCTATATGGACGACCTTTCGTTTGAGGATTTTGAGGTGGAATATAAATATTTAAAGGCTGTGATGGAAGGGGGCCTTGAGCCAAAGCCGGACAATGTGCTGATTTATGCGACGTCAAACCGCAGGCACCTGGTGCGGGAGAAGTTTTCGGACAAGGCGGATCTGTCAGACGACCTTCACAGCAACGACACCGTGCAGGAGAAGCTGTCGCTTGCGGCGCGGTTCGGTGTGCAGGTTTATTTCGGGGCGCCGGATAAGAAGGAATTTTTGAGCATCGTAAAGGGCCTTGCGAAAAAACAGGGAATGGCGGTGGAGGAGGATGAGCTGGCTCTCAGGGCGAACCAGTGGGAATTGAGCCATGGGGGCCGTTCCGGCAGGGCGGCCAGGCAGCTTTTGGACGATATGATGGGGAAGGGAGGAGCGTAAATGAAAGTGTTCGCGGCAATCTATATTGGCTCTTTTGAAGTGAGCTTAAAAATATTTGAGCTGTCGTCAAAAAAGCCCATCCGTGAAGTGGACTATATCAGGGCGAGGGTGGATATCGGAAAAGACGCGTACCAAAAGGGATATATTGGATATGAGCTGATGGATGAGCTTGGAAAGCTGCTGTCAGAATATAAAAAGGTGATGGAAAGCTATAAGGTGGACGACTATATGGCCTATGCGGGCGGCGTGTTCCGGGACATCAAAAATGAGCTGTTCGTGCTGGATCAGCTTCAGATCCGCACCGGGATTTGCATTGAGGTGCCAAGCAATTCCGAGCATCGGTTCATCGGCTACAAATCCGTGGCCTTCCGGTCTGAGTTCGCCGAGATGATTCAGCAGGATACGGCCGTAGTGGACATCGGGGGCGGCAACTTACAGGTGACGCTGTTTTCCGGGGGGAAAGTCGTCACGACGCAGCATATGGTGCTTGGCGCCACGCGCATCAAGGAAAAGCTTTCCGGCATCAAGAATACCGTGTCCCACTATGAAAACCAGATCGAGGAGCTGGTCAATAAGGAGCTTGAGGTCTTTAAGTCCCTGTACTTAAAGGATCTGAAAGTCAAGAATATCATTTTCATGGGGGAGTATATCATGGAATTGATGAAGAAAGTGGAAAAGAAGCGGGATAAGGTCATAAGCTCCGAGAAATTTTTAAAGGCCATACGGAAATTATACAAAAAAGACGCGGAGCAGATTGCCCGAGAGCTGGATCTGCCCCATGACAATGACGTGCTGCTGATCCCTTACATTGTGCTGTATACCAGAATCACGGAAGAGCTGAATGCGGAGGAGATCTGGGTGCCAGGGGTCAATGTCAGCGACGGCATGGCGTATGACTACGCAGAGCGCAACCGCCTGATCCGCCCCACGCATGACTTTGAGGAGGACATCATTTCCGCCGCGAAGGAGCTGTCAAAGCGCTACGAAAGCTTTTCGCCGCATATTGACGCGCTGACGAAGATGGCCGCCTTGGTGTTTGACGCGATGAAAAAGGTGCATGGCATGGGAAAGCGGGAGCGGCTGCTTTTGCAGACGGCGGCGATCCTCCATGACTGCGGCAAATACGTCAGCTTGGCGCATGGGCCGGAATGCGCCTACAGCATCATCATGGAATCGGAGATTATTGGCCTGTCCCATTTGGAGCGGGAGATTGTGGCCTGCGCGGTGCTGTACAATACGTATCCGCTGGATGATTATGAGAAGCTGGCGGACCGGCTGGATGAGGCGGGCTACATGACGGTGGCGAAGCTTTCCGCGATCCTTCGCGTCTCCAACGCAATGGACAGGAGCCATAAGCAGAAATTTAAAAATGTGAAGGCCACGATTCGGGGCAGGCAGTTAGTCATCACGATAGAAACCGTGGACAATATTGTTTTGGAAAAGGGGCTGTTTGACGTAAAGGCGGTATTTTTCGAGCGCGTATTTGGCTTAAAGCCGGTGATTCGGGAAAAACGCGTATATAATTAGAGGTGGGAATGATGGAGAAAGAGAAAAATTTTACTAATTCGGATTATTTTGAGAATAGGGAGCTAAGCTGGCTGAAATTCAATGCCCGCGTCTTAAATGAAGCGAGGGATAAGTCCATCCCTTTGTTGGAGCGGCTGAAGTTCATTGGCATCACCTCCTCTAACCTGGATGAGTTTTTCATGGTGCGCGTGGCTTCGCTAAAGGACATGGTGCATGCGGGCTATAAGAAAAAGGACATTGCGGGGATGACGGCTGCAGAGCAGCTTCTGTCCATTAACGCGGCTACCAGGAAGCTTGTGGACGCGCAGTACCATACGTACAACCGTTCCCTGCTGCCTCTTTTGAAGGCGAGGGAGATTGAGGTGTTTGACTCTTATGAAAGCTTGAGCGAGGCGCAGGCCGCATTCGCGGACGCCTATTTTGAGGAGACGGTTTATCCGGTTTTGACGCCGATGGCGGTGGACGCGTCCCGCCCGTTCCCATTGATCCGCAACAAATCGCTGAACATCGCGGCGCTCATAAAGCGCAAAGGGGCGGAAAAGCCGGAGAAGGGCATTGATTTTGCGACGGTTCAGGTGCCTTCCGTGCTGCCAAGGCTGGTGGAGATCCCTTCCGAAAAGGAGGGGGGGATGGCGTTCCTTTTGCTGGAGCAGATGATAGAGCATCACATCTCCAAACTGTTCTTAAACTATAAAGTCGTCTGCGCCTATCCCTATCGAATTATGCGAAACGCGGATTTGCCGATTGATGAGGATGAAGCCGCGGATTTGCTAAAGGAGATTCAAAAGCAGCTGAAAAAACGGCAGTGGGGCGAGGTGATCCGCCTGGAGGTAGAGGACGGGATCGAGGGCGCGCTGCTTGCTGTATTGAAAAAAGAGCTGAACGTGAAGGATGAGGATGTGTTTGAGATCAACGGGCCGATTGACCTGACGTTTACGATGAAGCTGTACGGCTTATCGGGCTGCGAGGATTTGCGCTATAAGAAATATATTCCGCAGAAGGTGCCGAAGATTGAGCCGGGAGAGGATATTTTTGAAGAGATTCGCAACGGCGATATTTTCATGCATCATCCCTACCATACATTTGACCCGGTTGTGGATTTTATCCGCCAGGCGTCGGTGGATCCGGACGTGCTTGCGATCAAGCAGACGCTTTACCGCGTCAGCGGGAATTCCCCGATTATTGCCTCACTGGCTCAGGCTGCGGAAAACGGCAAGCAGGTGACGGTGCTGGTAGAGCTGAAGGCGAGGTTTGACGAGGAGCATAACATCGTGTGGGCGAAGAAGCTGGAGCAGGCGGGCTGCCATGTCATCTACGGCTTGGTTGGGCTAAAGACTCACAGCAAGATTGCGCTGGTCGTCCGGCGGGAAGAGGGCGGCATCCGCAGGTACGTCCACCTCGGAACCGGAAACTATAACGATTCCACGGCGAAGCTGTATACAGACTGCGGGATCTTCACGTGCTCTGAGCCGATTGGGGAGGACGCGACGGCGGTGTTCAATATGCTTTCCGGCTATTCAGAGCCGCTGTCCTGGAACCGCCTTGTCGTGGCTCCGATTTGGCTGCGCAAAAAATTCTTAAAGTTAATCTCCAGGGAGGCGAAGCACGCGAGAGAGGGAGGCGAAGGCAGGATTATCGCCAAAATGAACTCCCTGTGCGACAAGGAGATCATTGCGGCGTTATATGAAGCGAGCGCGGCGGGCGTTGAAATCGACCTGATCATCCGTGGCATCTGCTGCTTAAAGGTGGGGATACCGGGAGTCAGCGAGACGATCCGGGTGCGCTCCATAGTGGGGAATTTTCTAGAGCATAGCCGGATTTTCTATTTTCACAATAATGGGCAGCCGGAAGTGTATATGGGCAGCGCTGACTGGATGCCGCGGAACTTAGACCGCCGTGTGGAAATCCTGTTCCCGGTGGAGGATGAAGAGCTTCAGGGGAGCGTGCGCCATATTTTGGATGTGGAGCTTTCGGATAACGTAAAGAGCCATATCTTAACGAAAGAGGGAACCTATGAAAAGATTGACAAACGGGGAAAGGCCCTGGTGAATTCCCAAGAGCAGTTCTGTAAAGAAGCCAAGGTGAAAAAAGCAAAGGATAAGGCGTATCAGGAGCGTGTGTTCGTTCCGATCGAGCCAAAATAAGGGAGGGGAGCCTATGCAGGGGGAAAAGGCGCTGTTCATGGACTTTGACTTTACGCTGTTAAAGGACGACAAAACCATATCGGAAAAAAACCGGCGGGCGGTCAGGCAGGCGCTCGCGGAGGGGAACTGCGTCGTGGCGGCGACGGGGAGGCCCGTTGCGAGCGGGAAGAAGATCGTAAAGGAGCTTGGCCTTACAATGCCGGGCTGCTATATGATCGCGTTCAATGGATCGGCGCTGTATGATTGCGCCAATGACCGGATTATCAGCCAGGCGACAATACCGTCCGTTTCTGTGAGGAGGCTTTTTGAGGAGGCGAAAAAAGCGGGAATCCATATTCAGACGTATAATAAGACGCATATTCTGACAGAGCGGGTGACGGACGAGCTGTTATATTATTCCGAAAAGACGAAGATGCCCTATCAGGTCATGGAAGGGGGGATCGCGTCCCTTAAGGAAGAGCCGTTTAAGGCGCTTTTGATCCACCTAAGCGACCGAAGCGCGCTGGAGGGCTTTCAGAGGGCGAACGCGGCCTGGACGGACGACGTGATGACAAGCTTTTTCTCCAGCAGCCAGTATTTGGAGTATTGCCCTTATGGAGTGGACAAGGGCGCGGCGGTCGCAAGCTTTTGCAAATGGAAGGGCATCCCCGTAGAGCGCACGGTGGCGGTGGGGGATGAATGGAATGACATCTCTATGATAAAGGCGGCGCATATTGGCGTCGCCGTCAAAAATGCCGTGGACGCCGCCAAAGAGGCTGCGGATTATGTGACGGAGCAGGACAATAACCATGACGCGGTCGCGGAAGTGATCGAGAGGTTCCTTCTGCGTTGATTCAGGGAAGGCCAAAACGGCATGGCCCAAAACGGCCTTGGCGGGACGGCGTTGGCTTCGCCTGACTGGCTTACGGATGCAAAAAGCTTCCGGTGACGCGGCCTTAAAAGGGGCGTGACGCTCACCGGAAGCTTTTTTGACAGGATGTCAGCTGTCTTGCTTTAAGCGCTCCAATAATTCAGATGGGATGGACAGGTTTCCCATGCCGCTCCCCAATTTGATCTGCGGCTTGTTGCGTCCATGGAAGTCGGAGCCGCCCGAGAGCGCCAGGCCGTATTCCTCGGCCAGCCTGCAGATGTAGCGCTCATCTTCGGCCTGATAGGTGGAGTAGAACGCTTCAATCCCCTCCAGCCCGCATTCCATGCAGCTTGCGATCAGGCTCCGCAAGTCCCCGTCGCTTAAATGGTACAGGATGGGATGCGCCAAAACAGCTTTCCCGCCCGCCTCATGAATCAGCCTTACCGCCTCTTGCGGGGGGATCTTCTCCCTTGGGATGTTGCAGGGGCAGCCGTCTCCGATATATTTCTCAAACGCCTCTGCAATGGACGCGATATATCCCTTGTCTAACAGAAAGCGGGCGACGTGCGCCCTGGTTAAGACTGCGTCCGGGAACATTTCGCGCAGGGCCTCTTCTGTGATTTCAAAGCCAAGCTCACTTAGCTTTTGGTACATTTTGACGTTGCGGTTGTCCCGGTTGTCCCGGAACCGTTGAAGATGCTCCAAAAGCTTCGGCGTGGATTCGTCCAAAAACAGGCCGACCATATGGATTTCCGTCCCGTTGTAGTCGCAGGAAAGCTCCACGCCAGGGATCAGCTCAATGTCAGCCGCTTTTGCCGCGGCCTTTGCCTCCGCGATTCCGTCCACCGTGTCGTGATCTGTGAGGGCGAATGCAAAAAGCCCGGCTTTTTTTGCCTCGTTTACTAATTCCGCGGGCGTAAATGTGCCGTCTGAGGCAGTGGAGTGCACGTGTAAATCTATTGTTTGGCTCATGAAATACTCTCCTTTAGTTTTTGATCTATTATAATGGAAGGAGCGGCTTGTTGCAAGAAAGAATTTGTTTTTGGGAAGCGATGGGAGCAGCGGCGAGGGAAGGGGAAGCCGGGCGTCTTATCTGATCCATCATTTCAATGCATTTTAATTGACATTTTATGGATTATGTGCTAGTATTTTAAACGTGGGACAACCACAAGATATTGATTTCAGGAGGAAATGATATGCAGCAAGGTACTGTAAAATGGTTTAATGCAAAGAAGGGTTATGGATTTCTTTCAGATGCAGAAGGGAATGACATCTTCGTTCACTATTCTGCGTTACAGATGGATGGATTTAAGGAGCTCAAGGATGGGGAGTCGGTCGAGTTTGAAGTGGTAGACGGCGAGAAGGGTCCTCAGGCGGCGAATGTAATCCGTTTAGTTTAAGCTGTTCAATATTATTACATATTTTATGGAACAATAGGAAAGAATAACCAACAAAGAGGGTGTGGATACACCCTCTTTTATATCAAATGGAGGAAAAATCGCATTGAAACCAGAAATTTTGAACAAGTATGAATTACTGGAGGAGAAAAGCCTGACGGACATCCGTTCGAAAGGCATGCTTTTGCGCCACAAGAAAAGCGGGGCAAGGATCGCCGCAGTGTCAAACGACGATGAGAATAAGGTGTTTTACATCGGGTTCCGCACGCCGCCTGAGGACAGTACCGGGGTGGCGCACATTGTGGAGCATACGGTGCTTTGCGGCTCTTTGAAATTTCCGGCGAAAGACCCCTTTGTGGAGTTGGTGAAAGGCTCCTTAAATACCTTTTTGAACGCCATGACGTACCCGGATAAGACGGTGTATCCGGTGGCAAGCTGCAATGAGAAGGATTTCCAGAACCTGATGGACGTCTATTTGGACGCCGTGCTGCATCCCAATATCTACAAGAAGGAAGAAATTTTCAAGCAGGAAGGCTGGCATTACGAATTAGAGGGGAAAGACGCGCCGATTACATTAAACGGCGTCGTCTATAATGAGATGAAGGGCGCGTTTTCTTCGCCGGAGGGCGTGCTGGAACGGGAGATCTTAAATTCCCTGTTCCCGGACACGGCATATGGAAATGAATCCGGCGGCGACCCGAAGCGCATTCCTGAATTGACATATGAAGGCTATCTGAATTTTCACAGGCGTTACTACCATCCCTGCAATTCCTATATTTACCTTTACGGGGACATGGATATGGAGGAGAAGCTGGAATGGCTGGACAGGGAATACTTGTCCCAGTATGAGGAGATCTCGATTGATTCCACGATCCGTGCGCAGAAGCCCTTTGACGCGGTGCGCAGCGTCCATAAAAAATACCCGGTGGCGAGCAGCGAGCCGTTGAGCGGCAACACGTTTCTCTCCTACAATATGGTGATTGGGGACGTTTTGGACAAAACGCTGTACCAGGCGTTTGAAATACTTGACTACGCCCTTTTGAACGCGCCCGGCGCGCCGCTTAAGAAGGCGCTGATCGACGCGGGGATTGGCAAGGACATCATGGGGGCTTACGACAACGGGACGTACCAGCCGTATTTTTCCATTGTGGCGAAAAATGCGGATCTGGCGGATGAGGGCCGCTTTGCGGACACAATCCGAAGCGTGTTAAAAGAGCAGGCGGACGGGGCTTTGGATCATAAGGCGCTTCATGCCGGCATCAACAGCGCGGAGTTTAAGTATAGGGAAGCAGACTTTGGCTCTTACCCCAAGGGCCTGATGTACGGCCTGCAGATGCTGGACAGCTGGCTTTACGACGATGCGAAGGCTTTCCTGCATCTGGAGTCGTTGGAGACGTTTCGGTTTTTGCGCGAGCAGGCGGATACGGGATACTTTGAAAAGCTGATTGAGAAGCACATGATAGGCAACGCCCACGCGTCCATGGTGGTGCTTGAGCCGGAGCGGGGCCTAAACGCCAAGAACGAGCAGGCGCTTAGGGAGGCGCTTGCGGCGTATAAGGAAGGCTTAAGCGACGCCGAGCTTGACGCGCTGATTGCGGACACAAAGCATTTGAAGCAGTATCAGGAGGAGCCGTCGCCAAAAGAGGACATGGAAAAAATACCGATGCTAAGGCGCGCTGACCTGAAAAAAGAGGCGGCGACGCTGCCGCTTGAGGTGACGAAGATTGGCGGCGCGAAGGCGCTGTTTACAGAACTGTTCACAAACGGCATACTGTACCTGGATTTGCTGTTTGACGTTCGTTTCATTCAGGAAGAGGATCTGCCGTTCCTTGGCATCTTGAAGTCTGTCTTGGGCTATGTGGACACAGACGCGCATTCGTATGGAGATTTGGCGAATGAGGTGAATTTGGAGACGGGCGGGATATCCTCGCTGCTTGCGGCCTATGCGAACAGTAAGAAGCCGGGCGAATATGAGGCGAAATTTGAATTCCGCGCAAAGGCGCTCTACGATAAGCTGCCAAAGGCGCTCGGGCTTTTAGAGGAGATCACGCTGCGGTCTAAGCTGGACGACGGGAAGCGTCTGCATGAGATTCTTTCTGAGCAAAAATCCAGGCTTCAGATGGGCTTGTCCTCCGCGGGCAATTCTGTGGCCGCGAACCGAGCCACGTCCTATTTTTCCGAAACGGCAAAGTTTTATGACCTTACGGCTGGCATTGGCTTTTACCGCGTCGTTTCAGAATATGAGGAAAACTTCGAGGAGAAGAAGGGCGAGCTTGTGGAAAGGCTAAGGCGGCTTGCCGCTGCGGTGTTCGCAAAAGAGGGGCTGACTGTCGGCGTCACCTGCGACCGTGCAGGCTTTGAGCTGCTTTCCAAAGAGCTGCCTTCTTATGTAGGGAAGCTGTCGGGCATGAAAGAAAGCCGCCCTCTGGCAGCGCTGTCCTGCGACAAGAAAAACGAGGGCTTTATGGACGCCTCCAAGGTGCAGTATGTCGCCAGGGCCGGGAATTTCAGGCAGGCAGGATTTTCTTACACGGGGGCGCTTAAGATCTTAAAGGTGATCTTAAGCTATGACTACCTGTGGCTGAATGTCAGGGTGAAGGGCGGCGCGTATGGCTGCGGGGGGACGTTTGCAAGGAGCGGGAACGCATATTTTGCGTCCTACCGGGATCCAAACCTTGGGGCGACGAATGAGGTCTATGAGCGTATGCCGGAATATATTCGGAATTTCACCGCGGATGAGCGGGACATGACAAAATATATTATTGGGACGGTCAGCGATTTGGATGTGCCGCTGACGCCGTCGGCAAAAGGGCTCCGCTCCATTGCGACATATTTTTCGAGAATTGACGAAGAGGACATTCAAAAGGAGCGCGACGAGATCCTTTGCGCGTCCTGTGAGGACATCCGGGGCCTGGCGGATCTGGTGGAGGCCGTGCTTTCCCAGGGGAACCTCTGCGTCATTGGGAACGAGGATCGGATTGAAGAGGAAAAGGAATTGTTTATCAAGACAGAGCAGCTGCTTTGAGGCAGTTCGGGGAGGCCTGGCGCGGTTTTCGCGCCGGCCGTGAGGATATATTGCTGTAGATAGGATTTGCAAAAGAAAGGAATTTCATGGAAGAACAGTTTAAGTCAGGGTTTGTGACCGTCATAGGAAGGCCGAATGTGGGCAAGTCTACGCTTGTGAACCATTTGATTGGGCAGAAGGTCGCGATCACCTCCAAAAAGCCGCAGACTACAAGGAACCGCATCCGGGGCATCTATACGGATGAGTCAAGGGGGCAGATTGTGTTTCTCGACACGCCGGGAATGCAGCAGGCGAGGAACAAGCTAGGCGAATATATGCTGACCGCCGCGTCTTCCTCCTTAAAGGATGCGGACGTCGTGCTTTGGGTAGTGGAGCCGGGAAATTATATCGGGGCGGGGGAGCGGGAGATCCTAAGCCGCTTAGATGGCGTGAAGCTCCCGGTGATTTTAATTATCAATAAAATTGACACGGTAGAGAAGCTGAAGGTGCTTGAGCATATCGACACATACCGCAAGGCGTTTGATTTTGATGAGATCATCCCTGTCTCCGCGCTGCGTGAGCAAAATCTGGACGACGTCGTGGACACGCTGCTTACGTATTTGCCGGCCGGCCCGATGTTTTATGAAAAGGATGAGGTCACAGATCAGCCGGTGCGCCAGCTTGTCGCGGAAGTGGTGCGGGAAAAGGCGCTCCACGCCTTAAATGAAGAAGTGCCGCATGGAATCGCCGTGACGGTGGAGCGGATGAAGCGGCGCAGAGGCGGCTCTAAGGTCACGGACATTGACGCGACGGTGATCTGTGAAAAAGAGTCCCACAAAGGAATCATTATCGGAAAAGGCGGGGCCATGTTAAAGAAGATTGGCAGCAACGCCCGTTTTGAGATTGAGCGGCTGATCGGGCATCAGGTGAACTTAAAGCTTTGGGTGAAGGTGAAGAAGGACTGGCGGGACTCGGATTTTCTGATGCGCAACTTTGGCTACCGTAAGGATGAGATCGGTTAGCGGGCGGCCAGGCCAGGCTTAAGCCCAGAAGGCCGAGCCATCCCTGCCAATTTTTATCTGGTATGATACCGGCTAAAGAAGGAGAACCTAAGTGAGAAATCATTTTTACTTAGGAGATGACGGCAGATGGCAAAAGGCACATGGAAGGATTTTGAGAGCAGCGGGAAGGTTTCGGATTACCTGGCGTACCGGCAATGCAGCAGCATGCAGGAAGGCGGCGGAGTGAGGCATATGCCAGACGCGGGGCTTTTGGGAAGAGGAACGGGAGCGTATGGGACAGAACGAGGTTCTGACAGGGATGGTTTTAAACGTAATGCCGATTGGGGAATGCGATAAGCGGGTTACGGTGCTGACAAAAGAAAAAGGGAAGATTACGGCGTTTGCAAAGGGGGCCAGGCGTCCTACCAGCCAGCTTCTGGCTGCGGCCAGCCCTTTTTCTTTTGGGGAGTTTGAGCTGTTTATGGGGCGGAGTACATATCAGTTAGTGAAGGCTTCGATTTCCAACTATTTCAGGGAGCTGTCCCAAGATCCAACCACCGCCTGCTATGGCTTTTATTTTTTGGAGATTGCAGATTTTTATGCGCAGGAGCATAACGACGAAAAGGAGCTTCTGAAGCTTTTGTACCAAACGCTGCGCGCATTGGGGCGAGGCTCAATCAGCCCCCGCTTAATCCGCAGGGTGTTTGAGCTTCGGACGCTGTCTGTCGAGGGGGAATGCCCGGATTTTTTCGCTTGCCGGCTCTGTGGGGCGAAGGAGGGGCTGTCTTGGTTTTCCCCCGCGCGCCACGGCATGGCCTGCAATGCGTGCGCAAGAGAAAACGGATTTGTGCCTGTGGAGGAATCCGCGCTTTATGCAATGCAGTATATTGTGTCTTCGAAGCTTTCGAAGCTCTATACGTTCACGGTTTCAGAGGAGGTCTTAACGACCGTAGAAAGGGTTTTGGACCTCATTTTTCCTGCGGGAATTTCCCATGAGTTCCATTCTTTGGAAATTTTAAAGGCAATCGCAGGTTGAAATCCGCTGAAAAACATAGTATAATGGCAGGGATTGCAGGAAAAAGCAAATACGGAGGTATGGGAAGAGATGAAAAAGATAAAATGTTTGTGCATTCTGATTCTTTGCATGGTCTTTTTTGCCGGATGTTCCAAAAAGACAGACGTTGAGGCAAGCACGCTGTTCATTGAGAAGAAGGGAAATATCATCAGCGTGGATGTGGAGGAGTTAGATAAGGAGTATTATGACGCATCAGAATTGGAGGACTACATATCCGAGCATATGGAGGAATACAATGAAGCGAACGACGGCGACGTGGAGAAGGCATCGTTTGACGTAAAAGACGGGGTGGCGAAGCTGATGATGGAGTACGGCTCCTATGAGGACTACGCCAAATTCAACGGGGTGGAGCTTTATTCCGGCACGGCGCTCAAGGCGCAGGCCGAGGGCTATGACTTCGATGTGAAGTTTTATGCGCCGAAAGAAGGCGGGGACGGCCTTGAGGAGGCGTCCAAGGAAGACGTGCTGGCGGATGAGGATGTGAAGGCGGTCATCATTCAGGCGAGCTTAAACGTGCAGGTGCCGGGCGAGGTTCTGTACGTGTCTTCAAAGGACGTGAAGTTGGTTGGAAAGGATACCGTTTCGATCGCAGAGGATTTGTCCAAGGAAGAGGCGGCGCTTACATATATCATATACAAATAGTGTCAGGGAGGAAATGAGAGATGGAAAAGTCAATGGATAAGATTGTCGCTTTGGCGAAGGCGAGGGGCTTTATATACCCTGGCTCGGAGATTTATGGCGGGCTTGCGAACACGTGGGATTACGGCAATCTTGGCGTGGAGCTGAAGAATAACGTAAAAAAGGCATGGTGGCAGAAGTTCGTCCAGGAGAACCCATACAATGTCGGGGTGGACTGCGCGATTTTGATGAACCCGCAGACCTGGGTGGCAAGCGGGCATCTGGGCGGCTTTTCGGATCCGCTGATGGACTGTAAGGAGTGCCATGAGCGGTTCCGCGCCGATAATTTAATCGAAGATTTCTCAAAAGAGCACGGCATTGCGCTGCAAGGCTCGATTGACGGATGGAGCAAGGAGGAGATGGCGGCTTTTATGGAGGAGCATCAGATTCCATGCCCGACCTGCGGCAAGCGCAATTTTACTGAGATCCGTCAGTTTAACTTAATGTTTAAGACGTTCCAGGGCGTGACGGAGGATGCGAAGAACACCGTGTACTTAAGGCCGGAGACGGCGCAGGGCATTTTCGTGAACTTCAAGAATGTGCAGAGGACGTCCCGCAAGAAGCTGCCGTTTGGCATCGCTCAGATTGGGAAATCCTTCCGCAATGAGATTACGCCGGGCAACTTCACGTTCCGCACGAGGGAATTCGAGCAGATGGAGCTGGAATTTTTCTGTGAGCCTGGGACGGACATGGAATGGTTTCAGTATTGGCGGGGCTTCTGCAGGGACTGGCTGCTTAGCCTTGGCATCAAGGAAGAGGAGATGCGGCTGCGCGACCATGCGAAGGAGGAGCTGTCATTCTACTCCAAAGGGACGACGGACATTGAGTTTTTGTTCCCGTTTGGATGGGGCGAGCTTTGGGGGATTGCGGACAGGACGGATTACGACCTGACGCAGCATCAGAATGCGTCCGGGGAGGATATGTCCTACTTTGACGATGAGAAGAAGGAAAAATATATTCCTTATGTCATTGAGCCGTCCCTTGGCGCGGACCGCGTGACGCTGGCTTTCTTGTGCGCCGCCTATGACGAGGAGAACATTGGGACCGAGGAGGCGCCGGATATGCGCACGGTGCTGCATTTCCATCCGGCTCTCGCGCCGGTGAAGGTGGGCGTGCTTCCGCTTTCAAAGAAATTGGGCGAGGGGGCCGAGCAGGTTTACGCTATGCTTTCAAAGAAATATAACTGCGAATATGACGACCGCGGGAATATCGGAAAGCGCTACAGGAGGCAGGATGAGATCGGCACGCCGTTCTGCGTGACCTATGATTTTGAGTCGGAGGAGGACGGCGCGGTGACGGTGCGCGACCGGGACACCATGGCGCAGGAGCGGGTAAAGATCGACGACCTGGAGGCATTTTTGGATAAGAAATTTGTAATTGCATAGTTGACAAAACATGGAAGCCTATGTATAATAGATTAGGTGTGAATAGGAGACAAATGTGAAAATTGATATTACAGGCTTGCTATCCACAGAAAATTTGATAGAGGACCGTCGGGCTGAGATGGGCCTTTCTCTGGTATCGTCCAGGATGGGTGAGTTCCCTATCAAGAAAAAATTACCGTTTACGTTACATTTGGAGAACCAGGGGAATCGGCGTCTGCTTGTTTCCGGCGAGACGGATGTGACGGTTGCAATTCCTTGCGGCAGATGTTTGGAGGAAGTGCCGGTGGAGCTTCATCTTACAGTGGAACGGGTGATTTCATTGGAGGATGCGGAATCAAACGAGGATTCGGGAGAAGACGGCGCAGAGCTTGCGGCGGACGGATTTCTGGATATTGACAGGATGCTTTATGACGAGGTTATGCTCGCCATTCCGATGAATGTGCTGTGCCGGGAAGGCTGCAAGGGCATTTGCCGGGTGTGCGGCGTGAACTTGAACCATACGTCCTGTTCCTGCGACAGAACGGTGCTCGATCCTAGAATGGCATCCATTCAGGATATTTTTAAACAGTGTAAGGAGGTGTAACGTATGTCAATTTGTCCTAAGAACAAATCTTCCAAAGGAAGAAGAAATAGAAGGCGGGCGCATTGGAAAATGAAGCTGCCGACATTGGTGAAATGCAGCAAATGCGGTGAGCTGATGGTTCCGCACAGGGTTTGCAAAAGCTGCGGCTCTTATAATAAGAGAGAGATCATTCCGCAGGATTAAGAATCAGCATTCAGGGCAGGGATTTGGCAGCAGTCAGATCCCTGTTTTATTGTGCCTGCTTTGTGCGCTTGGGACAGGATATGCGCTATATAAGAAGGAAACAAGTCGGCCGTCGGAATGGGCTGATTATGAATAAATTATAAAATTGAAAATAAGTGTTGACAAAAAAAGGGGGAGGTGCTATCTTATCAGTAGATGTTAGCACTCTTTTTTGTTGAGTGCTAACAGACAGCCGGAACAGAGGTGAGAAGATGGACGGGTTGGATGAAAGGAAAATCAAAATATTAGATGCGATCATCTGCACATATCTTGAGACGGGGGAGCCGGTGGGTTCCCGCACAATTTCCAAATATACGGATTTGAACTTAAGCTCCGCCACGATCCGCAATGAGATGTCGGATTTGGAAGAATTGGGCTATATCATGCAGCCCCATACCTCGGCGGGCAGGATCCCTTCGGATCAGGGCTATCGGTTTTACGTGGATCATCTTCTTAAGAAAAAGGACAAAGAGATTTCCGACATGAAGGAATTCGTCATTGAACGCACAGAGAAGATGGAGCTGGTGCTAAAGCAGGCGGCAAAGATGCTTGCAAAGACGACGAATTACGCGACGATGGCGACCTCGCCGAAATACAACGCCAGCAAGGTGAAGTTCATCCAGCTGTCGCAGCTTGGCGCAAATCAGCTTTTGGCCGTCGTCGTGATGGAGGGCAATGTCGTCAAGAATAAAATCCTCTCTTTGGAGGAGCCGTTGGACAATGAGGAGCTTTTAAAGCTGAACCTGCTGTTAAATTCCACGCTAAACGGCCTGACGATCCCGGAGATCAACCTTGGGACGATCAGCAGGATGAAGGAGCAGGCGGGAAATTACAGCGACATTGTCGGCATGGTGTTGGACGCGGTCGCGGAGTCCATCAGCCAGGAGGAGCTGGAAATCTATACCAGTGGCGCGACGAATATCTTTAAGTACCCAGAGCTTTCCGATTCCAGGAAAGCGAGTGAGCTGATTTACACCTTAGAGGAAAAGCAGCAGCTAAAGACCCTGGTGTCTGACAGCCTAAGCAATGAGGATGAGACGGGCATCCAGGTTTATATAGGAAATGAAAGCCCAATCCAGACCATGAAGGACTGCAGCGTCGTGACGGCGACCTATGAATTGGGCGAGGGCGTCAAAGGGACCGTGGGCATCATTGGGCCAAAGCGGATGGACTACGAAAAGGTCATGGATAGCTTGAAGGAGCTGAAGGCGCAGTTGGACGGCATTTTTAAGAAGCCTCCGCAGAGCGGATAAAAAAGAAAGGTGGCATGGAACGTGGAAGAGATGCAGGATGAAATGAAAATGGAAGAGATGGAAAGTCAAAGCGGCGGGCCAAAGGAGGAAGTCGAGGAAGAGGCGCAAAAGGAGCCGGATCCGTCTGTGGAAGCAGAAGGCGAAGGAGAGGAAGGGGAGCCGAAGAAGGGGCTTTTTAATAAAAAGAAAAAGAAGGATAAAAAAGACGCGCAGATTGAGGAGCTGACCGATCGGGTGAAGCGCCAGATGGCGGAGTTTGAAAATTTCCGCAAGCGGACAGAAAAAGAAAAGACGCAGATGTATGACATGGGGGCGAAAGGGATTGTTGAGAAAATTCTGCCCGTCGTGGACAATTTCGAGCGCGGCCTTGCGGCTGTGCCGGAAGATCAGAAAGAAGACGCGTTTGTGGATGGGATGAATAAAATCTACAAGCAAATGATGACAATGTTAGAGGAGGCGGGCGTAAAGCCGATCGAAGCCGTGGGGAAAGAGTTTAACCCGGACTTCCACAATGCGGTGATGCACATAGAAGACGACAGCCTTGGGGAGAATATCATAGCAGAGGAGCTGCAGAAGGGATATCTGTATCGTGACAGCGTTGTGCGCCATAGTATGGTAAAAGTAGCAAATTAATTTTTGATAAACACATTTAGGAGGTAACGTTATGAGCAAGATTATTGGAATCGACTTAGGTACGACAAATAGCTGTGTAGCAGTCATGGAAGGTGGAAAGCCGACCGTAATCGCCAATCAGGAAGGCGCAAGGACGACGCCGTCCATCGTGGCGTTCACAAAGACCGGGGAGCGCTTAGTGGGCGAGCCGGCAAAGCGTCAGGCAGTGACGAACGCGGAGAAGACCATTTCTTCCATTAAAAGGGACATGGGGACAGACAATGGGCGTTCGATAGACGATAAGAAATATTCCCCGCAGCAGATTTCCGCAATGATCTTACAGAAATTGAAGGCGGATGCGGAGGGCTACCTTGGGGAGACGGTGAAAGAAGCGGTCATTACCGTTCCGGCATACTTCAACGACGCGCAGCGCCAGGCGACGAAGGACGCGGGCAAAATCGCAGGGCTTGACGTAAAGCGCATCATCAACGAGCCGACGGCGGCAGCGCTGGCGTACGGGCTTGACAATGAAAAAGAGCAGAAGATTATGGTATACGACTTGGGCGGCGGCACGTTCGACGTCTCCATCATTGAAATCGGCGACGGCGTCATTGAAGTGCTTGCGACGAACGGCGACACGCGCTTGGGCGGCGATGACTTTGACAATCGGGTCACTCAGTGGATGATTGACGAGTTTAAGAAAGCGGAGGGCGTGGATCTGTCAGCGGATAAGATGGCGCTTCAGAGGCTGAGGGAAGCGGCGGAGAAGGCGAAGAAGGAGCTGTCCTCCGCAACGACGACGAACATCAACCTGCCGTTTATCACGGCGACGGCGGAAGGGCCGAAGCATTTTGACATGAACTTAACGAGGGCAAAGTTTGACGAGCTGACGCATGACCTTGTGGAGAAGACGGCGATTCCTGTCATGAACGCAATGAAGGACGCGGGCCTTACGAACGCCGACTTAGGCCAGGTATTGCTGGTGGGCGGCTCCACGCGTATCCCTGCGGTGCAGGATAAGGTAAAGCAGCTCACGGGCAAGGAGCCGAGCAAATCCTTAAACCCGGATGAGTGCGTGGCGATCGGCGCGTCTGTGCAGGGCGGAAAGCTGGCGGGAGACGCTGGCGCAGGCGACATCCTCTTGCTGGACGTTACCCCGCTTTCCCTCTCCATCGAGACGATGGGCGGCGTGGCGACGAGGCTGATTGAGCGGAATACGACCATCCCGACGAAGAAGAGCCAGATCTTCTCGACGGCGGCCGACAACCAGACAGCCGTGGACATCAACGTTGTGCAGGGCGAGCGTCAGTTCGCGCGGGATAACAAGTCGTTAGGCCAGTTCCGCCTGGATGGGATTCCTCCGGCAAGGCGCGGCGTCCCGCAGATTGAGGTGACCTTTGACATTGACGCGAACGGCATCGTGAATGTGTCCGCGAAAGACCTTGGGACAGGAAAAGAGCAGCATATCACGATTACGGCCGGCTCCAATATGTCGGATTCAGACATTGAGAAGGCCGTCAAGGAAGCGAAGGAATTTGAGGCGCAGGATAAGAAGCGCAAAGAGGCGATTGACACAAGGAATGAGGCGGACTCCTTCGTGTTCCAGACGGAAAAAGCCCTGGAAGAGGTTGGCGCGGCCATTGACGCGGCGGATAAGTCCGAGGTGGAGGCTGACATTGCCGCGGTGAAGTCGATCCTTGAGGCGAATCCGAATGCGGAGGAGATGTCGGAGAGCCAAGTTGGGGACTTGAAGGCGGCGCACGAGAAGCTGACGCAGAGCGCGCAGAAGGTATTCGCTAAGATGTATGAGCAGGCGCAGGCGGCGCAGGGCGCGGCCGGGGCAGGCCCGGACATGGGGGCAGGCCAGGCAGGAAGCGCGCCGGAAGACGACGTGGTAGACGCAGATTATAAGGAAGTGTAGCTTACATTCAGCCTTCGACTGGAAGAGGTTCAGCCGAAGGCTGAATGGCGGTTGCTGTTCATTGTTCAAAGAGGGTGTGTGATATGGCAGAGAAAAGAGATTATTATGAGGTGCTGGGCGTTGACAAGACGGCGGATGACGCAGCCTTAAAGAAAGCGTTCCGACAGCTTGCCAAAAAATATCACCCGGACATGAATCCGGGGGATAAGGATGCGGAGCAGAAATTTAAGGAAGTCCAGGAAGCCTATGCCGTGCTTAGCGACGCGGACAAGAGAAGGCAGTACGATCAGTTTGGCCACGCGGCGTTTGAAGGCGGCGCAGGGGGAGCGGGCGGCTTTGATTTCTCCGGCATGGACATGGGCGACATTTTCAGCGACCTGTTTGGCGATTTCTTTGGCGGCGGGCGGCGCGGCGCGGACGCCAATGCGCCGAGGAAAGGGGCGAACCTGCGCGCCAGCGTGCGGATTACGTTTGAGGAGTCCATTTCTGGATGTGAAAAAGAGCTGGAAATTGTCTTAAAGGATGCGTGCAAGACGTGCCATGGCACGGGGGCGAAGCCGGGAACATCCCCGGAGACCTGCGCAAAGTGCGGCGGGAAAGGGAAGGTCATGTATACGCAGCAGTCCCTGTTTGGCATGATGCAGAACGTGCAGACCTGCCCGGAATGCAACGGCTCCGGAAAGGTGATTAAGGAAAAATGCTCTTCCTGCCGTGGGAGCGGCTATATCGCGTCTAAGAAGCGGATCAAGGTTTCCGTCCCGGCGGGCATTGACAGCGGGCAGAGCGTCAGGATTCGGGAGAAAGGGGAGCCGGGCAGGAACGGCGGGCCAAGAGGCGACCTTTTGGTGGAGGTGATTGTGTCCAGGCACCCGATTTTCCAGAGGCAGGACATGAACATTTATTCCACCGCGCCGATTTCCTATGCGCAGGCCGCGCTTGGCGGGGAAGTGCGCATCAATACGGTGGACGGCGATATTTTGTATGAGGTGAAGCCGGGGACGCAGACCGACACCCGCATCCGCTTAAAAGGCAAGGGCGTGCCTTCGCTTCGGAGCAAGGCGGTGCGCGGCGATCATTATGTGACGCTTGTGGTTCAGGTTCCGACAGGATTAAATGAGGCGGCAAAAGAGGCGCTGCGCAAATTCGACGCGGAAACCGGAAACTCCTTAAACGCCCAAGGCAAGCCGCCGGAGAAGGAAAAGCACCGGAAAAAAAGCTTTAAGGAGAAAATAAAAGAGTCCTTAGAAGATCTGTAGGGATATTTTTGATCGTTCTGTTACATTGACCGAAACCGCCGTCCCTTTTTGCTCAGAAAGCGCCATCGCTTCGAAAAACACAGCGGGCGTTAAAAAATTTTGAGCAGGAAAGGGATGGCGCTTCCTAATGAAATCACATTGATTCCGAAGCAGTTCGATTTTTTCTAGTACTATTTTCCTATTGTTGCCGCTTTCTAGATGTTGTATCCTAATTGCAGTCGATGGCCGATTTGGCGCAATATCTTGACTTGCCGGAAGTGAAGCTGCATTTTTGGCGGGGCGGTGCGTTTTTCGGCCGGTTTGAAGCGTGTTGAGGCAATGTGTGACATGGGACAAAGGATGCGCATTCTGCGGAAAGGAAACAGGATATGGATCAGGCATATGCAATGGTGGATGATGCCGTAAATGCGATTTCCAAATGGCATTTTAAGAAAATGGCTGACGATCAATCGGGCGACAGGAGCTATTCCGATAAGCTCTCAGAGCTTAGGCGGCAGCAGAAGCGTTTGGATTTTGAGCGACAGGAGTTTCTAAGGGAAAAGGCATTTGAGGAGAAGCGCCTGGAACGGGAAAAGCGCATTTTTGACATGGAATGGAAGATGTTAGAGGAAGGATGGCGCAGCTTGGCCGCGGAGCGGGAGCAGCTGGAGCGCACGCATCCCGGCGGGCCTGGCGATGAGGAATCTGACTTAAAGGGCGTGGCCGTTTCCATGTTTTTTACAGGAGTGAAGAATATACGCTCCTTGAAGAAGCGATATAAGGATTTGATTAAAATTTACCATCCTGACAATGTGGCGGGAGACACGAAGGTGCTTCAGGTCATCAATCAGGAATATGAGTCTTTGAGGGAGCGGCTGGAAGGGCCGAGGAGCAGCGTATTTCACAATTAAACGAAACAAGGATTGCGGCTTTTATGCAATGGTTTGAAGGAGCCGCAAATTGCCCCGCGGCTTGCTGCGGGGTGTTTGATTTTTCAACAGACGGGAGTGGGCATAGGATTGAAGTGGGATAAATTCACCATAAAGACGACGACGCAGGCGGAGGATCTGATTGGCGCGATGCTGATGGAGCTTGGAATAGAAGGAGTGGAGATTGAGAATAACGTCCCGTTGACAAAAGAAGATCAGGCGGATATGTTCATTGACTTTCTGCCCGAGCTTGCCCCGGACGATGGGGTCAGCTTTGTCAGCTTCTATTTGGAAAGCGGCGTAAGCCATGACGCTTTGCTTGCGCAGGTAAAGGAAGGGATTCAGTGGCAGCGTCAGTTTGCGGATGTGGGGGAAGGCAGCATCCATTCCAGCGAGACGCAGGACGTAGACTGGATGAACAACTGGAAAGAGTTCTTTCATTCCTTTACGATAGAGGACATTGTCATCAAGCCGACCTGGGAGGAGTGGAAGGAAGAGGATCGGGATAAGGTTTTGATTGAGATTGACCCGGGCGTGTCATTTGGGACGGGAAAGCACGAGACGACGCAGCTTTGTATCCGGGAGCTTTCCCGTCATATCCGGGGCAGGGAGGGGCTAAACGTCCTGGACATCGGATGCGGCAGCGGCATCCTCTCCATCGCCGCCTTAAAGCTGGGAGCGGCGTCCGTCGTTGGGACGGACATTGATGAGAACTGTATGAGCTCCGCCAGGGAAAATATGCGCGTGAACCGCTTGACAGACGATTTGTTCCGGTTTTATAAGGGAAACCTCCTGGATGACAGCAAGCTAAGGGAAACGGTAGGGGAGGCCTGCTATGACATTGTGGCCGCGAATATCCTGGCCGAGGTCATCGTGCCGATGGCGCCAGTCGTCTATTCCTGCTTAAAGCCGGGCGGGACATTTATCTCTTCCGGGATCATCGACTTTAAGGAGGAGGAAGTGAAGGCGGCCATTGAGGCTTGCGGGATGCGCGTCCAAAAGGTCGCCCATCAGGGAGAATGGGTCGGGATCACCGCCATAAAGGAGTAAGCGATGCATCAGTTTTTTGTCGAAGAAGCGCAGATTGGCAGGGAATTTGTCACAATTACGGGTTCAGACGTCAACCACATCAAAAACGTGCTGCGCATGAAGGCCGGGGAGAAAATCCGCGTCAGCAGCCAAAATGGGCGGGATTATTTCTGCGAGCTGTCTGAAATTACAGATACCTTCGTGCAGGCGGATCTTTTAAAGGAAGACGCCCCTTCCACAGAGCTTTGCGGGAAGATCCGCCTGTTTCAGGGAATCCCAAAAGGAAGCCGCATGGAAACCGTCATTGAGAAGGCGGTGGAGCTGGGCGTGCATGAGATCATCCCGGTGGCGATGCGCTACTGCGTGGTGAAGCTGGACGCAAAGAAAGAAGCCGCGCGGATCGTCCGCTGGCAGAAGCTTGCGGAGTCTGCGGCCAAGCAGTCGAAGCGCAGCGTCATCCCAAGCATCCATCCCGTCATGCCGTTTGAGGCCGCGGCGGAATATGCCTTATCGTGCGATGTGCGTCTGGTTCCCTATGAGAACGAGCGGGGGATGGACTCGATGCGGGATGCGCTTCTTTCCATACAAAAAGGAGATTCCATCAGCGTGATGATAGGGCCGGAAGGCGGCTTCTCGAAAGAGGAGATTGCCCTGGTGGAGGGAAAGATGCGGCTGGTCTCTTTGGGCAGGCGGATTTTGCGCACCGACACGGCGGGCATTTCCACGCTGTCCATGCTGATGCTGCAATTGGAGCTTTTAGGGGCCAAAGGCTGACAGTAAGAAATCGAGGTGTTTTATGGAGGCATATTTGGACAATTCCGCGACGACGAAATGCTGCGGGCAGGCTATGGAGCTTATGATCCGGCTTTTGACGGAGGAATACGGCAATCCCTCCTCCCTCCATTCTATGGGGGCGAGGGCGGAGGCATATGTCAAAGAGGCGAAGGAGAAGATCGCAAAAACGTTAAAGGCGTCGGAAAAAGAGATCGTATTCACTTCCGGCGGGACGGAATCCAATAACCTGGCGATTTTGGGCGGCGCAAGGGCGAACCGCCGGGCGGGAAGGCATATCATCACGACGCAGATTGAGCACGCGTCGGTCTGGGAGCCGTGCAAAGCCCTGGAGGAAGACGGATGCCGCCTGACGGCCCTTCCGGTGGACGCGGACGGCGTGCTTTGCCTGGACGCCCTGGAGGAGGCTCTGACGGAGGACACGGCGCTGGTGTCCATGATGTTAGTGAACAATGAGATTGGGACGGTAGAGCCGGTGGAGGAGGCGGCCCGTCGGATACGAAAGAAGGCCAAAAACGCATTGATCCATGTGGATGCCATTCAGGCGTATGGAAAGATGCCGGTGCATCCCAAAAAGCTGGACGCGGACCTGCTTTCTGTCAGCGGGCATAAAATCAACGGGCCAAAGGGAGTGGGGTTTTTGTACGTCAGGGAAAAGACGAAGCTTTCCCCGGTGCTTTTTGGCGGCGGGCAGCAGAAGGGGATCCGATCGGGGACGGAAAACGTGCCGGGGATTGCGGCCTTAGGGGAGGCGGCATCTTTGGCTTATCAGGATTTAGAAAAAAACGCCTCCCATTTGCGCTTCTTGCGGGAGCGGCTCATTCAAGAAGTGAAGAAGATAGAAGGCGTCACAGTGACCGGGGAGTCCGGGGAGCGGTTCGCCCCGCATATCGTGAGCGTCTCCGTCGAGGGCGTGCGCAGCGAGGTATTGCTTCACGCCTTGGAGGAACGTGGCGTGTATGTCTCGGCAGGGAGCGCCTGCTCGTCCAATAAGCCTTCCGTCAGCAGGACGCTGTTGGCGATTGGCTTAAAGCAGGAGCTCCTTCCTTCCACGGTGCGCTTTAGCTTCTGCGCTGAGACGACGGAAGAGGAAATTTTATATGCGGCGGGCTGCCTTCGGGAGCTTGTCCCGTTTTTGAGAAAATTTACGAGGAAATAAGATGAACGAAATCAAATACAAATCATTTTTAATCAAATATGCGGAAATCGCGATAAAGGGAAAGAACCGGAGGATTTTTGAGGACGCGCTTGTCAGCCGGATCCGTCAGGTCATGAAGCCGGTGGAGGGGGAGTTTGCAGTGCGCCGCCTGCAGGGCAGGATTTATGTTGACGCGTTGGGCGAATATGACTATGAGGAAGTGATGGACGCGCTGCTTCGCGTGTTTGGGATTGTGGGCGTCTGCCCGGTCGTGCTGTTGCAGGACGAGGGGTTTGAGCAGCTGGCGAAGGATGTTGTGGACTATGTGGGCGCTGTCTGCCCAGGGCAAAGCGCGACGTTTAAGGTGCATTCCAGGCGGGCCAGGAAGAATTACCCGATGACCTCCATGGAGCTAAACGCCGCCCTTGGCGAGAGGATTTTGGACGCGTATCCAGGCATGAAAGTGGACGTCCATCATCCAGAGCTTTTCGTCTGCGTGGAGATCCGGGAGGAGGTGAACCTCTATTCCACGGAAATCAAAGGCCCGGGCGGGATGCCCTATGGGACAGGCGGGAAGGCGATGCTTTTGCTTTCCGGCGGGATTGACAGCCCTGTGGCGGGCTATATGATCGCGAAGCGGGGCGTCGCGATTGACGCGGTGTATTTTCATGCCCCTCCCTATACGAGCGAGCGGGCGAAGCAGAAGGTGGTGGATTTGGCGAAAATTGTCGCAAGGCACGCAGGCCCGATTCGGCTTACTGTCGTCAACTTCACGGACATTCAGCTTGCAATCTATGAGCATTGCCCGCACGAGGAGCTTACCATTATCATGCGCCGCTATATGATGCGGATTGCGGAGCGTTTTGCCGAGCAGGGACGTTGCCTTGGGCTAGTGACGGGAGAGAGCATCGGCCAGGTCGCGAGCCAGACGATGCAGTCGCTTTTGACGACGGACGCGGTGTGCGGCCTTCCGGTGTACCGTCCGCTGATTGGGTTTGACAAAAGTGAGATCGTAGAAGTGTCAGAGCGGATCGGCGCGTTTGAGACAAGCATTCAGCCCTATGAGGACTGCTGCACGATTTTTGTGGCGAAGCATCCGGTGACGAAGCCAATCTTAAAAGTGATTGAGCGTTCTGAGAAAAAGCTGGAGGGAAAAATTGAGGGATTGGTGCAGGCCGCGCTCGACACGGCGGAAGCCATTCTGATTGAAGGGTAGGGCAGCGCGCATATTATTTTTATCTTATAGGAAAGATACTTTCACGCGTTAGCGTGACAAGGTCATTCCTATAAGATAAAAAAACAGCTTCTTAATGAAAAGAAGCTGTTTGCCTGGCTGGACGCTTATACGATATAGGGAGCCAAAGCCTCCATGATGTCGGACTCATCGCCCTCTACGTGGATGGCGAGGTCGATCGGCTTGGATAAATCCAGGCTGAAGATGCCCATGATGGATTTCGCGTCAATTGTGTACCTTCCGGAAATCAGGTCGAAGTCATAATCGAACCTTGTCACAGTGTTGACGAAGGCTTTTACCTTGTCAATGGAATTTAAAGAAATCTGCACCGTTTTCATATATGTTATCCTCCTTAAAAACAATAATGAATTACTATCATAGTACTTGTTTTTTGGAGAAAAGTCAATCCTATTTTTGGAGGTGAGAGTGAGATGGATACAAGAAAAGCAGCCCTGCATAACCTGGGCTGTAAAGTGAACGCATACGAGACGGAAGCCATGCGTCAGATGTTGACGGAGGCCGGGTATGAGATCGTGGACTTTTCGGAGCGGGCGGATGTGTATGTCGTAAACACCTGCACCGTAACTAACGTCGCGGACAAAAAGTCAAGGCAGATGCTGCGCCGGGCGAGGCGGGCCAACCCGGACGCGGCCGTTGTGGCGGTGGGATGCTACGCGCAGGAAAAAGGGGACGCGCTGTATGGGGATGTGGACATCGTGCTTGGCAACAATCAAAAAGGGGAGCTTTGCGATGCGATAGAGGCGTTTTTCGATAGGAAGGAAAAGGGAAGGGCCGTTTTGGAGATTGGCGGGGAGACAGCGTATGAGCCGCTTTGCATGACAAAGGCGGCGGAGCATACGAGGGCGTTCGTCAAAGTGCAGGACGGCTGCAACCAATTTTGCAGCTATTGCATCATTCCGTATGCCAGGGGCAGGGTCAGGAGCCGGGCGTTTTCCGACGCGTTAGATGAGATCCGGGCGCTTGCGGGAAACGGCTGCAAAGAAGTGGTGCTTTCTGGGATCCATTTAAGCTCCTATGGGACGGACATTGGGGAGAGCCTGCTGCGCTTAATTCAGGAAACGGCTAAGGTAGAAGGCATTTGCCGGATTCGGCTTGGCTCCCTGGAGCCTGGCGTCGTGACGGAGGAATTTGCGCGGGAAGTCGCCGGGATAGAGAGCGTCTGCCCGCAGTTCCATCTCTCTTTGCAAAGCGGCTGCGACGCGACGCTAAAGCGGATGAACCGGAGATACACCGCATTGGAATATGAAAGGAGCTGCGGCTTTCTGCGGAAGTATTTTTTGCACCCGGCGATTACGACGGACGTGATTGTAGGGTTTCCGGGAGAGACGGAGGAAGAGTTTGCGGCGACGGAAGCGTTTTTGCGGCGCATCCGTTTTTATGAGATGCATATCTTCAAATACTCCAGGCGGGACGGCACAAAGGCCGCTAAGATGCCGCGGCAGGTTCCGGAGCCTATAAAGGCCAGGCGGAGCAGGGAGCTGATTTCCCTTTCAGAGAGGATGTCGGAGGAGTTTCGGGAGTATTATGTGGGCAAAGAGGTGGAGGCGCTTTTGGAGGAGCCGTTCGTATGGGAAGGCGGGCGGTATTTTTCAGGATACACGAAAGAGTATGTGAAGGTTGCCGTGAAGGCGGAGGGTGAGCTTGCGAATACGCTTGTGAGGGGCAGGGTGAGCAGGCGCTTAAGCAGCGACGCGTATCTTATTGTATAGGCAGGGGGCCGCGCTGCGGCGGAATGGAAGGATGTCTTTTACGCGGCCCGCCGCAGGCGGAGAGTCCTGCTGTGCAGGATTCTTTTTTATCTGATAGGAATGACCTTGTCACGCTAACGCGTGAAAGTATCTTTCCTATCAGATAAAAATAATATGCGCACTCGCACAAGAGGTAAAATATTGCTTCGCAATTGTGCTCGGCGCGCAAAGTGTCCATGACCCTCATGAGTGAGGGGTTAGGGGAGTTGAAGTGGGCCTGCCCACTTTTTTATGGTTGAATTTTGGGACATAATATATTACAATAGCATTAGCAATGCTTTTGCGTAAAAAAACAAAAGAGCAGGATATAAGGGCGTGACAATATGCAGAATTTAAACAACACACAATTTTTTAAAGTAGAAAAAGAGCCGGAGCTTAAGGTGAAGGATATCCTCGCCATCGTATACGAGGCGCTGACAGAGAAGGGATATAATCCGGTGAACCAGATTGTTGGATATATTATGTCCGGTGATCCAACCTATATCACCAGCCATAATAATGCAAGAAGTCTGATTATGAAGGCAGAGCGTGACGAAATCGTAGAAGAAGTGTTGCAGGAGTATATTAAGACGAAACTTTCAAATTAGTGCGGAGGCAGTTCAATGCGAATATTGGGGCTGGATTTTGGCGCGCGCACAGTAGGGGTGGCGGTCAGCGATGAATTGGGGCTGACGGCGCAGGGCGTGGAGATCATCCGAAGGAAATCCCAAAGCAAGCTTCGGCAGACTTTGGCGAGAATTGAAGAGCTCGCGTCTTTTTATGGTGCGGAAAAAATTATTCTGGGAGATCCCAAACATATGAATAACACAAGCGGGGAGCGCTGTGAGGAAACCAGGAAGTTTAAGGAGGCGCTGGAACGCAGGACGCGCCTTCCTGTGGAGCTATGGGATGAGCGCTTAACGACGGTCTTGGCGGAACGGGTGATGATAGAATGCAAAATACGCAGGGAAAACCGCGGGAAATACGTGGACGAGATCGCCGCGATGCTGATTTTGCAGGGATATTTGGATTATTTAGGAAACAGGAAAAGGAATGAAGATGGAGAAAATTATATTTACGGATCCGAAGACGAAAGAGGAGACGGAGTTTTTCTGCCTGGAGCAGACGACGATCAATAATCAGAATTATCTGCTGGTCACCGAGGAAGAGGACGGTGATTCAGATGCTTATATTTTAAAAGAGGCATTTTCGGAAGGGGAAGACGCGACATACGCGATGGTGGAAGAGGACGATGAGATAGAGGCCATTGGAAGAGTGTTCGCGAGCCTGATGGAGGATGTGGATTTGAAATATTAAGGCAAAATGCAAGGATGCGGGATAGATAATTAGAATTTTAAATTTGGAGGTACTCTTTTGAAACAGAAAAAAACAGAACATGGAAAGCTTAAGATCATTCCGTTGGGAGGCTTAGAGCAGATCGGGATGAACATCACTGCCTTTGAGTACAAAGACAGCATCATTGTGGTGGATTGCGGCCTTTCGTTCCCGGAGGACGATATGTTTGGCATTGACCTTGTGATCCCGGACATATCCTATTTGCGGGACAATATTGATAAGGTGAAGGGATTTTTCATCACGCACGGGCATGAGGACCATATTGGGGCGATCCCATATGTGCTAAGGGAGATCAATGTGCCGATTTACGCGACGAAGCTGACGAACGGCATTATTGAGCATAAGCTGAAAGAGCACAATATGCTGACGAAGGTGAAGCGCAAGGTCGTGAAATACGGGCAGCACATCAACCTGGGGAATTTCAGGGTGGAGTTCATCAAGACGAACCACAGCATTCAGGACGCGGCCGCGCTCGCCATTTACTCCCCGGCGGGGATTGTCGTGCATACCGGGGACTTTAAGGTGGATTACACGCCGGTGTTCGGCGACGCGATTGACCTTGCGCGGCTTGGGGAGATCGGCAAGAAGGGCGTGCTTGCCTTGATGTGCGACAGCACGAACGCGGAGCGGCCCGGCTTTACGATGTCGGAGCGCACGGTTGGCAGGACGTTTGACAATATTTTTGCGGAGCATAGAAATTCCAGGATCATCATCGCGACGTTTGCGTCCAACGTGGATCGTGTGCAGCAGATCATCAACTCCGCCTGCAAGTATGGCAGGAAGGTCGTTGTGGAAGGGCGCAGCATGGTCAATATTATCTGCACGGCGACGGATCTGGGATACCTTGCCATACCGGAGAACACGCTGATTGACGTGGAGCAGCTGAAGGATTACCCGGACGAGCAGACGGTCCTCATTACGACGGGAAGCCAGGGAGAGTCCATGGCCGCTCTTTCAAGGATGGCGTCCGGCATGCACAAAAAGATCACGATTAAGCCAAAAGACACGATCATTTTCAGCTCTAACCCGATTCCGGGCAATGAAAAGGCCGTGTCCAATGTCATCAATGAGCTGTTTATGAAAGGCGCCGACGTGATTTTCCAGGACGCTCATGTGTCCGGGCATGCCTGCCAGGAGGACATTAAGCTGATCTATTCGCTGGTGCGCCCGAAATATTCCATTCCGGTGCATGGGGAATATAAGCATCTGATGGCGCAGAAAAAAGTGGCGGAGGAGCTTGGCTACGACAAGGAAGATATCTTTATCCTGTCTTCAGGCGACGTGCTGGAGCTGGATGAGGAGGGCGCGAAGGTCACGGGGCGCGTCCATGTGGGCAACGTCATGGTAGACGGCCTTGGCGTGGGCGACGTGGGCAACATTGTGCTGCGCGACAGGCAGCATTTGGCTGAGGAGGGCATCATCATTGTGGTGCTGACCTTAGAGGCCGGCTCAGGGAAGGTGCTTGCGGGGCCGGACATCGTCTCAAGGGGCTTTGTCTATGTCAGGGGGGCGGAAAGCCTGATGGATGAGGCGAAGCAGGTATTGGACGGCACGATGCAGCAGATTATGGACAAGAACGTGATGGACTGGAGCAGGATTAAGACGGAGATCAAAGATTCCCTCGGGGAGTTTGTCTGGAAGGAAACAAAGAGGAAGCCCATGATTATCCCGATTATCATGGAAGTATAGGCAAAGCGTTTGGCTTTGGGCAGGCTGGCTAAGAGCAGGAGGGTCTGGCATGGGAAAAGTGCAGGAGGCGACGGAGGCTTTGGTCGCCGCGATCGAAGAAAGCGGCGAGTATGGGGAATACCTTCGGGCGAGGCAGTTGATGGAAAAGTATCCGGAGCTTAAGGCGAAGGCGGACGAATTCCGCAGGAGAAATTATGAGATGCAGAATGGCGGCGGGGATCTCTATGAAGAAGGGGAGCGGCTGCGGAGGGATTTTGCGGATACGCTTGCGGATGAGGCTGTCCGGGAATTTCTGGACGCGGAGAACGCATTGTGCCGCATCCTTCGTCAGGTGAACGTGAAGCTGCTTCAAAGGCTGGAGTTTGAGCCGGATATGTAAGGGGCCTTGATGGAACGCGGCTGATACGGAGGAAGAAATGAGTGCCAGAAAAGTAGTGACAAAGATCGTATGCGCCTGTTTTTCTATATTAATTCTGGTTTTGTTGGGATTTTTACTGTACCAGGGCGGAAAAATGGCATTTGCGTTTGGGCATCGCGTGTTTACGGAAAGCGCCGTAGACGAAGAAGGGGAAGGGCAGGATTATGCGGTGCAGGTGACTTCTGACATGGGCGCCATGGAACTGGGCAGGCTGCTGCAGAAGAAAGGCTTAGTCCGCGACGCGAATCTGTTTGCGGTGCAGCTTAAGCTTTCCGCTTATGCCAACACGATTAAGGAAGGGACGTATACGCTTTCGACTTCCATGACGGCATGGGAGATGATGCGGGTGATGTCGGCGGAAGAGCTGGACGACACGGAGACAGAGGAATAAGGAAGGCGCTATGGAGAATGAGGAACGTGTTTTGGCGTATATAGATTCTCTGGACACAGGGAACACGTCTTTTTTGAGGGAGCTGGAGCGGGAGGCGAATGCAGGCCGCGTCCCTGTCATTAAGAAAGAGACGCAGCGCTTTATCAAGCTTTTGCTAAGCCTAAAGCGCCCTGCCCGGATTTTGGAGGTGGGGACGGCAGTGGGCTTCTCTGCGCTTCTTATGGCGCAATGCAACCCCGTTCCCTGTGAGATTGTCACGATTGAGAATTACGCGAAGCGAATTCCCATCGCCAGGGAGAATTTTAAGAAAGCCAAAAGAGAAGGGCAGATTACGCTGTTGGAAGGCGACGCAAGCGAGCTTTTGCCGAAGCTGGAGGGGACGTTTGACTTTGTCTTTTTGGATGCGGCGAAGGGGCAGTATCTTTCTTTTCTGCCTCACCTGGTTCGCCTGCTTCGCGTTGGGGGCGTCCTCCTCGCAGACAATGTGCTGCGCGACGGGGAGATTTTGGAGTCCAGGTTTGCCGTCACAAGGCGCAACCGCACCATTCACAAACGGATGCGGCAATTTCTGTATGAGGTGACGCACCACAGGGAGCTGGACAGCACGGTTTTGCCGATTGGGGACGGCCTTGCGGTCAGCCTGAAAAAAGAATCTGCGGAGGGTCAGGGATGAGACGACCGGAGCTGCTGGTATCGGCGCAAAATTTGGATCAATTAAAAACGGCGGCAAAGGCCGGGGCGGACGCCGTGTCGTTTGGGGGAGGGCCGTTTGCCCCCCGCGCTTTTTCCTATGCCGAGACGGCGGAGGGCATAGCAAGCGCGCATTGCTGTGGAGTGAAGGCATATATTGATATGGGGCTTCTTGCGCACAATGGAGATTTGCAGGAAGTCGAGGCGCATTTATGCCGGCTAAAGGAGCAGGGGCCGGACGCCCTGATTCTCTCGGATCCCGGCGTGTTTGCCATGGCGAAAAGGATCTGCCCGAAGATCCCCATTCATATCGGGGAGCAGGCCAACAGCGTAAATTATGGGGCGTTTCTGTTTTGGCACAGGCAGGGGGCGGCGCGGGCGGCCGTTGCGGCGGACTTGCCATTGGAAGACATAAACGAGATCAGGCGGCGCATTCCGGGCGGCATGGAGATCGAGGCGTTTGTGCATGGGGCAAGGCGCATTTTCCAATCGGGAAGGCGGCTGATTGCCAGCTGCCGAAAGGGCAGGGGAGAGGCAGAGGGCCTTCTGCCGGTGGGATGGGGATATTCCATTGTGGAGGAGACGCGGCCAAACGAGCCTATGCCTGTCTTTGAGGATGAGCGCGGGACGTATTTTTTTGGCTCCGGGGATTTTTGCAGATTGGACGATTTGCGGAAACTGGCGCAGGCCGGGGTTGACAGCGTTCGGATTGAGGGGGCTTGTAAGGAGCTGTCTTCGCTGATGGCAGTTACAGAAACTTGCCGGGCGGCATTGGACGGTTTGCTGTGACGGGCGTTCGCGCAGCCGCGGTTAGGATAGATAGAAGGAAAAGGAGTGAGGTCTATGAATCAGGAGAAATATGTCGCATATGTTGGCACATATACCCATGAACATAGCGTGGGCATCCATATCTTTGATTTGGACGTAGAGCGCGGGACAATGAAAAAGCGTAAAGTAGTCAATATCATGAACCCTTCCGATCTGCTTGTCTCAGATGACAAAAAATATCTCTATTCCATTACAGACGACGGGGTAAAGGCGTATAAAGTCCTTTCGGACGGGGACTTAGAGCCGATGAACGAACAGTGGATTGGCGGCATGCGCGGCTGTTATCTGGATGTGGATGAGAAGAACCGCTTTGTGTTCGTGGGCGGCTACCATGACGGAAGGGTTTCGATGCTGCACTTGAATGCGGACGGATCGGTCGGGAAGATCGCGGATGGGATTTTCCATAAAGGGGTAGGACGGAGCGCGGCGGACAGAAGCTCCAGGCCGCATGTCAACTGCGTGAAGGTGACGCCGGATCAGAAGTATCTTTGCGCCGTGGACGGAGGGCTTGACCATGTGAAGGTATATCAGATCAATTACAGGAGCGGCAAGCTGAAGCTGGCCGACATCATCCATTGCGACTTGGAGTCGGCTCCAAAGATGATCCGTTTCAGCAAGGACGGCAAGAACGCATATGTCTTAAATGAGCTGGAGAACAGCGTGGACGTATACAACTATTATGTGGATGAGCGCGGGCCGGAATTTGAGCGGATTCAGAAGGTTCAGACGAAAGAGAAGAAAGACGATAATTGCAGCTCGCAGAATATGGAGTTTTCGCCGGATGGGAGGTATCTTTACTGCGCGAATGCGGGGACGACGGAAATGGCCGTGTTTGAGCGGGAGGAAGGCACGGGACTCTTATCGCTGCTCTCCAACATTCCGATCAGCGGGGATTTTCCAAAGGCGCTCGCAATCCTTCCGGGAAACCATCATTTTGTGACCTTAAACCATGAGTCCAATGAGATCTGCACTTATAAGATGGACTATACGAGAGGATATGCGCTGATGGATGGGCGGCCGATCAAAATTGATAAGCCCAACTGCATTTATATTTTGCGGCTTTAGGAAACGCATAGGCAATCGGGCAGCTTGCCGTTCATCCGGCATGATTTAGAGCCTTCTATTGTAGATTTCATTACGATAGAAGGCTCTGTTTGCTTTCATGCAAGCCGTCATGCAAAAGCGCGCTCCTTACTCTATTGCGGATGCCATTACGTCAGCCACCTCTATGATTTCCGGCGCTTTGGCGCCGACGTGGCATTCTATGTTGTCCGCCACCTCGCCAGGATCCGGCTGGACGTCGTTTTCCTCCTCCTCTTTCCATAGGGAATCGTGTTTTTCGCGTTCCTGCTGTCGGATTAGGGAACCCATGTTTTTGGCCGCCATATACATCTCAAGGTTATATTCCATCAGCTTTTTCTCATCGGTGGCTGGCACAATGCCGCCTTTTGAGATTCTGCGCGCCACTTCCATCAGCTTTGCCATGTCCTGTGCGTATTCTCCCATCGCCTCTCCCTGCTGCCTGCTTGCCTCAGCGTTAAAATATGCGGCATGCGTCTGGGAAATCTGCTCCATATAGGATTTATATTCCTCATATTTTTCAGAAACGGCATTGTACTGAAGCTCCAGCGTAGCGGCTTCTTCGGCAAATGCCTCTTTATTTTGGGCTGTCTTGGACATTTTTTCTTCCAGTTCTTTTTCTGCCAGATATCTGCGGAATTTACTTTCAAGCCTTGAAAGTTCTGTTT
>CANTEO010000003.1 GCA_947652855.1 uncultured Roseburia sp. | reverse complement strand
TCTCAGACCGGGAACCTCGCCATAGGGGAGCCGTTCTATGAGAACGGCTTCCTTCAGCTTTGCGTCATCGCCCCGTTTAAAGAAGAGGGCCAGGTGAGCGGATATCTCGTCGGAAGCTATAAATACGATATTTTAAATGATGTGCTAAGCCAGCTGGTTTTGGGAAACACCGGAGGGGCCTGCATCTTAAACCAGGACGGCGACATTATCGGCGACCGAGATCTCATCAATGTCATTGAAGGAAAGACAGTCTATGACATTTTCCCGGCCGCCTCAGGAGCAGGAAAATTTGACGAAGTCATGGATTTTCAGACCAGCTCCTCCATCATGACTTTGAATTCGAAGCAGCAATATACCGGCTACTCCCCGATTCCCGGCACAAGCTGGGCGCTGTTCATCCATGCCCCAAAGCGGGAATTTATGGACACCGTGTATGTCACAATCGCATTTTCCGCCCTGATGTCCCTGGCAGTCCTTTTGGCCGCAGCCGCCATTGTCGTGCCAGTCTCTAAAAAAATATCAAATCCGCTCTCGCTTGCGACGAGGCGCCTGCAGACGCTCTCTGACGGCAACTTAACGGAACAGGTGATTTTATCAGAGAGCAATGATGAAACCCGCATCTTAACCGACGCGCTCGCCAAGACGATTGCCAGCTTAAAACGCTACATAGAGGACATTGACGGATGCTTAAGCACGCTTGCGCAGGGAGATTACACCCACACTGTCCCGGATCATTTTCAAGGGGATTTTTCCTCTATACGCGATTCTCTCCACAATATCCAGGCGGCCCTAAACCACTCCATGCAAAAAATGAGCCTGTCTTCCGTCAATGTGTCTGACTGCGCAAAACAGCTTTTGGAAGGCTCAAAGGAACAGGGCGCGCTGTTAGAGGACATGAAAGAAAATATGGAGGCCATTACGTCTTCCATCAGCCAAAATATTGAAAATGCCAAGACACTGGAGCGCTGCGTTACGGAAGCGGGAGAAAAAACGACCCTGGGCGAAAGCGATATGCAAAATATGCTGCACGCCATGTCGCAAATTGACGCTTCTGTGAAGGAAATCTCAAACGTCAGCCTGCTGATCGAAGACATCTCCCGCCAGACCAACCTGCTGTCCCTAAACGCGGCCGTAGAAGCCGCAAGGGCCGGAGAGGCCGGAAAAGGCTTCTCAGTTGTGGCGAACGAAATCAATCACTTGTCCAGCCAAACGGCCAACGCCCTCCTTGAGACAGGGAGCTTAATTGAGCGGTCCGCAGAAACAATCCAGGCCGGCCTTAAGACCGCGGAACGAACCGCAAAGACCTTCCGGGACATTGCGGCGTTAACGGAAGAGTACCGGGACATCTCAAGAAAGCTTTCCGATACGGCGAACGACCAAACCGACGCCGTCTCCCATGCCAACGACTGCTTAGAGAGCCTGCACGGCATTGCCGGAAAGAACGACGGGATGGCGGCGGAATCTTTGGCGCAGGCAGAAAGCTTGCGGGAATTTGTCTCACGCGTAAAAATCAAATCGAATACAGGAGGATTGTCATGAAAAAACAGATCTGCATTTTGATGCTTTTTGCCGTATTGCTGCTAAGCGGGTGCGGCTCCAAAGATAAGATGAAAGACGGCTTTTATACGGCAGAGATGTCTGATTACTCCCACGGATGGAAGGAGTACGTCTGTATCATGGTCAAAAACGACCAGATTGTCGCTGTGGAATTTAACGCCAAAGACGCAAGCGGCTATATTAAGGCCTGGGACAACGCCTATATGGAAAATATGAAAACCGTGTCCGGCACATACCCAAACGAATATACGCGCTATTATGCCAATATGCTGATGGAAAAGCAGTCCTCAGACGGCCTGGACGCATTGAGCGGGGCGACTTCTTCCGGCGGCAATTTCTTTCAGCTTTCCGCCGCCGTGATTGAACAGGCCAAAAAAGGCGATTACCATACCGCCATTGTGGAGGCAGCGCCGGAAGAATAGCGCCGGAAGGCCATATGGCGGCCACGCGGCAGTTGAATTTGAAAAATCTACAGAAACGGACAGCGGCGCGTGAAAACACGCGCCGCTGTCCGTTTCTTTGCCTTCTGTGATTTTTGCCTTTTATTGCTGCAAGGCCCTCTTCGCCTCTCTGACCTTCCCTTCATCCGTGCGGAAGATGACGAATTCCTCAAGGCCCTTAAGGCCCATATTGACCTCTTCCTTCCGATAAGCCATCTCGCTTTTCAGCAAAGCTTTGCCGGACATATGAAAGCTTTCGGCATGGATTTCCTGCTTTAGCGTATGGATGACGTCAGCGTTCACGCCGCCGCCCACCAGGATTTCTATTTTTCCGTCGGCCTGCCCGATCAATTCCTTCAAAAGGCCCTTGCCTTTCATGCAGTCCGAAGCCTGACCTGAAGTTAAGACGGTGTCCGCCCCCAAGCCAACCGCCTCTTTCAGCGCCCGGTAAGGATCGCTGCAGACGTCAAAGGCCCGATGCAGCGTCAGATTCATGCCGCCCGCGCACTTCCTTAAGGTTTCCATCCTCTTCAGATTCAGGCTCCCGTCCGCATTCAGGCATCCAACGACCACGCCGTCGGCCCCAAGCTCCCGAAACAGGCGCACATCTTCCACAATCGCTAAAAATTCCTGCTCTGTATACAAAAAATCCCCAAATCTGGGACGGATTAAGACGTTTAGCTCAATCCCGCAATCCTTTCGGATTTGCCGAAACTGACTTACGCCTGGCGTCGTCCCCCCTATAATCAGGTTCGAGCAGACTTCCAGGCGGTCCGCCCCTCCCCGCTGCGCAATGACTGCCGATTCATAGGAATCGACGCAGACTTCCAATCTCATCTCGCCTTCTCCTTCCGCCATTTTTTGCAGCAACAGCCAAAACCGCTGCATTATTTTTCCATTTTCCAGAAATACGCGCTGTATGGAGGCAGCTCGCTCCCACCGCCAAAATCATGCTCCGCTCCGGTAATCAAGTCCACCGCCATGCCGCAGCCAGCGTCAAAATGCGCATGATATGCCTCTGCGTCCGCATTGATCGCCACAAGGACACGCTCGTTGTCCGTCTTCCGCTCAAAAATACACTGCTTGTTTGTCAGCAATACCGACCGGAACGCGCCGTAATTCAATGCCTCCGAATGCTTTTTCGCCTCAGCCAGCTTGCCAATCCATTCTGTCAGCTCATTCTCAAGCGGCTCCTCAAAGCAGGCGCGCAGCGCCGGATCCCCTTCGGACTTATGCGCCTTCGCGCCCCATTCGCTGCCATAGTAAACGCAAGGAATGCCCGGCATCCCAAACGCCATCGCATAGATGAGCGGCAAATGGCTTTCGTTTGTCAAATTTGAGGCGATCCTGGACACATCGTGATTGTCCACAAAGGAAAGCAGATGGCATCCCTTATAAAGCGTCCAGTTTTCCGGCCCGAACTGACGCAGCAGGGAATGGACGATCTCAAACATATTCATGGAGTTGAAGCTGGAGAACAGCCCCTTATAGCACTCATAATTCGTCACGGAGTGCAGCATCTGCGGGTTCATCCACTGGTTATAATCCCCATGCAGCGTCTCGCCAAGCAAGAAAAACTCCTCTTTCAGCCCCTTGGTAAATGTGCGAAGCTGCCTTAAGAAATCCGGAGTCAGGCAGTACGCCACGTCGAGCCGCAGCCCGTCAATGTCAAACTCATCCACCCAACTTTGAATCGCAGAGAAGATATGCTCCACTACGGCAGGATTGTAAAGGTTTAGCTTCACCAGGTCATAATTTCCCTCCCACCCTTCATACCACAGGCCGTCATTGTAGTTGGAGTTGCCCCCCAAATTAATATGGAACCAATCTTTATAGGCGGACGCCTCCCGATTCTTCACAACATCCTGAAATGCGGCGAACCCACGCCCCACATGATTGAACACGCCGTCCAAAACCACCTTAATCCCCGCTTCATGCAGCGCGTCGCAGACTTCCTTGAAATCTTCATTCGTTCCAAGGCGGCAGTCGATTTTCTTGTAATCCCTGGTGTTGTAGCCATGGGTGTCCGACTCAAACACCGGAGAAAAATAAATGGCGTTTACGCCAAGCTTC
This sequence comes from uncultured Roseburia sp., assembly GCA_947652855.1. GTDB lineage: Bacteria > Bacillota > Clostridia > Lachnospirales > Lachnospiraceae > Roseburia_B. The sequence continues at coordinate 60,461 of CANTEO010000003.1, read as the reverse complement.
TCCATATGCGGAATCCAATCCTTCACTTTTAAAATCCGGTGCGTTAAAACCCCGTCATTTTCAAACGGCGCACCGCAAAACCCCAACGGGTAAATCTGATAAAACACGCTTTCATATGCCCACATTGCTTTGTCCTCCCTTTTTGTTTAAATAAACTGATTTTGCTTTGCATCATATTTATATTGAATCTTTTCCAATTTGTCAACCAGTTTCTCTTCTGACAGGTCAAAAAACCTGCAAAAATCTTCCAATGAAGAGTAGTTGTCCCGCAGCTGCGTATTGACAAAGCTAAGCAGCATCACCGGGTCTTTCGGAAGATTCTGTTCCATCCCCTCACGCCCTTTCCGTCACGCTAACGCCGCTCCACGCCATACGTTTCTTCCAGCTCCTTGATTTTGCGCATATAAGCCTCCTGCTTTTTCTGCTGCAATAGAACGGCAAGAAGCTGCTCCTTCACCTCCTCATAAGGCACGGCCTCCCCCTCTTTGCCGCCCTCTTTTTCCTGTTTCAAAAACTGATCCGGGTTCGCGTCATAGTAGGCCCTCACCTCCGCTTCCTCCACCGTGGCCTTCCCAACCACGCTCGTCGCAGCCATATGGCTCGCCAGCTCATTTTCCATTTTCGCAAGCGTCTCTTTAAACTCCTTGCTTTCCCTAATGTTCTCTTCCTCGGCCATCTTTGAGAACAGATGAAACCCGATCAGCTGCTCTAACACCTCCGCCTTCGCGTTTGGGTCAGAAAGATAAATCTGCTGTTTTGGGGGATAATTTGCAATCAGCTCATTCAGCTCTTTTTCCGTAATGGGATGACCCGCCGCCACCGCCAGCACTTTTTCGTCCATAGTCGCTCCTCTCTTTTCTCTTGTCCTTCTTATTTGACCTACAGGGACGCCCGCAGGGCATTTCCTGCATCTTTCATCGCCTCGCCGCCCGGCTGTACGCATACGTCCCAAAATACAAGGCAGAGGCGAAAATTACGATTGTCGGCCCTGTCGCGACATCTGTATAATAAGAGACGTAAAGCCCCATCGCGCCGGAAAACAGAGAGAACAGCACGGAAAAAAAATGATATTCCCTCATATTTACCGACAAGTTCCGGCTGGCCGCCGCAGGCAAAATCAACAGCGCGTTAATAATTAAAATTCCCACCCACCGAATGGTGAGCATGACAGTCACCGCAATCAGCACAGCAAAGCAGTTCTCCACCAAAAAAACCGGAATCCCCCTGCTCTTTGCCAAAGACCGATGGACGCTCACTGCATGGAGCCAATTGAAGCAGCAGACATAAAATAAAGCAGCCACGGCAAAAACTGCCGCAAGCGCCGTAAGCTCCCCGCTCTTGATGCTCAAGATATCCCCAACCAAAAGCCCGGAATATTTGCTGAAATTCCCGCCCTTTGACAAGATGGCAAGCCCCGCCGCCACGCTGCAGGAGGAAAAGACGGAAATAATAGTGTCCGTGGAGTTTCCGCTCTTACTGCCAATATAATTCAAAAGCAGCGCGAACGCAATGCCAAACGCCATCATGGCGGCATTCGCGTCCGTCACGCCAAGCGCCACGCCAAGCGCAATCCCCGTCAGCGCGGAATGTCCAAGCGCATCGGAGAAAAAGGCCATCTCCCTGCTTACGATCATTGTCCCAAGCATCCCAAACATCGGAGAGATGAGAAGAATGGCAACCGCCGCATTGCGCATAAATGCATATTCAAACACCGCTCCTCCCCCTTCCGAACACTTCCTCAAACGCCTTGCTCTGAAACACGTTTCCGGGGCTGCCCTGCGCCAGCACTGTCTGATCCAATAAAATCACCTTGTCGGCATACTGCCTGACATATTCCAAATCATGGGAGATCAGGATGACGGCCAAGTCAAAATGCTCCACCAGATATTTCATATTACGGTAGAACAATTCCATGCCGCTGCGGTCAATCCCCGACACCGGCTCATCCAAAAGCAGCAGGTTTGGCTCGTCCATAACCGCCATGGCGAGCAAAACCCGCTGAAGCTGCCCGCCGGACAGCCTGCTCACCTGTCGGTCAATCAGCTCCTCCGCCTCAAATGCGGCAAGCGCTTTTTTGATTTCACGCTCCACTCTCCTGCTTTTTTTCAGAAATACCGGAAAGCGGCTCTGATAGCTCGCGATCAGGTCATATACGCTGACCGGCATATGCTCCTTCATCTGAATGCTTTGCGGGACATATCCGACGTTTAGCTTCTGCATCCTGCCATCTTCCCGATCCTTAAACTCTATCGTGCCGGTATGCGGGGCGTCATTTAAGATCGCCCGCGCCAACGTGGATTTTCCCGCGCCGTTCTTTCCAATGATCGCGTTGATGCTGCCGCAATGGATATGCAGATTGACGTCCTCCAAAATAACCTGGCCCCCAAGGCGCACGCCCAAATGATTCACTTTGATGCAATGCAGCCCGCAGGGCTGAATCATCCTCTTCATGCTACTCCACCTTCAAAGCCTTCCTCAAACGTTCCATATTTTCCTGCATCCCCGTCAGATAGCTGTCCTTTTGACGCTCCCCTCTCGTTAATGTATCCAAAAATACGACCGTCACGTCCGCCTCATTCTGTATCGTTTCCGCAAGCCCTCTCCCGTAGCGTTCCTCCGCCAGCAAAAGACGCGCCCCTTCCTCACGGGCCGCAGACAGGGCATTGGCCACCTCGCCCGCGCTCACCTGACGCTCTTCATCCAGATTGACGGTCTCGCAGATCTCCATTCCATAGTCCTTCGCCAGATATGCATATGCTTCATGGAGCGATATCATTTTCCTGCCTGACGCAGCCGCCCGCAGCTCTTTTTGCCCCTCACAAAGCTCTGCCAGCTTTCGGTCGTACTCTGCGGCATTTTCCAAAAACTCCTCTTTGCGCTCCGGCACGGCCTCCCCCAACCCAACAGCGATTGCGGCGACCTGCGCCCGATATTCCTCCAAGCCCATCCAAAAATGCGCGTTTACCCCTTCTTCGTCATGCCTCTCGGACGTCTCGGAAGGCGTTTCCCTGATTCCCTCTATCCCATCCGACGCGGACACCACGGTAAGCTGCGGGTAATCTTCCACCGCCTCTACCAGAAACGATTCCATGCCGCCGCCATTCACCACAAACGCATCGGCCTGCGACAGCAGCTCCATGTCCTCCGGCGTCAATTGAAAATCATGCAGGCATCCTGTCTGAGGCTCGCTTAAGCTTTTGAGCGAAACCCCTTCGCAATCTCCCACGACATTAAGCGCAGCAATATACATCGGATAAAAGGACGCCACTATGGTGGCTGCATCCGAATGCGCGCGCGCTGCGTCTTTTCCATACGCTTTTACAAAAAGCACGCCGCAAAGGGCGACCGCAGACAAAAATGCCGCCACAAAGCCATGCTTCTTTCTAATTGCGCCGCACTCTGCGCAAAAAGGGACGCTCACAGAATGGCCCCTTTTTGCGCCTTCCCCTTTTGGGGAGGCTCCCCTGACACAAGCGAGTCAATATACGCCCAAATTTCTTCCCCGCCCTGTTTTTTTAGCGCTGAGAACGGGAAAATCGGCGTCCCCGGCCTTAACGCAAGGCCGTCCCGAATCGCCTTTACGTGCTTTTGAAGCTGGCTTTTGTTAATTTTATCCTGCTTTGTGGCAATAATCACCGGCTCATAGCCCTGGTGGACGATCCAATCGTACATCATCTTGTCGTTCGCGGACGGGTCATGCCGAATGTCGATCAGCAAAAAGACGGTCAACAGGCTCTTCGACCGATGCAGATAATTCTCCACCATGACGCCCCATCGCTTTTTCTCCTGCTCCGGCGCCCTCGTATAGCCATACCCCGGCAAATCCACAAAAAACAGATCCTCATTGATCTTGTAAAAGTTAATGGTCTGCGTCTTTCCCGGCTGCGAGGAAGTCCGGGCCAGCGACTTGCGGTTCAGCAGGCCATTGATTAATGAGGATTTCCCGACATTCGACTTTCCGGCAAACGCCACCTCCGGCAATGCGTGATCCGGCAGCTTGCTTGTCACGCCGCAAACAGTGTCCAACGACACATTTTTAATTACCATATGTCCCTCCCTCTTACACAAATGCCGCATTCAGCGCATCTTTAATCGTCTCCATATACACAATGGACAGGCCCTGCTTGATTTCGTCCTCAATTTCATCCATGTCCTTCTGATTCTTCTTTGGCACAAGAACCGTCTTGATCCCCGCGTTTTTTGCAGCCAGCGTCTTTTCCTTCAGGCCGCCGATGGGCAGCACGCGGCCCCGCAGCGTAATTTCCCCCGTCATCGCCACGTTTGCGCGGACTTTGCGCTTCGTGATGGCGGAGAGCATCGCCGTCGTCATTGTGACGCCCGCGGAAGGCCCGTCCTTTGGCACCGCCCCCTCTGGGATGTGGATATGGATGTCGTTCTCCTTAAAGAATTCTTTGGGGATTTTATATTCCTTGCTGACGGAGCGGATATAGCTGATTCCGGCCTGAGCCGATTCCTTCATCACGTCCCCAAGCTGCCCGGTCAGCTTAAACTCGCCTTTCCCTGGCATGACATTGACCTCAATCTCCAGAGTGTCCCCTCCAACGCTTGTCCACGCAAGGCCGCGGACAACCCCAATTTCGTCCGTCTTGCCCGCCATGTCATACGAATACTTCTCTCTTCCCAAAAGCTTCGGCAAATTTTTCTTCGTCACCGTGACCTTTTTCTGATCGCCGTCATACACCTCCCTGGCCGCTTTCCTGCAGATCTCCCCGATTTTACGCTCCAGGCCGCGCACGCCGGCTTCTTTCGTATAGCCACGGATGACCTTTTCCAACGCGTCTTCCTTAATGGAAAGCTGCCCTTTTTTCAGGCCGTTTTTCTTCATCTGCTTTTTCACCAAATGCTCCGTGGCAATATGCATCTTCTCATTTTGCGTATAGCTGTCAACCTCGATCAGCTCCATGCGGTCTAATAGGGGCCTTGGTATCCCCTGCACGGAATTTGCCGTCGCGATAAAGAGCGTTTCCGACAAATCCAGCGGAAGCTCGACATAATGATCCCTGAACTTGCTGTTTTGCTCCGAATCCAGCACCTCCAACAATGCGGAGGACGTGTCCCCCTTATAATCGCTGCTGACCTTATCAATTTCATCCAACAGCATCAGAGGGTTCTTCACGCCCGCAGAGCGTAAGCCCGCCGCAATCCTGCCCGGCATGGCCCCTACATACGTCCTCCGGTGTCCCCGGATCTCCGCTTCGTCCCGGACGCCGCCCAGGCAGATACGCACATATTTTTTTTCTAACGCTTTCGCGACGGATTTGGCAATGCTTGTCTTCCCGGTTCCCGGAGGCCCCACAAGGCAGATAATGGGGCTTTCCCCTTTTTTCGTCAAATTGCGCACCGCCAAAAATTCCAGCATACGCTCTTTTACTTTTTTTAAGCCATAGTGATCCTGGTCCAATACCTTCTCTGCATTCTTAAGGTTCTTATTGTCTTTCGACGCCTTCTCCCATGGAAGCTCTAACAGCGTCTCAATATATCCCCTCGCCACCGCGCTCTCCGAAGAGCCTGTGCCGATGTTTTTAAACCGCTCAATTTCCCTGCGGATTTTCTCTTTTACTTCTTTTTTCGCCTCAAGCTTCTCCAATTCCTCCAGGAAATGATCCGCATCCGTCTGAGAATGATCTTCGCCAAGCTCTTCCCGAATGACCTTCATCTGCTCCCGAAGCAGATACTCTTTCTGGTTCTTATCCACCTGATCCTTTACTTTCGCCTGAAACTCATTCTTGATGGACAGGATATTGATTTCAGAGAGCAGCATCCTCATCAGCGTCTCATAGCGCTCCTCTAAGGTGACTGCCTCCAAATATTTCTGCTTTTCCTCATAATAGACAGGAAGATGATTGGCAATTGCGTCAATCAGCTTGCCCGTATCCTGTAGGTCCACTGTCTGACGTAAAAAATCCTTGCCGATTTTCGGGTTCACGGCCGCATAGCGTCCATACGCCTCCAATATGGCCCGCCGCATCCCCTCCTTGACCTCCGCGGAATACTCCTCATCCCGCTCTTCTACGCTGTCCACCTCTGCCAAAAGGTATTTGGGATGCGCAATCAGGCCAACCAGCTCAGCCCGCCGATCTCCTTCCACCAAAATACGGACGATCCCATTTTGCATCTTTACGACCTGCTTAATTTTTGCGACAATGCCGATCCGGTATAAATCCTCAATCTGCGGATCGTCCGCATCTATATTTTTCTGCGTTACCAGAAATAAATCCTGATCCCCCATCATCGCGTCTTCCACCGCTTTGACAGAGCGTTCCCTGCTAATGTCAAAATGCGCCACCATTCCAGGCAGGATTGTCATCCCCCGTAATGCCACTGTGGGGAGTTCCTTATTGCTGCGCACAAAGGAATGCCCGGAGAGCTTCTCATTTATTCCGTCACTCAATGTTTCTTCCCCTTTCCAGTTATATGCAACGCGCCATGCAAATCTGCCGCTTTGCTTACAAAATCAGTAAAAGCCGCCGCAAGTAATAAACGTCCCATTACTGCGGCAGCTCCCCTATGACTGCGGCTTATGCGCTCTTAGATTCCAATGCTAATTCTTGTTTTTCCTCAATGGAGTCAACAAACCCTTTTTCCTCCACCAATTTCCTGCTGATGACGCATTCTCTGATGGACTCATCCGACGGAATCCGGTACATCAGATCCATCATGACATTTTCCATAATGGCGCGAAGCCCTCTGGCCCCTGTCTGCCGTTCCATCGCCTTCTCCGCAATCGCATTGACCGCGTCTTCCTCAAACTGCAAATCCACGCCGTCCAGCTCCAAAAGCTTTCTGTACTGCTTCACCAATGAATTCTTCGGCTCCTGTAAAATACGCACCAGGGCGTCTTTATCCAAGGAGTCTAACGACACGGTGATCGGCACGCGCCCGATAAATTCCGGAATCAGGCCAAACTTGATAAAATCCTGCGGCATCGCATGCTTAAAGTCCTCACCGATATTCCGCTCCCGTTTGTCTTTGACCTCAGCGTTAAAGCCAATCGCTTTTTGATCCATGCGCGTCTCTATAATTTTTTCCAGGCCGTCAAACGCCCCGCCGCAGATAAAGAGAATGTCCGTCGTGTCAATCTGTATCAGTTCCTGCTGCGGATGCTTCCTTCCGCCCTGCGGCGGAACGGAGGCGACGGTGCCTTCCAAAATCTTAAGCAGCGCCTGCTGCACGCCCTCGCCGGACACATCCCTGGTGATCGAGACATTTTCCGATTTCTTGGTGATCTTGTCAATCTCGTCGATATAGATGATTCCCTGCTGCGCGCGCGCGATGTCATAATCCGCAGCCTGAATGATCTTTAAGAGAATATTTTCCACGTCTTCCCCGACATACCCCGCCTCTGTCAGCGTCGTCGCGTCCGCAATGGCGAACGGAACATTTAAAATCCGCGCCAGCGTCTGCGCCAGGTACGTCTTGCCGGATCCGGTCGGGCCCAACATCAGGATATTGCTCTTTTGCAGCTCCACGTCAAGGGACTTGCCGGCCAATATTTTCTTATAATGGTTATACACCGCTACAGAAAGCACTTTTTTGGCATTTTCCTGCCCTATGACGTATTCATCCAAAAACGCCTTCATCTCTTCCGGCTTTAACAGATTGATCTCCGGTTCCGAAACTTCCGTCTCTTCTTCCTCTTCCATTTCCTCTTCGATGATTTCCGTGCAGATATCCACGCATTCGTCACAGATGAACGCGCCGCTTGGCCCCGCAATCAGCTTTCTGACCTGCTCCTGGAATCTGCCGCAAAAGGAACAGCGGATTCTCTCCCCGCCGCCTATGATATTTCTTCCTGCCATATGCTCCACTCCGCTAAGTCAATGACAGGCCCCGCCCTCCGGCTGCCCTGTCATCCTGCTCTATTCTATTTTTCACGATTCGTTATTACCATGTCGATCAGGCCGTATTCCTTCGCCTCCTGCGCGGAAAGGTAATGATCCCTCTCTGTATCCGCGGCAACTGTCTCATAAGGCTTTCCGGTGTTTTCCGCAAGGATTTCATTCAGGCGCTTTTTCGTCTTTAAGATATTCTCCGCGGCAATCTCGATCTCCGTCGCCTGGCCCTTTGCCCCGCCGGAAGGCTGGTGGATCATAATCTCCGCGTTTGGCAGCGCCATCCGCTTGCCCTTCGCGCCTCCGGCCAAAAGGAACGCGCCCATGCTCGCGGCCAGCCCAATGCAGATGGTGGACACGTCGCACTTGATATACTGCATCGTGTCATATATCGCAAGTCCGCCCGTGACGATGCCGCCCGGAGAATTGATATAAAGCTGAATGTCTTTCCCCGGATCCTCCGACTCCAAAAACAAAAGCTGCGCCACAATCAGGCTCGCCGTCGTCTCATTGACGTCTTCCCCCAAAAATATGATCCGGTCTTTCAACAGCCTGGAATAAATGTCATAGCTGCGCTCGCCCCTGCTTGTCTGTTCAATGACATAAGGTACTAAACTCATGTATTCGCCTCCCGTTTTGCCTCTGTTACGCTTCGGCCCCTTCCTCGCCGCCAGCTTTTTCGCATTCCTTCACGTTCTCCAAAATCAAATCCGCCGCTTTTGAGATCGCAAGGTCCTTCATCATGGACTCTTTCTCTTCCTCGCCGATCATTTCCTTTAACTTCTCCTGCCCCATGCCGTAGGAAGGCGCCATCTTCGCGACGGCCGCGTCAAAGTCCTCTTCTGTGACTTCAATTCCCTCTTCTTTTACGATCTGCTCCAATACAAGGCTGCCCTGGATGCGGCTTAACGCGTCAGGCTTCATCTGCTCCTTCATCTTTTCCACTGACATCCCGGAGAACTGCATATACTGCTCAAAGCTCATGCCCTGCTGCGTGATCCCGCGCGCAAATTCCTCCACCATGTTCTCAGCCTGCGTCTCAACCATCGCCTCTGGAATGTCCATAGTGGACTGCTCTACGATCTTTTTGATCGCCTCCTCTTCCTTCGCGCGCTTCGCCTCAGCCTCTTTCCGTTCGGAAACCGCCTTCCTCACGCTCTCCTTGTACTCCGCCAAGGTGTCAAACTCGGAAATGTCCTGGGCGAACTCATCGTCCAGCTCCGGCAGCTCCTGAGCCTTAATCTCATGAATCTTCACCTGAAACGTCGCCGGCTTTCCGGCCAGCTCCGCCGCATGGTACTCTTCGGGGAACGTCACCTGCACCTCAAGCTCCTCCCCCGCGTTCTTTCCAACCAACTGCTCCTCAAATGTATCAATAAACGAATGGCTGCCGATCTGCAGGGAATAGTTTTCTCCCATGCCCCCCTCAAACGGCTCCCCATCCACAAATCCTTCAAAATCAATGACAGCCGTGTCGCCTTCCTGAATTGGCCGGCCTTCCACGGTCACCGTCCTTGCGTTGGTGTTCCTCTCTTTTTCGATTTCCGCATCCACTTCCTCATCCGTCACGGATGTGTCGATTTTCGTGACCTCAATGCCCTTATACTCGCCAAGCTTCACTTCCGGCTTCACCGCCGCCTCAATCGTAAAAATGAACGGCTTGCCTTTTTCAATCTGAACGATGTCAACCACCGGGCGGGACACGAGGTCAGCGCCGCTTTCGTCGATCGCCTTGCTGTAATTTTCACGGATCAGGATGTCTGAGGCATCTTCATAGAACACCTCCGGCCCAAACATCTTCTCCACCATATGCCTTGGCGCCTTGCCTTTACGGAATCCCGGCAGATTGATTTTCCTCTTCTGCTTCAAATATGCTTTCTGCATTGCGTCTTCTAACTTATCCTCAGCAAGTTCGATGGTAAGCTTCGCCATATTCTTTTCCAATGTTTCTACCTGTACGCTCATTCTAACCGTTTCCTTTCTCTTTTCCCTATCACAATGTACGTTTGTCGCGGGTCAAATGCCTGATCTTAGGCATAAATCCAAGTTCCATGATGCAAAAAAAGGCATACTTCCACCGCCTACAGCCATTGAGACATTATAGCATAAGCGTTTTTAAAATACAAGGATTTCTTTGCCGCCTCAAGGAACCGCGGGGTTTTCGCCTAGGAATCCGGGAAAAGGCAGGCAGCCAGGAACATTGCCTTTTTATAAAAAAGGGGCAGGGGACAGAGCCTTCCTCTCTATCCCCTGCCTCAAAAAACGCATTTCCTGAATCTAAGCCTGCAATACGGCTTTGGAGCATCCGCCGGCGTCCTCTGTCAAATAGAAAGGTTGTCGCACACCTCAAACTGATATTCCGAAATCTTCTTCTCCATCGCCAGCGCCTCGTCAATGTCGAAATCCACAAAATCGCCATGACGGTACGCCACAATGCGGTTTGTCTTGCCCTGGCAGAGCAAATCCACCGCATAGGCCCCCATGATGGACGCGTACACGCGATCCTTACAGGTCGGGCTGCCCCCGCGCTGCATATGGCCAAGGATGGTCGCCCTCGTCTCAATCCCGGTCGCGGCCTCAATCCGCTTGGACATGCTCACGGAATGCCCAATGCCCTCGGCGTTGATGATGATATGGTGCTGCTTGCCGCGTTTGCGGTTCTCTATGATATGGTTCACCAATTTCTGCTCATCATAATCATACCGCTCCGGGAGCAGGATGTCCTCCGCGCCGTTCGCAATCCCCGTCCAAAGCGCGATATACCCCGCGCCGCGCCCCATCACCTCTATGATGCTGCAGCGCTCATGGGAGGTGGATGTGTCGCGCACCTTGTCAATCGCCTCCATCGCCGTGTTCACTGCCGTGTCAAACCCGATCGTATATTCCGTGCAGGCGATGTCGAGGTCAATCGTCCCCGGAAGGCCGATCGTATTGACGCCAAGGGCCGCCAGCTTCTGCGCCCCGCGGAAGGAGCCGTCGCCGCCGACCACCACGATGCCGTCAATCCCGTGCTTCCTGCAGACTTCCGCGCCCTGCTGCTGCCCCTCGGGGGTCGTGAATTCCATGCAGCGCGCCGTCTGCAAAATCGTGCCGCCCCGCTGAATCGTGTCTGACACGTCCCTTGCCTCCATGTCGATGATCTCCTCGGAAAGAAGGCCAGCATAGCCTCTTTTGATCCCTTTCACCTTCAAGCCCTTGCACATCGCCTCGCGGACAACCGCGCGGATCGCGGCGTTCATCCCCGGGGCGTCGCCGCCGCTCGTAAGCACGCCAATCGTCTTCATTTCCTTCGCCATAGCAAACCCTCCTATATCGTCTCACTGTCTTTGCTTTTATTTTAATCGCTTTACCTTCTGTTTTCAATAGCCTTTTCCACAACTTTTACGTTATTTTCCCCAAAGGCGGCGCGCAGCGTTTTTAATAAGGCTTCATTGACGAGGACATTCCTGCTTGCGGGCAGGCGCTTCACCGCCTTTTCTTTAGAAAGGTACAATACGACCGCGTCCGCGCCGTCCGAGTCCCTTAACATCCCATACAGCTCCTGCTCCCTCTCCTGAAACGCTTCCCTGTCCGAAAACTGCACCCACAGCTCCTGCCTTGCGTCGTCAAAGGAATAGATTTTCTCACAGATGACTTTTCCGTTCTTCTCCTCCTCCACGCTGGCCCTTCCCCGGACAAACACCTTGGCCTCTTCCTTTAGGAGCGCATGGCTCTTCTCATAGTCCCTTGGGAACACGACCACCTCGACCGTTCCAAGCAAGTCCTCCAACGTAAGGAACGCCATCGTCTGGTTTTTTCTCGTGTATTTGATTGTCTTCTCTGCAATCATGCCGCCCACCATGACGATCTCGCCGTCCTTCACCTTCGTCTCCCCGGTGTCCTCATCCACCAGAAAATCCGCCGTCGTCATCGTAATGTTCTTCCTCCAGCGCCCTTCGTACTCTTCTAAGGGGTGGCCGCTGATGTACACGCCAAGGACTTCCTTTTCAAAGCCAAGCAGCGTCTCCTTGTCATACTCCCCGACATCCGGCATCGTAGTCTCAAAGCTTTTCCGATCCTCCTCCCCCACAAAGTCAAAAAGGCTCATCTGACCGGCTAACGTATGTTTCTTTTCCCGATTAATGTCGTCCATCAGCCTTGCATACAGAAAAAGCTTCTGTTTCCTGGTGCCGTCCAGCCCGTCAAACGCGCCGGCCTTAATAAAGTTCTCCACGGCCCGCTTGCTGACCTCCCCGCCGCCGGACCGCACAAGGAAATCTTTCAGGGAGGAAAACGGCCCCCCTTTTTCCCGCTCTTCCAATATTACGGAGATCACCGGGCGCCCCACGCTTTTGATCGCAGAAAGCCCATAACGGATTCCCTTGCCCGACACAGAGAAGTCGCTTTCCCCCTCATTGATGTCCGGCGGAAGGATCCCGATCCCCATTTTCCGGCTGGACAGAATATATTCGGAAACCTTCGGCACGTGATCCTGCACGGACGTCATCAGTGCCGCCATATACTCCACCGGATAATAATATTTTAAATACGCGGTCTGATAGGCCACCACCGCATACGCCGCCGCATGGGACTTATTGAACGCATATTTCGCAAAGTCAATCATTTCGTCAAAAATCTTATTCGCCGTCTTCTCATCAATGCCCTTCGCGATGCAGCCCGGCACATGTTCCGCCTCATTCCCGTAGACAAAATTTTTCCTCTCCTGCTCCATCACGGACTGCTTTTTTTTGGACATGGCGCGCCGCACCAAATCGCTTCTGCCAAGCGTATATCCGGCCAAGTCCCGCACAATCTGCATGACCTGCTCCTGGTAGACGATGCAGCCATACGTCGGCTCCAAAATCGGCTGAAGCTGCGGGCAGTCATACGTTATTTTCCCCATGCTGTTTTTCCCACGGATATACGAAGGGATGAAGTCCATCGGCCCCGGGCGGTAGAGGGCGATGCCGGCAATGACGTCCTCCAGGCTCCTTGGCTTCAGCTCTTTTATAAAATTCTTCATCCCCGCGCTTTCTAGCTGAAACACGCCTTCTGTCTTTCCCGTGCCAAGGGACTCATATACGTTCCCGTCATCAAAATCCACATGGTCGATGTCGATTGTCACGCCATGGTTCCTCTCCGCCAGCCGCACCGCGTTTTGAATGACCGTGAGCGTCCTAAGCCCCAAAAAATCCATTTTTAGGAGGCCAAGCTCCTCAATCGTCGTCATTGTGAACTGCGTGGTGATCATGCCGTCAACGCCCCTCGCCAAAGGCACATAATTGTCCATGGAATTTTGGGAAATCACGACGCCCGCGGCATGGGTGGAGGCATGGCGCGGCAAGCCCTCTAAGCGCTTCGACATATCAATCAGCCGCTTGACGGTCTCGTCGTTCTCATAATTTGCGCGCAGCTCAGAATTCATCTGCAAGGCCCGGTCAATTGTGACGCTCATTCCCGGCTCATTGGGAATTCCCTTCGCAATGCCGTCCACGAAGGCATAAGGCAAATCCATCACGCGCCCCACATCCCGGATCACGCCGCGCGCCGCCATCGTTCCAAACGTGATGATCTGCGTCACGCAGTCCTTGCCATATTTCTCCACGACATAGTCAATGACCTCCTGCCTTCGCTCAAAGCAGAAATCCACGTCAATATCAGGCATGGAGACGCGTTCCGGGTTTAAGAAGCGCTCAAAAATCAGGCTGTAACGGATGGGGTCAATATTGGTGATGCCCGTCGTATAGGAAACCAGGCTCCCCGCCGCGCTCCCGCGCCCCGGGCCCACCATGATGCCGCGCTCCCTGGCGAAGCGAATGTAATCCCACACAATCAGAAAATATTCCACATACCCCATATTCCGTATGACGTCAAGCTCATAGCTTAGCCTTGGCAAAAGCTCCTCCGCCGTGTCAGGGTAGCGCTCCTTGAGCCCGTCCTGGCAGAGCTTTTCCAAGTATTGAAACGTCGTGTAGCCCTCCGGGACTGGAAAATCCGGCAGCTTCGTCTTCCCAAATTCTATCTCCACCTGGCAGCGGTCCGCGATTTTCTGCGTGTTGTCAAGCGCCTCTAAGGCATAGGGGAACAGCTCCCGCATCTCTTCCTCAGACTTAACGTAATACTGCCCTCCCTCGTAGCGCATCCGGTTCTCGTCGCTCAATTTCTTGCCCGTCTGTAAGCAAAGCAGGATGTCATGCGGCTCCGCGTCCTCCTCATAGGTGTAATGCACGTCATTCGTGGCGACAAGCGCGATCCCCGTATCCTTTGAAAGCCGCAAGAGCTGCTGATTCGCAGTCTGCTGCTGCGGAATGCCATGATCCTGAAGCTCTAAGAAAAAATTGCCCTCCCCAAAGCAGTCCTGATACTGATACGCCGCCTGCTTGGCCTCCTCATACAGCCCACGGACCAAAAAACGCTGCACCTCCCCTGCAAGGCAGGCGCTTAAGGCGATCAGGCCCTCATGGTATTCCCGCAAGACTTCCATATCCACCCTAGGCTTATAGTAATAGCCGTCCACAAAGCCTTTGGAGACGATCTTTATTAAATTCCCATAGCCCGCCTCATTTTCCGCAAGCAGCACCAAATGATAGTATCGGCCTTCCCCATGCCCCGTCTCCCGGTCGAATCGGGAGCCAGGCGCCACATATACCTCGCAGCCCAGGATCGGGTTAATGCCAGCCTCCTTCGCCGCTTTGTAAAACTCAATCACGCCGTACATCACGCCATGGTCAGTGATTGCCGCGGCCGTCATGCCAAGCTCCTTTACCCTGGCGACATACTCCTTAATTTTATTGGAGCCGTCCAAAAGACTGTACTCTGTATGTACATGTAAATGCGCAAATGCCATATTCATTACTCCGTTTCTTTTGTTTTTCAGTGTGCTTTCAGTATAGCCGAACTGGCATAAGAAGTCCAGCACAGTTCCATGGCGGCTTTGTCAAATTCATAAGGCGGCTTAGCTTACGGAAATCCATTTGCAGCCGCTTTTGCCGTCAGCCGCCCAGGCCAAGCCTGAACATAGATTTTCGTGAGCTAAGCTAAAATGCCATAGACTTTGCGCGCCTAATATGGTATGCTTTTCTATAAACAAACCGTCCATGTAAAGGAGCGTGATAATATGACAGACAACGAATTGCTGCTTGCAATATCTGATATGCTAAGTCCCATCAAGACAGATATTCAGGATATCAAAAATGACCTGCAGGAGGTCAAGGACGACGTACAGAAGGTCAAGGACGACGTACAGAAGGTCAAAAACGACCTGCAGGAGGTCAAGGATCGGGTAACACGCATCGAATTGACACAAGAAAATATCATATTGCCTCGATTGAACACCATAGAATCCTGCTACACCTCAACGTACGGCCGATATAAAGATCAGGTCGAGACCTATGAATCCATGAAGCAGGATCTCTCTTTAGTGAAAAGAGCAGTGACGGAGCATAGCGAGCTGCTGCAAAAGATTTCATGATGTCTTCTACTCCAAAAACTCAATCCCTATCATCGTCAGGCCATGCGCCGGGGCCGTCGGCCCTGCGGCGCCCCGGTCCCGTTTCTCCAAAATCTCCCTCACCCGCTCTGGCGCAATCGTCCCATTCCCCACCAAAATTAAAGTGCCCGCGATGATGCGCACCATATTGTAAAGGAACCCGTTCCCGCAGACGCGGATCGCGATCACGTCGCCTTCCTTTGTGACGTCAATCGAGCAAATTTTCCGGACAGTGGACTCTGCCGCCGTATGGATGGAGCAGAAGCTCTTAAAGTCATGCTCTCCCACCAGATATGCCGCCCCTTTTCGCATCTGCATTGGATCCAGGGCATAATAATAAAAATATGTGTCCAACCGCCTTGTTGGATCCGGAAACTTCCTATTTAAAATCCGGTACTCATACGTCTTTCTGCTCTCACATCGCCTGGGATGAAAGTCCCCCGCCACTTTTTTCGACTCCTGCACGACGATATCCGCAGGCAGCCTTTGATTTAAGGCATAGGAAATTTTCTCCGCCGGAATCCGCGTGCTTACGTCGAACACCGCCACATTTCCCAAAGAATGCACGCCCGCGTCCGTGCGGCTGGCGCCGATCACCTGAATTTCTTCCCCAAATAAATCAGAAAGAGCCTGACATAACACAGACTCTATCGTAATCCCATTCGGCTGAAGCTGCCAGCCATGATATTTTGTCCCATCATATGCGACCGTTAAGCAAACCCGCATCTTTTCCTCCTTATGCAAATACCCGCAGCGCAATGACGGCGCCAAGATAAGCCGCCATCACAAGATACGAAATCGCATCTCTTTTGGCATATTTTAACGGCTTCATTTTCGTCCTGCCTTCTCCCCCCACATAGCACCGCGCCTCCATCGCCATCGCCAAGTCGTCCGCGCGGCGGAATGCGCTCACAAACAGGGGGACCAACAGGGGGATCATGCCCTTCGCCCGCTTAATCAGGCCCCCGTTTTCAAAATCCGCTCCCCTCGCCATCTGCGCTTTCATAATAATATCCGTCTCCTCAATCAGAATCGGGATGAACCGAAGCGCAATCGACATCATCATAGCTATGGCGTGCACCGGAACCCTCACTTTAGACAATGGCGCAAGCGCCTTCTCCAGCCCGTCCGTAAGCTGGTTCGGCGTCGTCGTCAGCGTCATGAGCGAAGTCCCCACAATCAGGTAAATCAGGCGCACCATCATAAACGCCGCGTTCTTAAGCCCTTCCAGCGTGACTGTAAAAATCCAGAAATGGAGCAGAACCTGCTTTCCCGGAGTTAAGAACAGATTAAACGCCGCCGTAATCACAAGCAGCACGACAATCGCCTTTAAGCCCTTCACCATATAAGAGAACGGCACTTTAGACGTATGGATCAAAAACATCAGAAAAAAGCTCACCAAAAGAAAGCCCCAAACGCCACGAAATGTAAACAGGGAAATCATATAAATCAATGTCCCCATCAGCTTCACGCGCGGGTCTAACTTATGAAGTATAGAATCTGCCGGATAATACTGCCCTAACGTAATGTCTCTTAACATAGCTTTCCTTCTTATCGAAATCCCTTTAAAATGCTTTCCTTCGCTTCCTCTATCGTCGTCGCGGCGACATCCACGCCTATCCCCGCGTCCGCAAGCTCATGCATCAGATAGGTCACCTGCGGGGCCGCAAGCCCGACCGCCTCAAGCTGCTTATAATGGGAAAACACCTCTCTCGGCGCGCCGTCGTACATCACTTCCCCGTCATTCATAACGATAATCCGCCCCACATACTTCGCCACGTCCTCCATGCTGTGGGAAACCAAAATGACTGTCATCTCCCGCTCCCTATGCATCTTTTCGATCAGGCCGAGGATCTCATCGCGTCCCATAGGATCCAAGCCAGCCGTCGGCTCATCCAAAATCAAAACCTCCGGCTTCATCGCAAGCACGCCGGCAATCGCCACCCTGCGCTTTTGCCCGCCGGACAGCGAGAACGGAGACTGGTAATACAGCGATTCCGGCACGCCTACCGCCTTTAGCGCCTCAAACGCCCGAAGCCCCGCCTCGTTTTTTTTCAGGCCCTGGTTCATCGGCCCAAAGCAGACGTCGTCGAAAATCGTCGTCTCAAACAACTGATGCTCCGGGTACTGAAATACTAAGCCCACTCTTGTGCGCAGCTCCTTAAGGTCAAAATCACTGTCATAAATATCCTGGCCGTGAAAATAAATGCCCCCGGAGGTCGCCTTCACTAGCCCATTCAGATGCTGAATCAGCGTGGACTTGCCAGAGCCGGTATGCCCGATTAATCCGATAAACTGCCCGTCCTCAATCTTTAAATTGATATTCTTTAGCGCCGAGATTTCATAAGCCGTCCCCGGGCTGTACACATAGCTTACTTTATCTAATATAATGGACATCTCTATCGCCTCATTCCGCTTTGGTGCAGGCGCTTCAATTCGCCGCACAGCTCATTTCTGGTTAATATCCCATCTGAAACAGGAAGGCCCGCTTTCTTCAGCTCATGCGCCAAAAGCGTAATTTGCGGCACGTCCAGCCGGTACTCCTTCATCCGATCCACATCTGAAAACACCTCCCGCGGCGTCCCCTGCATGACGATTTTCCCCTGATCCATGACGTAAACATAGTCTGCGCCTACAACCTCTTCCATATAATGGGTAATAAGCAAGACCGTCACGCCCTTTTCGCGGTTTAGCGCATGAACCGCCGAAAGGACTTCCTGCCTGCCGTTTGGGTCAAGCATCGCCGTCGGCTCGTCCAAGACAATGCACTTTGGCTCCATCGCCATGACGCCCGCAATCGCCACGCGCTGCTTCTGCCCGCCAGACAGGCGGTTGGGAGAATGGCTGCGGTAACGAAGCATCCCGACAGATGAAAGGCTCTCTTCCACCCGCCTCCAAATCTCATCCGTAGGCACGCCCATATTTTCCGGGCCAAACCCCACGTCTTCCTCCACGACGCTCGCCACAATCTGGTTGTCCGGGTTTTGGAACACCATGCCCGCCGCGCGCCGCACGTCATATACGTTCTCCACATCCGACGCATCCTTCCCGTCCACAAAAAGCGTCCCTCCGCTCGGCGTAAGCAATGCGTTGATATGCTTGGCGAGCGTAGACTTGCCGGAGCCGTTATGCCCTAGAATTGCAATGAAGTCCCCTGCCTGCACATCCAAATCCACCTCGTCTACGGCCGTCTGAATGGACTCCACGTTCCCTTCCTCATCCCGCCGGATATATTCATGCACTAATTTACTGGCCTTAATGATTCCCATACGCGCCCCTATTCCTTCCATTTCAAACGATGCAGCCCGCCCTGCAGCGTCATGTCCGCAAAGCCCTGCTGACGCAGCGCCTCATATAATACGATGGCGACCGAATTGGAAAGGTTCAACGAACGCGTCTGCCCCACCATTGGGATCCGGATGCACTCTTTTTCATGCTCCGCCAAAATCTCCTCCGGGATCCCCGCGCTTTCCTTCCCAAACAGCAGATAGCTGCCTGGCTCATAGGAGGCTTCTGTGTACAGACGCCTTCCCTTCGTCGTCGCCATATAAATCCTCGCGCCTTTCTTTTTTTCCAGGAAATCCTCCCAGTTGACGTACCGCCTGACATCCAGCTCTTTCCAATAATCCATCCCGGCGCGCCGGATTTCCTTTTCCCCAAGCCGAAAGCCAAGCGGCTCAATCAAATGCAGCACGCTGCCCGTAGCCGCGCAGGTCCTGCCGATATTTCCCGTGTTGGCCGGAATTTCCGGCTCGTACAATACGATATTCATTGCCGTCATGATTCGTTTTCATTCCTTTGCTTTTGAATAAACCGCTCAATGCGGGAAAGCGCCTTCTTCAAATCCTCCAGGGAATACGCATAGGAGACGCGGACAAACCCCTCTCCCCCTGCGCCAAAGGCAGTGCCTGGCACGACGGCCACCTTTTCCTCAGCTAACAGCTTTTCCGCAAACGCCTCCGAAGTCAGGCCGAATTTGCTGACGCACGGGAACAGATAAAACGCGCCGTATGGCTCAAAGCAGGATAAGCCCATCTCCCGGAACCGGTGCAGCACATACCGCCTTCTTCCATCGTACTCTTCCCGCATCCGCGCCACGTCGCCGTCGCCGTTCCTCAACGCCTCCACCGCCGCATACTGACTGGTCGTGGGGGCGCACATAATCGCATACTGATGAATCTTTAACATCTGCTCCAAAATTACGTTCGGCGCGCAGGCATAGCCAAGCCGCCAGCCTGTCATGGCATATGCTTTGGAAAACCCGTTGATTAAGACGGTGCGCTCCCGCATCCCGGGCAAAGACGCAATCGACACATGAGGCTCCTCCCCATATGTCAGCTCCGCGTAAATCTCATCGCTTAGCACATATAAGTCATGCTTTCTTACAACGTCCGCAATTTCCTCCAAATCCCTTCTGCGCATGACAGAACCCGTTGGGTTGTTGGGAAATGGCAGGACAAGAAGCTTCGTTTTGGGCGTCACCGCCCGCTCCACCTCGTCCGCCGTCAGCCGGAACTCATTTTCTTCCTTTAGCTCAATAATCGCCGGGACGCCTCCCGCCAGCACGGCGCACGGCGGGTAACAGACAAAGCTTGGCTGCGGGATCAGCACCTCGTCGCCTGGATCGAGCATAGCCCGCATGGCAAGGTCAATCGCCTCGCTGCCGCCGACCGTCACCATCACCTCTTTGTCAGAATTGTACGCTATATTGCATTTCCGCTTTAAATAGCCCGCAATCTCTGACTTAAGCTCCCCAAGCCCCGCATTGGACGTATAAAACGTCCTGCCCTTCTCCAAGGAAAAAATGCCCTCATCCCTTATATGCCACGGCGTGTCGAAATCCGGCTCGCCCACGCCCAGGGAAATCGCGTCGGGCATTTCATTCACAACGTCAAAAAATTTTCGGATGCCGGATGGCGCAATCTCCGCGATTGTCTTTGAAATCGGGTTTCTCATGGCGTAATCTTCATCCTTTCGTCTTTTGTCGGCTCTGCCATAATGGTGCCATGATCTTTATATTTCTTCAAAATAAAGTTCGTCTTCGTCGAGAGGATGGAATCCAAGGCAGAAAGCTTCTCCGACACAAACTGAGACACCTCCCGCAGCGTCTTCCCCTCCAAAATCACCATAAAGTCAAAGCCGCCGGAAATTAAGTATACCGACTCCACCTCGGGATAATTGTAAATGCGCTCCGCCACTTTGTCAAAGCCCATGCCCCGCTGCGGCGCCACGCGCACCTCAATCATTGCCGTCACCTTCTCAATCCCCGTCTTCTCCCAGTTGATTAACGTATGGTAGCCGCAGATGACATGCTCCGCCTCCAGCGCCTCCAGCTCGCTTACGACAGCTTCCGCCGTCACGCCAAGCATGATCGCCAGCTCCTTTAGGTCAATGCGGCTGTTTTTTTCGATAAACGCCAAAATCTTTTCACGCATTTTGCTCTCCTTTTACTTTAAAATCCGATACAGTTCATCTGTCTTTGGCGGCTCCAAAAATCTGCGCCCGTCTCCATTCAGCAAAACCCTGTCCTTCCCGGCGGTCGCCCTGCCGATGACGCTTGCCGCAATGCGCGCCTTCTTAAGCTCGGCCACAAGGCCCGTTCCATCCTTTGCCGCCATCAGCATCGCGCCGCTGGAAATCAGGCCATAGGGGTTGACGCCAAAAAATTCACAGATTTCCACCGTCTCCTGCCGAATGGGGATGCTTTTCCACTCTATTTCAAGCCCAACGCCGGACCGCTCCGCCATCTCCCAAAGCGCCCCGAAAATGCCGCCTTCCGTCACGTCATGCATGGCAGACACGCCAAACCGGACGGCCACCTCCGACTCTGGCAGCACCGAGAGCATTTGGTCAAGCTGCTGCGCCTGCTCTATAAATTCCCGGGGAAAGCGGGACAAAAGCTCCTCCTGCCTCTCCTTGGCAAGGATGGCCGTCCCCTCTAATCCAACCCATTTCGTCACGACAATGTCCATCCCCGCCTTTGCCCCGGCTGTGGAAATCAGCTTACCTTCCTTTGCCTTGCCCACGCCGGTCACGGTCAGCACTGGGCGGTTCACTGCCGCCGTCACCTCCGTATGCCCGCCGATAATCTGCACATTCGCCTTCGCGCAGGCCTCTTCCGCCTGGCGCACCATCATCCGAAGCTCTTCTTCCGTCACGCCTTCCGGCAAAAGCGCGGTGAGCATCACGCCGATTGGCGTGGCCCCGGCGCTCGCCAAATCGTTTAACGTCACCCAAACGGCCAAATCTCCAATGTCCTTGGCCGTTCCGGTGACCGGATCCGTGGAAAGCACAAAAATCTCGTCCCGATCCAAGCGCACCGCGGCGCAGTCCTCGCCCACGGCCGCCCCCAGGACGACTTCTTCTCTTTTCGTGTGAATCTGTCCTAATATAGAGCGCTTCAGCACGCTCTCCGGCACTTTTCCTATCTTCATATTACCTCACAATAAGGCTGTCTTCTATGAAAAAAGACAGCCTTACAATATTCATTCATTTGTTTTTGCTACTGACCTTGCGGGACTTCCCCGGCCTGCTGCTGCGCCGCTGCCGCTTCTGCCGCCGCCTGTTCCGCTGCCGCCTGCGCAGCCGCCGCTGCGGCTGCCTCTGCCGCCGCCTGTTCCGCTGCCGCCTGTTCCGCCGCCGCCTGCGCAGCCGCCGCCTGTGCAGCCAAGGCCGCCGGATCGCCCGCTAAGGCCGCCGCCGTATTGCGGCAAGTCGCCTCATCTCCGGTCGCAATCGCAGCCGCCATCTGAGCCGCCGCCTCCGGGCTGGCCGTTCCGGTGCCGACCGCCACAACTCTGTTTGAAGGATTATAGCGGCTGCTGTTGAACTCCGTCCGGCTCTCTTCCACGCCGTTCACCTTCACAATTTTCCAAAGCCTCGCCGTATATCCGGTATGTGGGCTTGTGACTGTCGCGAAATAGCCAATGCCGTGGCTGCCGTCCGCCCGCAGCGTCGTGCCCGGGTTCGTCTGGCTGATCGTCTCGCTCTCAAAAATCACTTCCCGGTTGGATGGGCGCGTCTCCTGCCCATAAATCGTAAACCCAATCTGCCCCCCACTCGTATAGCCTTCAATATAAATCGGGGCGTCTGTGTCGTTCGTGAACTTCAAGTCCTTATATGTCCCGGCAATCGCCGCGTCCATCGACGGCTTTACATAGGTAACGATCATGGAATGGTTGAACCGCTCATCCACCTGCAGCTCCGAAAGGATTACCGCATTGTATAACGTGGTTGACACCTGGCAGATGCCGCCGCCATACGACTGCACCGTCGTCCCGTTCTCGTAGGAGCCGGCCAGCTCATACCCGTTCTCCGCGTCAAACGGGCTGACCGCCCCATAAACGGAAAACTGATCGCCTGGATAGATGACGCTCCCATTGATTTTCTCCGCGCCGTTGCGCACATTCTGCGCCCTGCCCGCGGAGGAGGAGCTATAATCCGTATGGAACGAGCCAAGCACATCCTTCACCTTCGAAAGCTCCTCTTTCGTCCCCTTCGGCTCCGTCACATCCGTCGCAAGCGTGATCGTCGCGCCTTTTCCGTCCCATTCCTTCTGCAGATACTCCTGAATCGCCTTCACAGAAGCCTCCACGTCCACCTGAATGCCATTCGCGCCGTCGGTAATCGTAAACGCCCCGTTTTCACGCTTTAAGCCGCAATTCACCGCCTCCTGATTCAGGTTCTCAGCGTTCACGCCGAGCAGCGTCCGCATTTTCGCCTCGTCGGCGCCATATGTAAGCTGAAATTTCTTCGGCTCTTTCTCCAAATCCTTCTTATCCTTATAGCGGGCAATCAGATTTCCCGTCTTGCCAAGGTTTAACGCCTCCTCCACCACGTCTTCATTTGAAACATGAAGCCCGATGTCCTCAGCCGTCACCTGAATGCTCTTATCCCCTGTCGTCAGGGAAAACGTCTGATTCTTCAACGTGCTTACATAGCGGTCAAGCGCCTGCTGCGCCTCATCGGCCGTCATCCCGCTGACGTCGATGTCCCCAATATAGACTGTATTCGGAATCGTCCCGTCGCCCGCAGAGCCTGCGTCGACAAAAGTATATCCTGCCAACCCCACTGCAAAAACAAAAACCAGCGCCGACAGCAGTTTAAAAAATTTCTTCATACCATCATCCTCTCTAACCTATTTCTTTTCATTGTAAAGCAGATTGTCCCTGATTTTCAAGGTGCATAGTAACGAATATATTTGACAATGCAATAATTTTTCTGTATATTTGTTACAGAACGGCATCCCGCCCGCTACAGAACCCCTACAATGGAGACAACCGCCGCAAGCACCATGGACGCCACCAGCAAAACAGCGATCACGCCGGCAATGACGCGCTTATTTTTCGGGTTGAATAAATGAAACATAACATCACCTCTTTATCATTTTTATTTAAAAATTATAGAAAGGATGCAAACAAGCATGAGACTTCCCATATTTTTCATCACATTTGTCCTATTTGTCGGAATCCTCGCCTTAAAGCGAAGAAGCCAGGAGAGGAAACAGCAGGATTTAAACGAATCCTTCCTTGACCGGGAGCGGCGCGCGAACTTGACGCGCAAACAGGACATCTCCGGCCTGGATTTCCTGAAATTTTCCCTAGACGCCCTTCCGCCCGACCGCTATCCAGACGAAGAGCTGCTTATGCTTGAGACGGAGCTTATCGGCTATCACGACGCAAAAATCATAAACCTCTCCCACTACTCCAATACAGACCTAAAGCTTATGTATGGGGCGGCCAATTTCAATCAGCTCTGCCTGTATGACAATAACTACCATACGCTTGCAAAAACGCTTCTGACTTACGCCAAGCGGCATCAGGAGCTTGGCCACGTCAAAGAGGCGATTCATGTATTGGAATATGCCATGTCCATTCAGATGGAGCTTGGCCAGGTGTACCTTCTGCTTGCCCAGTTATATCAGGAGCAGGGCACGCCGGAAAAAATTGAGGAGATCAAGGCCGCCTTATCCTCCATGGATGAAAGCTTCTTGTCACGCACCCTGCCGAAGCTGTAAGGTCAGCCTCCCTTTAACGTGACCTTCCGCTTTGAGGCGATGATCTTCGCCAGCTTTAAGCCGGCCTTTTTCGCCCCTGCCGCATTGGGGTGCATCCCGTCCGTATAGGACAGGCCCCATGAGGCCGTCTCCACCAAATTACACCATTTATAGGCGGATGCGGCCTGGCGGATCTCCTCCGCGTGAATCTGATTGAACGGAATCAAAGAGATCAGGGCCGCTTTCGGAAATTTCTTATGCAATAGCTCCAGCACTTTCTTATATTCATTCACATACATCGTCCCATGGGTATAGACGTCATTGCAGCCATGCTCAATGACGACTACATCCGCGTCAAACTTCGCCGCGGCGCGATAGGCCGAAAGCTTCTGTATCGCGTTATAGCACGTATTGAACGAGCCTGTCTCCGTAATTCCTGATCCGCTGAACCCAATAAAATACGGCACCAAGTCAAGCTGGCTGGCGCAGTACCAGGGAAAGCTGTGGACGGCGCTGGTCCCTCCCGGCGTAAGCGCCATCTTAAGCGCGCGCACGCCTTTTGTAATGCTGTCCCCATAAAACGCGACGTTCGCGTTTTGCGGCTTAATGGCCGTCACAATCCCGTCCTTCGACGCGGCGCTTACGCTCTTAATTCCAACGCCAGCCTCAGCGCCCCACCGATCCTCATATTCAGACGTCGCGTCAATCAGCAGACGGACATAGTGCGTCTTTGCGTTCTTAAAGCTGATGCTCCCATTGCTGATTAACTGCCGCTTCATGGAGCCGCCGTCCACAGAATACGCAAAATACGGCGTCGCGACAGCCACATTGGAGACGAAGCTCACGTTGACCGACTTCGTGTTTGCCGTCTTAAAATAAATCGCGGATCCGTCCGTGCTGGTGAAATAATAGCTCCCCCCGTCAATGCTCTTCTTAAACCAGCGGCCTGTGCGCCCAAAGTTTCCTGCCGCGTCCTTATAGCGCATCCCGTCTGAGGCCGTATAGACCTTATAGGTGACGGTCACCGTGCAGACATACTTCACCCCGCCGTATGCCGCCCTGATTTTGGCCGTCCCCTTCGCTTTGGCCGTCACAGTCCCTGAGCTGCTCACAACCGCCACTTTTTTATTTCCGCTCGTCCATTTCACTTTTTTCGCCACAGCCCCGTCTAACGACAGCTTCTTCGTCGTCGCGGGAGCCATAGAAAGCGTCGTCTGATTCAGGGCGACCGCCTTCTTTGCCTGCGCTTGATAAGGCCCGCACAAGCCAAGCAGCGCAAACAAGCACAAAAAAACCAAAAAGAACGCCGTTTTCTTCTGATAGCCATTCCAAAGTCTTTTCTTCATCATTCCTTCTCCTGTGTTTTCTGACCCTTTTGTTTTTCCCGCTTCACTTTTGTCGTTTCAAGCGTATAGCCCTGCTTCTCCACTGCAAAAGAAAACGCGGCGCAATCTGCCGTCTCTAATGTATCCTGATCCATGACAAGAACCCGAAGCCCTGCATTTTCCTGTAGGGGAGCCAGATATCGGCCTTCCCCGTCCAGCGTAATGCTATATGCCAAAATATTCCCATTCTCGTCCATCTCATCAATGAACAGCCCCAAATCGCCAAGCGCTGTTTGCGTCACGCCCTCCGAGGCATGGAAATTCTCAATGACTTCGGCGGACTTGCCGCCTTCCCCAATCACAATGCAGTCCGCGCCCTCCGTCAGCTTTGCACGGTCAACGCCCAGATTTTCCAGCAGCGTCACGCAATAGTCATCCTTAAAGATGGATTTGTCATAGATGTCCAGCACGATGTCCCACTGCCTGTCCGCAAGCAGCATCAGGTACGCCTTTAGGTCTTTTTGCTTTTTCAGCCATTTTAACTTAAATTTTACGTACTTCCTATAGTCGCGCTCCCACTGCGGCGCAATCTCGCTCTCACGCCAATCGGTAAGCGGATAATGCTCCATTACGTATTTCCCAAGCTCATGCGTCGTCTTCTTCGCGCCGGAGGAGTTTAAATGCGCGTCGTCAAAAAAATCTGTGTCATAATTGACGAAGGCGTCTTCCGTAATCATGTCAAAGTAAGGGACGTCATATTCCTCCGCAATCGCCTGCGCGCTGTTGAGCCACCTCTGATAGTCTTCATTGGGGGAATGTGGCAGCGCGGTTAACAGAAGCTCAATCTCCTCTTCTTCACACAACGCAATGATTTTTCGCAAATATTCTTTCCCCGTCGTCTCTTCCATATACATCTCGCCCTTATCCACCAAAACCGGCGGCAAAATCGGGGCGACAGCCACTTCGTCGAAATTATTGGAATTATCTACATTGGCGCCCTTTTCCGGCGAAGGCTTCGTCTCTTTCCAAAACGACGCGTCCAGCTCATTCCACCTGGTATGGTAGATGGAAAAGTCAAACAGATATTCCATCCGTTTCCCTTTTGGCAAAAGATCCCAAATCGCGGACGCCTTCGTCCTGCTAAGCGGCATGCCGTCAAACGTCTCATGAAGCTGCGACTCATGCTCCGGGGAATATTTATTGCCGTCAATGTCAATGGCGCGCACGTCCAGGACGACCAGCTTTGGCTTCGTGTATTGCAGGGCGTTCTTAAGCGCCCAGTAATCCACCGGGATCCACTGCCCGTAATTCGCCAGGTTGTAGGACACGATGCCGTATTCCTTCCACAGCTCCATCGGCAGGACGCCCATTACCATATGGCTGCTGCCCAAAAACAGCACGTCAAAATCCCCGTCGTAGCTATAGAACCCGTCGTTTTTGACATAGCTGGTCTTCCGCTCCAAAAATTTCCAGGCGGACCGGACAGCCAGCAAGACGAGCAGGCCGCATAAGAGGGCCGAAGCCAGATTTTTCATTCCTTTTTTCATAGGCCCACCTCAAAATTGGAAATATAAAAACGCGCCCGCGTCATAGCTCGTCCCCCATACGCCAAACACAACGATGGCGCAGACGGAGGCCGCGATGACGCCCCACCGGAACCAATAATCCTGCTTTAAAATCTCCTCCCTTACGGAAATCCCCTTGTGCTTGCAGCAGTCCGCGAACAGCAAGATCCCAATGCCAGCCATCATCAGCCAGAAATTCCTTGCGTCGAGGCCGCATTCATACAGGGAGCCGTCAAATAAAATCCAGGGATTTCTGACCGTCCAGACGTTTTTTATCATCGCGACGGCCTCCTTCAGATGGCTCGCCCTGAAAAAAATCCAGGCGAAGTCCACCAAAAAAAACGTCCCCACGACGCTGGCAAGCCGATGCCCAAACGACGCACGGTTCAGCCGGAAGAAGGAAGCCAGCCCCTCCCGCGCCGGCGCAAGCGCCTCCCCTATGACCTGGTAGAGCCCATTGAGCCCTCCCCAGACTACAAAAGAAAACGACGCGCCGTGCCAAAGGCCGCTGACAAGAAACACAATCATCTTATTCCCGTATTTGCGCAGCGTCCCCTTCCTGCTGCCCCCAAGAGGGATATAGAGGTAATCCTTAAACCAGGACGTTAAGGAAATGTGCCATTTCCTCCAAAACTCCGCGACCGAGGCCGAAAGGTACGGCGCGTCAAAGTTTTCCATCAGCTGAATGCCAAGGATTTTCGCCGCTCCCATGGCAATGACGGAATAGCCGTTGAAGTCACAGTAAATCTGCACGGCGAACAGCGCCGTGGCGACGATGACGTACCATCCCCCAAACGTATGGAAATCGGCATACACCGCGTCCACGAAAACCGCAATTCGGTCTGCAAGGACAATTTTTAAGAAAAAGCCCCAAAGCATCATCAGAAACCCGTCCCGCGCCAGCTCAAAATCGAACTTCTTTGGGACGGCAAGCTGCCTTAAGAGATTCTTCGAGCGCTCAATCGGCCCCGCCACAAGCTGCGGGAAGAAAGAGACGAACAGCGCATACCGGAAAAAATTCTTCTCCGCGTAGATTTCCCCCCGGTACACATCCATCGTGTAGCTTAACGCCTGAAAGGTATAAAACGAGATGCCCACAGGCAGCAAAATGTCAAAGGCCGGGACATTCAGCTCAATGCGCAAAAGCCCAAACGCTTTTGAGAGCGCGCCCATCGCAAAACCGCTGTACTTAAACCAAAACAGCACGGCCAGGTTTAACGAAAAGCTGAGCGCGACCGTCAGCTTCTTCGCCCTTTCCCTGCGGGCGCCATCCCACGGGGATTCTTTTATCTTCTCCATCATAAGGCCGCTTATGTACGTCACCGCCGTGGAAAATAACAGCAGCAGCGCATACTTCGCGTTCCAGCTCATATAAAAATAATAGCTGGCGGCAAGCAGCCAAAGATATTTGACTTTCTTTGGGACAAGATAATACATCAGCACGACGGCCGGAAAGAAAATCAAAAAGTGCAATGAGTTAAATAACATACCCGCTCCTCACAATTTGCCTGAACATAAAAATTTTGTATCATTG
The DNA here is from genome assembly GCA_947652855.1 of uncultured Roseburia sp. GTDB lineage: Bacteria > Bacillota > Clostridia > Lachnospirales > Lachnospiraceae > Roseburia_B. The sequence continues at coordinate 31,721 of CANTEO010000003.1, read as the reverse complement.
TAACATCCATTCCAACATTTTGCAACGCCTTTCAAAAGTTGCCATTGCGCTTTCTTATGGTGAAGCGGCAAAGGCAAGCCTCCATTTCAAAATTCGATGCGCTCTGACACGTCATCCCGTTTGGCTATGTAGATTGGGACGTCTTTCCCCAGTTTGGGATCCGCGCCTAAAGCCAGCTCCAGCCGCACCGTCTCATAGGCAAGCAGCTCATAGTTGTTCTCCTGGCTTAAATGGCCCAGGATGACCGCCTTTATGCCGTCATGCCAGATTCTGCGCAAAAGCTGCCCGGCGCGCTCATTGGACAAATGCCCCCTCGCCCCCAAAATGCGCTGCTTTAAATAATACGGGTACGGCCCCGCCTGCAGCATATTTACGTCATGGTTCGCCTCCAAAAGCAATGCATCCAGGCCAGAAAGCTTCTCTATGAGGTTGCTGTCATATACGCCAAGGTCGGTCACAACGGCCGCCGACTTGCCATGCGCCCTTAGGATATAGGCGACGGGATCCGCCGCGTCATGAGAGATCTCCATCGGCTCCACCTCCAAATCCCCTATCTGAAAGCGCACGTTTTTCTCTATGACATAAAACAAGGACTCGTCAATCTTCCCCACCGATTTGGCCTTTAGGATCGCCTGCTTTGTCTTTTCCGTCGCATAAATAGGGAGGCCATGCCTCCTGGCGATCACGCCAAGCCCTCCGATATGATCTATATGCTCATGCGTCACGAGCACTCCCTGCATCTCAGAGGTCTTATGCCCAAGCGTATTCAGCCCCTGCTCGATCCTTTTCCCGCTGACGCCTGCGTCTATCATCAGGCGGCATCCATCCATGCCGGCCATGATGCAGTTCCCGCTGCTCCCGCTCGCTATGCTGCACAATTCCATCTTCATCAAAACTCTTCCCAATAAATTTCAACCACGTCGCCGCTGAACAGATGCTGCATATAGCCGGCGCGCTTCCCATTCACCTTCGTCACGATCGCCCTGCCGTTGGCGTCGTTTAAGTCAAAATCGTAAAAATCAAACAGATCCACAAAAATATACTCAATCTTTCCCGTCAATGAAACCGGCTCCCCATTGACAGTGACGTTAACCGTCAGCGAAGGCCCATCCTTCCACTCAGCCGTCGCCCCGTTCCTCTGCGGGCTGACTTCTTCCTGACCTTCCCCTTCCTCCGCCTGACGCCCTGTCACGGAAAGGGCCGTCTCTCCGGCCACTGCGGGCAAGGAGGCGTCCCCGTCCGAAGAGGCGCCGAAAGAAGCGTCCTCCTCATCGTCCGTATCCACCACCCAGTCAATTGTAAAATTCTCATAGACAAGCGTATTAAAGTCCGCCGGGCGGTTATTGACTAAAATCGTATAATTTGCGTTTATTTTTACGTCCATAAATTCCGCAAGCTGGCTGATCGTATAAAAATTCCTCGTCTCAATCACGTCGCCCTCTTGGATTTCATAGGAGGACATCTCAATGCTGCCGTTCACCTCCACATACTTTGGACAGTGGATATTCCTGCCGTTGACGATAAAATTCACCGTCTCGTCCGTATAGTCCGCGATATCCGCAATCGTCACCTTAGCCGCAAGCCCCGCCGTTGACGGCTCCACGGTAATATAGCTGTTGGCGACTAACGGGGCGTTGATGTTGGACAGCTTCCCGTTCACCATAACGACTGCGGACTCGCCCGCCTCCCCCCTCGCAATCCGGGGATTCCCATTGATGATGAAATTGACCTCCTTCCCACGCTTAGGGAACAGATATTCATTCGGGAATCCCGCCTGTAAGGCGGCGTCCACAACCGTAAGCCGGTTGTTGTCATACAGCTTAATGCGCTCCCCATTAAAATGCACCATGATAAAGCTGTTCTTCTGCTCGAAATAATTTAAGCAGATGCCAATCGGCGTCACAATCAGCGGATCCTTCTTAATGTCCGGCTGCTCAAACGTCACCTCCTGCAGCACCTCCTCCCCGCGCAGCGCCACGCGCTCATAGGGAAGGCTCAGCTTGTCCGCAAGCAACGCGTCGAACCCGTGAATTTTCCCGCCGCCGCCGACAATAAACGTCGCGCTGACCGATTTTCCGCCGTTCAGCTCAATGATTTTGTCCGCGACGTCTGTAGCGATCCGCTCCACCAGCTCACTCGTCAGCTCCCAGATCTCCTCCGCCTTGACGGTATGCTTTAACATCATAATATCCGTATACTCAATCTCTTCTTCTGTGGTAGAGGCCAGCTTTATGCGCTCCGCCATTTGAAAGTCCACCAGATATTTCTGAACGATCAGCTCCGTAATCTCATCCCCGGCCAGCGGGATCATGCCATAGGCGATGATGCTGCCGTCCCTGGTGACGCAGATATCGGAGGTTCCCGCCCCCACGTCCACCAGCGCGATATTCAGCATTCGGAAATTTTCCGGAATTGCCACGTCTATCGCCGCAATCGGCTCCAATGTCAGGTTCGCGACGGAAAGGCCGGCAATCGCCACTGCGGCGTACAGCCCGTCAATAACGTCCTCAGGCAAAAACGTCACTATGATGTCCTCCGCGATTTTCTCAGCTTTATGCCCTTCAATGCTGAAGAAAATTTCATCGTTCAGATAATATTTCACGACAGAATAGCCTACGCAGTAAAATTTGTAATTCGTGTCGTTCTCCTCCCGCAAAATCGTCTGCCCTTTTTCAATCCCGAGCAAATCCAGCGTATGGATATCCTCTGCAAGGACGACGCTCTCCGCCTCGTACTCATACTCAATATTCGTCGTCACCGTCTTTAAGACGCGCCCGGCCGCCGCGATGCATACGCTGCTTAACGTCTTCCCGATCTGCTCCTCCAACGCCTCCTTCACCATGCGGATCGTGTTCCCGACCCTCCCGATATGGTGGATCTGCCCGTCCAGCATCGCCCGCGTGTCATGCTCCAGCGAATGCTGCGCAAGGACGACAAACTCTTTTCCAATCCGGTATCCGACCGTGCCGACCACATTGCGCGTGCCTATGTCCAGGCCAAAGACCAGCTCTTCACCCAGTTCTTTTCTCTCCATCTTCCCCGTCTCCTTCATTTCCCGAAATAGTTCCCTGATTTGATGGAATGTCTCATCCAACGTGCCGCTGTTGTCAATCACCCGGCCGCAGCCCTCCCGGTAGCTTTTTTCCGAAAGCTGGCTTTCAAATATTGCGTCAATCTTTTCATCGGAATATCCGCGGCTTTCCTTTAAGCGCGCGCGCCGCGCCTCTTTCGACGCGTCCACATACCACAGCTCGTCGCACAGACCGCCGTAGCCTTCCTCAATTAACAGCGCGGCCTCCAAAATAAAATAGTCGAATCTGCCCCGCCGCCGCTCTTTTTCCACAAGCCGCATCACTTCCTGCTTTACAGCGGGATGGACGATGGCGTTTAACGCGTCCCGCTTCTTTGGATCCGTGAAAATAACCTTCGCCAATTTCACGGAATCTAAGCCGCCGCCCTCCAAGAAGATGTCTTCCGACGCAAACGCCTCCGCCAGCGCCCCATAGCATATCGTCCCGGGGAGCATCAGGCTGTGCGCCAGCTCGTCCGCCAAAAGGACATACGCGTTAAATTCCTGCCCGATAAAGTTTAAGATCTGGGACTTACCGCTGCCGACGCCCCCTGTGATTCCTATAAATCTCATGCTGTCACCTACTTCACTTCATGCCTGCCCGCCCTGCGGCAACGCTGACTGCGCTTTCTGCTCCTTTTAAGTTTACTTTGCCTCAAGCCAGTTCTTCCCATGGTGCATATCGACCTCCAAAGACACGGACAGCTCCGCCGCCCGCCGCATCTCTTCCGATAAGATCCGCTCCACTTTAGAAACCTCATCCATCCTCGCCTCAATCAGAAGCTCGTCATGCACCTGTAAAATCAGCTTTGACCGAAGGCCCTCGTCCTTAAGCCTGTCATGCACGCGGATCATGGCAATCTTGATAATATCCGCGGCCGTCCCCTGAATCGGGGCGTTCATCGCGACGCGCTCCCCAAAGGAACGCTGCATGAAATTGCCGGACGTAAGCTCCGGGATCGGGCGCCGCCGCCCAAACAGCGTCACAGAATAGCCCTTTTCCTTCGCCTCGGCGACAAGGCCGTCCAAAAACGCCTTGATTTTGGGGTACGTCTCAAAGTAACGCGCAATATAGTCCGCGGCCTCTTTTCTCCCTATGCTAAGATCCTGGCTAAGCCCAAACGAGCTGATGCCATAGACAATCCCAAAATTCACCGCCTTCGCATTGCGCCGCTGCAAGTCCGTGACCTCCTCAAACGGGATATGGAACACCTGCGAGGCCGTCGTCCGGTGAATGTCCTTCGCCTCCCGATACGCCTGTATCAGCTGCCCGTCCCCCGACATATGGGCAAGCACGCGCAGCTCAATCTGCGAATAGTCCGCATCGACGAACACGCATCCCTCCCCTGCAAAAAAGACTTTCCGAATCAGCCGGCCAAGCTCCATGCGCACGGGAATGTTCTGCAGGTTCGGGTCAGCGCTGCTGATGCGCCCCGTCGCCGTAATCGTCTGGTGGAACGTGCTGTGAATCCGCCCCGTCCCGTCAATGAACTGCATCAGCCCGTCCGCATACGTGGACTTTAATTTCGCAAGCTGGCGGTACTCTAAAATATCCGAGACGATGGGATGATCCGGCGCAAGCTTCTCCAGCACGTCCGCCGCCGTGGAATAGCCCGTCTTCGTCTTCTTGCCATAGGGCAGCTTTAGCTTTTCAAACAAAATCACGCCAAGCTGCTTTGGGGAGTTGATATTGAACGCCTCGCCCGCCTGTGCATGGATCGCCTTCTCCAGCTCAGAAATCTTCTCCTTTAACCGCTCCCCATAAGACGCAAGGGCCTCCTTGTCCGCCAGTATCCCCTCCATTTCCATGTCTGCGAGGACAAACGCCAAGGGCAGCTCGATCTCTTCATACAGCGAAAGCATCCCCTGCGCCGCAAGCCCTTCCTTTAGCGCGCCCTTCGCCCGAAAGGCAGTGTACGCCATAGAGCAGGCATACTTTAAAAACGCCTCCGGCTGCTCTTGCATAGCAGACGCGTTGCCCGCTTTCCCAAGCAAATCCTCCCTGGACGGAAGCAGTAAGCCCAAATGGCTTTTGGCAATGTCCTCATACGCATACGCGTTCTGCAATGGATTCAAAAGATACGCCGCAAGGCCACAGTCAAACAGCCGGCCGCGGACGCTTTTTCCCGCGTCATTTAAGGAAAGCAGCTTCACCTGCTCCTTCACGTCCAAAAACGAAGCCTGCATTCCCTCCTGTAAGATCAGCTCCCGGAGCCGCCCCTTGAAATACTCCTCCGTCAAAAAGCCGCCCACCGGAAGGAAGGCCGTCTTTTCCTCGCCAAAGCAGGCCGCCGCGCCCAAAAACGCCTGCCCGTCCATGACCGGGGCAATCCCCACGCAGCCGCTGCCCGCCGCCTCTGCAAAGAATTCCTGAGCCATGGCAAAATCGTCAATCCACTTAAAATGCCGCTCCATGGCATTTTGCGGCGCGTCCACCTCAAAACGGCCCAAGAGCTGCTTTAACCCCAGGCGCTTGCAGATTACGTACGCCTCCTTTGTATAGAAATTCCCAAGGAGCGCGTCCTGGGGAGCATACTCAAGCGGGACGCGCACGTCAATCGTAGCCAGCTCCTTCGACATCTGAGCCATGTCATAATGCGCCCCTAAATTTTCCTTCGCCCGCTTCGGCTTGATTTCCTCCAAATGCGCATACGCGCCCTCAATGCTGCCATAAGCCGCAATCAGGCTCGTCGCCGTCTTCTCGCCAATCCCAGGCACACCGGGAATATTGTCCGACGCGTCCCCCATCAGGGCCTTCACGTCAATGAACTGAGTCGGCGTCACCTGATAGCGCTCCTTCACGTCCTTAGCGTAATAATCCTCTATTTCCGTGCCGCCCCGCTTTGTCTTTGGAATGCGGATTTTCACGCGCTCTGTCGCAAGCTGCAGCAAATCCCTGTCGCCGGAGACGACGGAGGCCAAAAGCCCCGCCTCCTCCGCCATCCTTGCGGCCGTCCCCAAAATGTCGTCCGCCTCATAGCCTTCCTTCTCCAGGATGACGATGCCCATCGCCGTAAGCAGCTCCTTCATCAAAGGCACCTGCTGGCGCAGCTCCTCGGCCATCGGCTTTCTCGTCCCTTTATACTCCGCATACAGCTTGTGCCGGAACGTCGGCGCGTGCACGTCAAAGGCGACGGTTAAGTAATCCGGCTTTTCCTCATCCAAAATTTTAAACATGATATTTAAGAAGCCATACACGGCATTTGTATGGATTCCTTCTGCATTCGTCAAATCCGGTATGCCAAAAAACGCCCGGTGCAATATGCTGTGACCGTCAATCAATACTATTTTTTTCATAGCTCCCTCGTATACTCTTTCAGCCAGATCCGTTCCTCGTCCGTAAGCCAGGGCGAGAGGACGCCATATACTTTTTTATGGTATTCATTTAAGAGCGACCGCTCTTTTTTCGTCAGTTCAGAAGCCTCCACCGCGTCCAAATCAATCGGGGCATACGTAATCGTCTCAAACTGCATGAACTGCCCATATTCATTTTTCCCCGCCTTTTGGCAGAGCAGCTCATTTTCAATGCGGATGCCATACGCGCCTTCCAGGTACAGCCCCGGCTCGTCCGTCGTCACCATGTTCTCTTCCAACACGGCGCTTTCCCAGATGCCTTCCTTCCATTTCCAGCGGAACGCATTTGGACCCTCATGCACGTTCAGCGCATAGCCCACGCCATGCCCCGTCCCGCATTTGTAGTCAAGCTCCATCTCCCAAAGCGGCTCGCGCGCCAATATGTCCAAATGAACCCCCCTGCAGCCATGCAGGAATTTTGCCGAGGCTAATTGCAGATTGCCCCGCAGGACTGCCGTAAAATGGCGGCGCATCTCCTGCGTGGCCTCGCCCATTGCCATCGTCCGCGTAATGTCCGTGCTGCCCTCCAGATAATGCCCGCCGGAATCCACCAGAAAAAACCCCTTCGGCTCCAATTCGGCGTCGCTTTCCTGCGTGGCCTCGTAATGCATCATGGCCGCGTTCGGCCCATAGGCGCAGATTGTCCCGAAGCTCTCCTCCAAAAAATGCGCCTGCTCCCTGCGCCGCTCCCTTAAGTAAGCCGCGGCCGACCGCTCCGTGATGCGCTCCCTGCCCACCCGCGTCTTCACCCAATGCATGAATTTTGTGAACGCCACGCCGTCTTTGACATGGGCCGCTTTGATATTCTCCACTTCGATCGGATTCTTGACGGCCTTGAGCAGCTTCGTCGGATTCTCTGCATTGATTTTTTTTCGTTTCCCCGGAATGCTGTGATAGATTCTGTAATTGACCTCTTTTTCAGAAAGAAGAACCGAATCCTCCTCGAACGCCTCCAAATCGGCATAAACCGCCCCATAAGGGCGCAGCCGAACCTTTCGTTCCTCAAAATATCTTCTCTGCGCCTCTGTCAGGACGCCCTCCTGCACATACCATACGCAGTCCTGCGCGCGGATCAGAAGAAACGACAGCGCCACAGGGACGTGCCGGATGTCGCCCCCGCGCACGTTCAAAAGCCATGCGATGTCCTCCAGGGAGGCCAAAAGATGCGCCTTCGCGCCCATCCTCCCCATCTGCTCCCTTACGTCCGCAAGCTTTTCCTCAAGGCTCCTGCCGGAATACTGCTCCTGCAGCAGGAAAACCGGCTCCTTAGACAGCGTTGGCCGCCCTTCCCAGGCCATCCCCGCCAAATCCTCCTCTGTCCAAAGGCTGCCGCCCTTCTCCGCTGCAATGGCCCGATAGGCGTTCCCCGTCTTTGCGTCCATGGCCCGCCCGTCAAACCCGATCCGCCCGCCTGCAGGAAGATTCTCCTTCACGTACTCCTTTACCTCGGGCACGCCTTCCTCTCCCATCCGGTACAGCGTGACGCCGCTCCCCTTTAACTGCCTGTCCGCCTGGATGAAATACCGCCCGTCCGTCCAAAGGCCCGCCCGATCCTGCATGACGGCCACCGTCGCGTTCGACCCGGTGAACCCGGTAAAATATTCCACCGCCTTAAAATGCCCCCCAATGTATTCGGAGCCATGAAAGTCCGACGTCTGCATCAGGAACAGAGCAATGCCACGCCCCTTCATCCGCTCCCGCAGCGCCGCAAGGCGCCCTGCCACTAAGCCCTGCATCTTATTGCTCCTCATAATAATCAAAAAACTTCGTGTCCAGCTCCGGATAAGACCGCTTTAAGGAAATCGGCTTGCCGCTGCGGCTTAAGAAGCAATGCTCGCTTATGGCGACTGACCTTAGCTCCCCGGTTTCCTTATCCGTCATCCGGTACTCCACCTTCATCCGAATTCCATTGTATTCTAAAATTTTTGTCTCAATCACGACCGTATCGTCAAAATGAACCATGCTTTTGTATTCACAGGACACAGAAAGGACGGGGCTTATGATCTCCATCTCCTCCATGCCTTTATAAGAAAGGCCGATCTGCTCCATCAGATCCATCCGCGCCTCTTCCATCCAGCGGATATAGTTGGAATGATGGATAATCCCCATCTGATCCGTCTCGTAATATTTTGCGTGATGTTCGTATGGCCGAATCCGAAGCGACTCCGCCTGTCCATAAATTTGCAATTCACTGCCTGCCACTTGCATTCCCTCCTTCAATGATACAAAAAAACACGATAAAGATATTATGTCACAGCGCAGGTGGAATTTCAATATTTTTATCAAATCACAAAAAACAGCGGGCAGACGCTCTTCCATCTGCCCGCCGCAGCCCGCATTCCGATGCAGGCCCTATGCCGCTTTATTTATAATCGACCCAACGCATCTCCATTGGCGCAAGCTCCATCTTCTGGAAGAGCTTTCCGTCCACATAAAGATCCGTGTCCTTCGCCTCCATCGCATTGTTAATCACCGCGATCTTCCCGGTCTTCTCAAACACCGCAAGCTCCGTGTCCACATTGGAGACATAGAATCTCTTCATCTCAGCCTCCTCGCCCGCCGCGTAATAGATTGCGCGAAGCAAAATACGGCAGTTCTGCGGAGAATACGGAAGGCCCGCAAAATAAACGCCATGGCCCTTGCCATATTCGTTCACCACAAGCTGGCTGTACTCGCCGTCCATCGACAGGATCTGGTAATTCTCGCCCTGTGCGTAAATCCGGCTCATGCCTTCGCCAAAGTCGATGTCGCCCTCAATGTCCTCTAAAATAAAATGATTCGGATCCTTCTCATTATACTTGTCCGTGCTAAGGGAGAACGTCATTTCCCGATCTACGCCAAGCACGTCGCTAAGCTGGAAGAAACGACCCTGCCTCTGGCATGCCGTAGGCTCCCCAACGCCGATGAACCCGCCGCCGTTGTCCACAAAGCTGCGGATCGCCGTTAAGATTTCCTCATCCGCCCAGTTCTCGCCGCCGGAAAACGCCGTGCCCGCGTCGCCGGAATTGATGATGACCTTCACATCCTCCGGGATGCCGTCCTTAATGTCGTCAAACGTGATGAACTCCACGTCAAACGGCATTCCGCTTAAGCACTCCAATACGCCCGTATACGTATAAATCTCCCTGTGCCAGATGGAGTGATGCACCTGATTGGACATCCATCCGCGAAGCGCGCCCCAGGAGCTTAGCACCGCCACCTTAAACGGGGCGACATACGCCCGGCTTCCCGCCATATGCTCATGGATCAGGCGGAACTCGCTCACGACATATTGAATCGCGTCAATGAACCCGTCCCATTCCGCAGCCAGCTTTAAGTAGCCGCCGTATCCAATCCTGTCTAATGGGGAGCGCAGGATCGCGCGCCTTACCTTCAGCCAGTTCACCTTCGCCTCTTTGATCGGGTCGCCTCCTTCGCAGAACACATCCGGGAAGAAGTATGGCAGCAGGCGGCCTTCCGTGTATTTCACGCCCTTAATGTCCGAAACCATGCGCATCGTGACGCCGTCGCCCACCGAGCCTACGACTGCGTCTAACCCGATGTTGGCAAAATATTTGCCGAACGGCTCCGTGCCAATCCAGTGGTCGCCGACGAACATCATCGCCTCTTTGCCATAGGAATGCACAATGTCCACAATCTCCTTCGCCAGCTTGCTGACCTCAATCTGCTGGAACTCAACGTAATCCTTGAATTCCTTGCTTGGCACGCGGAAGATGGAGTTATGGTAGCCCTCGTCCACAATGAACTCAGGGCGGAACCGGTAGCCTGCCCATTTTTCAAACTGCTCCAGGATATACGGGCTTACGCTCGCGCTGTAGCCGAACCAGTCCACGTATTTCTCCCGCTTCTTGTCGTCAAACGTCAGCGTGAACTGATGGAAGAACGTCGTAAAGCGCACTACGTTGATCTCCGGATGCTCCTCGCACCACTGCTTCAGCTTCTCCTTTACGTGCTGCTGCGTCTTGGGCAGGCGCACGTCAAACGTAATCTGATGCGGCGCGTCCTTCCAGTCATTCGTGATGAAATTGAACATATGTACCGGATCCCAAATCAGAAACGCCAGGAAGCTCACGGTATACTCATGATACGGAACCGTCTGGATCTCCACCTCGCCCGTGGACTCGTCATATTCCCACTTGTCTGTCGGGACGACATCCCCTGTCGTGCGGTCAATCACTTCCCACCAGCGCTTCGGGTCATGGATCGTGTTCACCTTAAGCTGCTCCCTGTGGAATCCCTTCATCAGCTCAATCCGAAGCGTATTCCCATGCGCAAGGACGCGGTCGCTGATTAAGTACTCCTGCTGCACCTCATCCGGATTCGCCTCCGCCCATTCATTGTCCTTCCTGGTTGTATAATATGTGGCATATTTTTTCGCATCCTGTGAAAGCAGGGCGTCCGGCATTGTGGTCCCGTCACAATCCCTCAAGGCGTCCGCGCCTAATAATTCCTTCAAACGTATTGTCTCCTCTACCATGTCTACATCGGTAGGAAGCGTCAGTCTTCCCTTTTGTTCCATAATTTCCTCCTATTTCTTAAAAATATCCATGTGTTAAGCATACTCCTAGTATATCTGTACCTTAAGGCAATTGCAAGACTTTTCTGCTTTTCTAAACGGCAAGTTAGCTTTTGCGGCCCCAGAAACCCGCAGAAAGTAAAACGCCGAGGGAAAAACAGGCAAACGATAAGCCTGGCAGACGCGCCAGGCTTAAAATCGCCCCTATTTATTTGACAAATACTCGTGAATCCCCTTTGCCGCCGCCTTTCCGGCGCCCATTGCAAGGATCACCGTCGCGGCTCCCGTCACAGCGTCGCCCCCGGCGAACACGCCAGGCTTAGACGTCGCGCCGTTTTCCTCTTCCGCTTCGATGCACTTCCTGCGGTTGACAGAAAGCCCTTCCGTCGTAGAGGAGATCAGCGGGTTCGGCGAGGTTCCAAGGGACATGATGACCGTGTCCAGCTCCATCTCAAACTCAGAGCCTTCGATCTCCACCGGGGATCTCCTGCCGGACGCGTCCGGCTCCCCAAGCTCCATCCGAATGCAGGTCATGCCCTTCACCCATCCGTTTTCATCCACCAATATCTCCGTCGGGTTCGTTAAGAGGTCAAAAATGATCCCCTCCTCCTTTGCGTGATGCACTTCCTCCACCCGGGCCGGAAGCTCCGCTTCGCTCCTGCGGTAGACAATATGCACGTTCGCGCCAAGCCGAAGCGCCGTCCTGGCCGCGTCCATCGCCACGTTCCCGCCGCCGACGACGGCCACGTTCTTTCCTCGCATGATCGGCGTGTCGTAGCCCTCCTGAAACGCCTTCATCAGATTATTTCTCGTCAGGAACTCATTCGCGGAGAAAACGCCGTTCGCCTGCTCTCCCGGAATGCCCATGAACCGGGGAAGGCCCGCGCCGGAGCCGATGAAGACGGCCTCAAAGCCCTCCTCCTCCATCAGCCCGTCAATCGTCGTCGATTTTCCGATCACAACGTTTGTCTCAATCTTCACGCCAAGCGACCTGACGTTCTCCACTTCCTTCGCCACGACCTCCTGCTTGGGAAGGCGGAATTCCGGGATGCCATAGCTTAACACGCCGCCCGCCTCATGCAGCGCCTCAAAAACCGTCACGTCGTAGCCCATCCGCGCCAAGTCGCCGGCGCAGGTTAAGCCAGCCGGGCCGGAGCCGATGACCGCCACCTTGCGCCCGTTCCTCTCCTTCGCCCCTTTTGGCGCTATGCCATGCTCCCTGGCCCAATCGGCCGTAAACCGCTCTAATTTGCCGATGGACACCGGCTCTCCCTTCACGCCCCGGACGCACTTGCCCTCGCACTGGCTCTCCTGCGGGCAGACGCGCCCACAGACAGCAGGGAGCGCGGAGGACTCGCTTAGGATCTCAAACGCCTTCTCAAAATTCTGGCCTTTTATCTCGGTAATGAATCCCGGAATGTCAATGGAGACCGGGCATCCCTTGACGCACTGCGCGTTCTTGCAGCCTAAGCAGCGCTGCGACTCCTCTACCGCCTCCTGCGCGTCGTATCCCAGGCAGACCTCCTCAAAATTCTTTGCGCGAGCCGTAGGCTCCTGCTCCCTTACCGGGACTTTCTTCAACACATCCATCACTCTTCACCTCCGCAATGCCCGCATCCGCCATGGTGCGAATCGCCCTCCGTAAGCTTTAGCATCGCCCTTCCTTCCTCTGTCTTGTAAATCTGCTGACGCTTCATGGCCTGGTCGAAGTCCACCAGGTGGCCGTCAAATTCCGGCCCGTCCACGCAGGCGAACTTCACCTCGCCCCCAACCGTTAAGCGGCACGCCCCGCACATCCCGGTCCCATCCACCATAATCGGGTTCATGGAAACCACCGTCGGAATGGAAAGCTCCTTTGTCAGCAGGCAGACAAACTTCATCATGATCATCGGCCCGATCGCGACGCAGTGGCCATATGTATTGCCCTGCTCCACCAGGGCTTTGAGCTGATCGGTCCCCATGCCATGGAACCCATAGCTCCCGTCGTCTGTCGTCACATAAAGGTTCGCCGCCACTTTCCTCATCTCATCCTCTAAAATCAGCAGGTCTTTCGTCTTAGAGCCCATAATCACGTCGCAGCCCACGCCATGCTCATGCAGCCACTTCACCTGCGGGTACACGGGCGCCGTGCCTACGCCGCCCGCAAGGAAGACAATTTTTTTCTTCTTCAGTTCCTCTACGTCCATATCAATCAATTCAGAGGCGCAGCCCAAAGGGCCGACAAAATCCTGGAACGAGTCGCCCTCGCGCAGATGCTGCATACGCTCCGTAGACGCTCCCACTGTCTGGAAAACGATCGTCACCGTCCCGGCCTTCCTGTCATAGTCGCAGACAGTGAGCGGAATCCGCTCCCCCTCCTCATCTATCTTGACAATGACGAACTGCCCCGGCTCGCAGGACTTCGCCACCCTCGGCGCCGAAACGTCCATTAGGAAAATCTTGTCCGCCAACTTTTTCTTCTTAACGATTGGATACATCTTTATCCCCCTCCTGCTTAGTCCAACGCCGATTTGATCCTTTCCACCGCGTCCTTCACCGTCACGATCTTCTCAGCCTCTTCATTGTCAATCTCAATGTCAAACTCTTCTTCAATCCCCATGATGATCTGAAAGATGTCTAAGGAATCTGCGCCCAAGTCGTTTACAAACGTTGTATCCATCGTGATTTCATCCACATCCACATTTAATACATCCGAAATAATCTGCTTTAATTTTTCCAGTTCCATAATTTCTTCCTTTCTGCTCTTTGCCATCTTAAGAGTCTGTAATGTTCTTTTTTATTTTTCCATTGATGTCCTGCTCTTTAAAGGCCGCGCACTGAATCACCGCATTTTTCACCTCGGCCGCCTTAGAGCTTCCGTGTATCTTTACGACAAGGCCGTTTAGGCCAAGCAGCGGGGCCCCGCCATAGGCAGTCGCGTCAAATGACTTCAATGTCTCTTTTAACGCGGGCTTCACCAAAAGCGCGCCCACCTTGCTGCGCAGGCTGCTTAAGAAGCCCTTCTTCACTACGTCAAGCAGCGTGCCGCTTAAGCCCTCGTACAGCTTTAAGATCACGTTTCCGGTAAACGCCTCGCAGACAATCACGTCCGCCGTCCCGCGTGGGATCTCCCTCGCCTCTATGCTGCCCGTAAAGTGAATGTCTTTGCATTCCTTCAACAATGGGAACGTCTCTTTCACCAACGCGTTGCCCTTCTCCTCCTCAGCCCCGATATTGACAATCGCGACCTTCGGGTTCGAGACGCCCACGACGTGCTTCATATAAATCGCGCCCATTTTCGCGAACTGCACAAGGTGCGACGGCCTCGCGTCCACATTGGCCCCGCAGTCGATCAACAGGGAAACGCCTTTTTCCGTGGGGATAAGGGGCGCAAGCGGCGGCCGCTCAATGCCTTTGATCCGCCCCACGATGACCTGGCCTCCCACCAGGATCGCGCCGGAGCTGCCCGCGGAGACGAATGCGTCCGCTTCCTGCTGTTTTACCATATTCATGCCCAGCACGATGGATGACTGCTTTTTCTTTCGGATCGCCATGACCGGAGGCTCAGCCGTCTCAATCACTTCCGGCGCGTCGATGACGGCAACCTGACCCTTCGGGTAAGCATACCGGCTTAGCTCCTCCAAGACGGCCTCCCGCCGCCCCACAAGGAGGGCCTGTATGTCGTCCCGCGCATTGACCGCGTCCACCGCGCCTTTTACAATCTCGCCCGGGGCGTTGTCCCCTCCCATGGCGTCCACGGCCACCTTTACCATTTCCCGCATATCCCAAACCTCCTCGCAAACGGATTTCCATATGCCCATTAGGTAAAATCATACTATAAGTCCTGTCAGAAATCAATCCTTATCTTTATCAGGGACAGGGAAATCCATCTTCCGATTTCGCCTGGCCCTACCTGACCTGGCCGATGTTCTCTTCCGTCAATTCCACAAACGGAACCTCTATCTCCTTCGCCCCATTTAAGTAAGCGTCCCTCCATTCCTGATACTGCGCGCCATCGACCGGAGCGTCCGTATTGTAAGCCTCCCCATTCTTCATTATATAATACACGACGCCGTCGCCGTCCCGGTCGATCTCCTCCGGAAACGCCCTGCCCTCATAATTGACCTCAGACAGCGACCTGTCCCACGCGTCCACCATGCCCTTCGGCAGATACGAGTCCATCCCCGGGTCATACTGATACAGCGTATACGGCCAAAAATCCCCGGCAAGCCCCTGATTGTGCGACCATCCGGCTTCAATCACGCCATTCTCATAAAAGGTGAGCGCGGGAAACTCCCAAAACTCCTCCCTCACTTCGCCCGCCTCTTCATCGTAATCATAAATCAGCTCCATCATTCCCGCCATGTCTGTCGTCGTATAGGTCAGGAGCAGCTCTTTTTCCCCATCCGAATCAATGTCAAATACCGCAAACTGATTCTCCGCCATCTCAAACAGCGTATCATCAAACGACAGCTCCTGCCCGTCCGGCAAAACCCGGTCAACGCAAATCCCCTTCAGCGCAGCCGCATAGGCCGCCATCCTTTCCTTCTCGCCCGATTCCTTCCCCGCGTCCCCGCTGTCCGCCAAATCAGAGGACGCCTCCTTCGCCTCCTGCCCCACGCAGGCCGACAACAGGCAAAAAGCCCCGCAAATAAACATTATAAACGCCTTTTTCATACGATCTCCTTTTTCGCCAGCAAAAGCTCCACCCTTGTCCCATTCCCTTCCTCTGACGAGATCACGATCCCATGGCCCAAACGGCCTAAAATCATCTTTGAAAGGTACAGGCCAATCCCCGTCGATTTCTTTTGCTCCCTTCCGTTCTCCCCGGTAAAGCCGCGTTCAAAAATTCTGGGCAAATCCTCCGCGGCGATGCCAATCCCTGTGTCTTCAATGACAAGCGCCTTTTCCTTGCCTGGATGCATAAAAATAGAAATGGCGCCTTCCTGTGTATACTTTAACGCATTGGAAAGGATCTGCTTGATTACAAACAGAAGCCATTTCTCATCCGTCGCCACAAGCACGTCCGCTTCTTCCATGCGAAGGGAGATCTTTTTTGAGATAAACGTCCTGGCAAAATACTTTACGGCCTGCCTTACAATCCCAAACAAAGGATACGGCTGCAGCAGCAAGTCTTTCGTCATTGTGTCAAGCCGCATATACTGCAGCGAGACGTCCACGTACTGCTCCACCTCAAACAGCTTCTCCAAAAGCTCCCCGCGCCGGCTAAGCGCATTTTCCTCCGTCAGCTCCTGCAAAAGAAGCTGCATGGCGGTAATCGGCGTCTTAATCTGATGCGCCCAGAGGGTGATGTACTCCAGATTCCCCCAAATGCGCTCCCTGCTCTCCTTTTCCTCTTTCCTGCGCGCCATAAAAATCGTGCGCACCAGGCATTGATAGTCCTTCTCCAGCACGCCGTCCGCAGCCGGAAGGAACTCGTCCGTCTCATCAATCTGCCCTGCCAGGCGCATCAGGTAAAGATGCCTCTTCCGAAACCGCAAAAAGTTCCATAAGGCGTACAGGCACCCCAAAGTAAGGCACAGCGCCGACGGATACCAGATCAAAGCAAGGCTTGCGTCCATAAAGTAAAAGCAGAGGGCAAATAGTGCAATAAACAGCAGGTTCAAAAGAATCCATCTTCTCCTCTGCCACAGATAAGCGCGCATCATACCAGATACCCGATCCCTTTCTTTGTGACAATATAATCCTCCACTCCGATTTCCTTTAACTTCTTACGGATCCTCGCCACGTTCACAGTCAGCGTATTGTCGTCAATAAAGCTCTCGCTCTCCCAAAGCTGCATCATAATCGCGTCTCTCGTCACCATATTCCCCGCGCGCTCCATCAATAGCTGCAAAATCTTAAACTCATTCCGGGTAAGCGAGACGCCCGCCCCGTCAAACTCCGCCGTCGCGTCCGACAGATTCAGCCGAAGCCCCTTATGCTCAAGCAGGCTGCCCATCCCGGAAAAACTGTATGTGCGGCGCAGCACGGCATTGATTTTTGCCGTCAGGACGGAAAACGCAAACGGCTTCGCGATAAAGTCATCCCCGCCCATGTCCATCGCCGTCACAATGTTCATTTCCTCATCCGCCGAGGACACAAAGACAATCGGCGTCTTTGAAAACTTCCGAATCTCAGCGCACCAATAAAATCCGTTGTAGAACGGAAGCTTAATGTCCAAAAGGATCAGATCCGGGCAAAATTCCGCCACGTCCGACAGCACCTTCCGAAAATCCTTCACGCAGCGCACCGTAAAGCCCCACTGCTCTAAATGCTCCTTTTGCGCCCTGGCGATCGCCCCGTCATCCTCCACGATTAAGATTTTATATCCCGCCACATCTGGTTTCCTCCTTCCGAATTTCAGACAGCAGCTCGCCCTTCCTCGTCCCAATCAAAAGCTCGCTGCTGTACGCCTGATAGCGCGCGCAGGGATGCTCCGCCAAAAACGCCGCCGCGTCGCGGCTTACGGCAAGCTCCGTCACAAACACGACCATCTCCTCGCCCTGCATGGACGCCTCCTCCATAAAATCAAACGCAAAGGACAGCGCCTCCCCGGCGGCGGCCTCAGACGCCTCCAGGCGCTCCCTCTGCCGCGCAAAGCATTCGCGCGCCTGCAAAAACGCCTCCTCCTTATTTTCGGCATTTGGCTTTCCATCCTTTAGCAGCGAAAGCACGCGCCGCCTTAAGCGCACGTCCTCCTTCTCAAGCAGGCCGCCCCGCTCCTTCTCCTCAAGCTCCCGCAAAAGCGCGCCGCGCCGCCTGACATATTCTTCCGCCGGATCCTCCGTCTGCGCAAGGCCCGCCTGATAGCCCTTCAAAAACGCGAAATAGGAATCGGTCACGCCCCTTTCAAACGAGGCCGCAGAAAAATACTGCATCAATCCGTCTAACAGCAGATGCACGACGCTAAGCCGCTCATCAAAGCCCGCCGCATACACGCGCGCATACACGGCCGGCTTCACCCTGCCGGAAAGGATGCCGGAAATGCCATAGTCGTCCTGATATTTTCGGTACAGATCCAAATAGGCGGCGACGTCCTCGGCCACCTCCTTCTGATGCAGATACTCATAGGCGATCTCCGCTGAGACCGGAAGGCCCTGCTCCTCATACCGCTTTAAAAGATAGCTGAAATCCTCCCATCCCCTGGCCGTGACATACTGCATCCCATCCACGTCCGCCTCAATCCGGTAAAAATTCTTCGGGCGAAGCTCAAGATAGCTAAGAAGCGCGCCATGCGCCTCCCTGTTTCTGGCGTACCCCCTCCAGACCCTGTAGTCCGGCTCTACCTCAATGCAGCGCACCCGGTCCAGCGTCACCGTGTCAAACTCCCGAACCGACCGATTGTACTCCGGCGGGTTCCCTGCCGCAACGATCAGCCAGCCCCCCGGAACCGCCTGATTCCCAAACGTCTTGCACTGTAAAAACTGAAGCATGGCCGGGGCGAGCGTCTCCGACACGCAATTGACCTCGTCAAGAAATAAAATGCCCTCCCGAAGGCCCGTCTCCTCCATTTTTTCATACACGCTGGCGATGATCTCGCTCATCGTATATTCCGTCACGGAATAACGGCTTCCCAGAAACTCCTTTTCCCGAATCACAGGAAGCCCTACCGCGCTCTGCCTGGTATGATGGGTAATCGTATAGGACACCAGGCCGATGCCGCATTCCCTGGCGGCCTGCTCCATAATCTGCGTCTTCCCTATGCCCGGAGGCCCCATCAGCAGGATCGGGCGCTGCCTCACCGTGGGCATGAGATAGCCGCCCTCCGTATCCTTCGCCAAATATGCCTTAACCGTATGCTTAATTTCCTCTTTTGCCTGCCTAATGTTCATGCAGCCACTCCTCCCCATCCAATTTCAGGCGCATCGCCCAGGGCGGCGCCGCCTCCTCGTCATAATCCTCCAAAAACAAAAACGCCGTCCGGTACGCCGGCCTCTTTTTCGGATAAGTCCCCTTCCCGTCCGTGAAATACAAAAGGCCGCCAAGCCGCGAAAGCTCACCCTGCTCCCTTAGCCGGTCCACATAGGAGAACGCGGGGCGAAAATCGGTCCCGCCTCCCCCAATGACAGAAAGCCCCTCAATGAGCCGCCTTAGCTCCTGCCTGTCATGAACCGTGTCGTCCTTTCGCACCTTGTCGTCGCATTGCAGGACGCGGACGGTAAATTTGTCGAAAAAACAGTTTTTCTGCGACAGTATGGCGTACGTCTCATTCAAGAACCCTTCCACCAGCGCGCCGCACGTCGAGTCGCTCGTGTCAATCACGATGACGAACTCCCGGATCTTTTTCTCCTCCCTCGTCTCAAGCGGCTCAATCAACGGAAGGTTCCCGTAAAGCCGCAAGCCGTAAGCATAATAGCCCAGGTCGAACGCGTCCAAATCCAAACGCGCCTCTTCCCCATACACGGCGAACTTGCGCAAAAAATCCTGATAGCTCCGCCTGTGCGAAGCCGCCTTCATCTGCGCGGCGAACAGCTTTTGCCCCTCGCCCGGCTCCCCGCCCCTCCGTTCCAGCTCAAGCGCCGCCTGCCTCGCCTTCCTCTCCCAACTCCGCCTTGCCTGCAAGACGGCCGGGGCATTCTGCTCCCCCTCCTTTGGCCAATGCCTGTGGTCGTCCGTATGAAACTCCCTCGCCAAGGCAAGCAGCTCCTCATCGTCCTTCTTCAAAAGCCACCGATATATCAGCGCCGCGCCGCATCCCTTCCCCTCCGCCGCAAGGGCCGCGTAAGCCTCTTGCCTTAGCCAGCTTAAAATCCGCTTTGTGCAGGGCTTCTCCATTGCGTCAATCACCCGCTCTGCGGCAATGTCGCAGGCTAAGCCCCAGAGCCTTGGATCCCTGCTCCCCGTCAGCCAAAGGTGGCGGAACACGCAGTGAAGCGCCGTATGCAAATACGCCCGTCCCAAAAAAAAGGCGTTGCCCTTAAAAATGCGCAGCAGCGGCTCAGGAGAGAAAAACAAAGTTGCCCCATCCGTCGCAAGCGCAGGCAGCCCCTCTTCCCTGCGGTATGCAAACGCCGACAGGGCAGGCTCCAGAAAACGCAGATCCAAATACAGCTCATGACGGATCAGGCGCAGGATCTTCCCCGCCATCTCCTCCTCCCATTCCGCGTGCGTCTGCACTCGCGCCATATATTCGCCTCCCTTCTTCCTATCATGCGTCAAAATCGTACCGGCCCTGCCTGCTTCTCTGCCCCAGGCGCCCCTGCTCCCGCAAAAGGCTGGCCGCCCCTTCGGCAAATCCCGCCCTTGCCGCCTCCTGAACGCAGAATGCAAGATCAGCGCCACAAAGCAGTCCATCACGACATAAAAATTGCAAAATCGACAATTCCCGTTTTGCGGCGAGGTTGGCCGCAAGGCGCCTCATATGCCGTTTCAAATAGCCTCGGTAAGCCTCCCTGCCCCCGTCCGACAGCGCATAGGGATATTGCAGGCGGAAGAGCGCCATCTTCGAAAGCGTCTCTTCGGACTCCTCCACGCAGGCCCTCGAAAACACAGCGTCATACCCCGCAAAGTCCAGCCTGCCGTCCGCAAACCGCTGCCTCGCCCGAAACCCTTCTCCCGAAATGCGCCTTCCAAACAAATGCGCCGGGGCCACCTCATCATACGCCTCATCATACTCCGGGTAAAAAAGCAGGGCCAAAATCTCCTCCTGCGCCCAAAAGCAGGCTTCCAGGCCCTTTGAGACCTGGCTCACCATCTGCCGAAGCCCGCTTTCCTCCCCAGGATGGCAGCGCAGCGTAATCCGCTCAAGCGACAGCGTGTTCATGAATGCGTCGCTCCCAATCTGACGCGCTTTTTTCCCAAGCCAAAGGCGCGTCAGGCTTTTGCAGTTGTAGAATGCATATTCGCCGATGCGCTCCACGGAATCCGGGAGGGAGATCTCCAACACGTCCTCCCGGCAGAGCCGCCGCATGGGAGGCGCGCCGCCCACGTCGCCCGTTACCGTCTCCAAAAGTCCGCCCGCTTCGCCTAAGCGCCCCGTCCCCGCAAAGCAATACGGCGCAATCTCCGTCAATGGGCGGCCCTCGATCATGGAAGGAAGCACAGCGTTCGGGGAAGATCCGAACGCCTGCACGAGGCGCGCGCCGCCCTCCTGCGTCTTTTGCCAAAGCATCCGAAGCGCTTGCTCCATGCCGCAATCCCCCCTCCTCATTTTAAGCCTATTATAACATAATTCCATCCTAAAATCACCTGCTGCCACCATGCCATCTGAAAATTGTAAAAGGGCGGCTCGCGCCTCAATCCCATTCTTCGCCCTGCCACAATTTGCCGCTGCCGTAAAGCCGCATGGCGCCGGCATAGGAAAAGGCCCCCGGATGCAGCTCCGGGGGCCTCTTGGCTTTCTTATTTGATCTTCGCTTTCTTACTCAGTCCGCCAACGCTCCTTAATTTTTTGACAAACGCCGTGCGCTGTTTTTTCTTAATTCCTTTTGGCAGCGTAACCGTCGCATTTGCCTTCACTTTCTGAAAAGCCCCTTTCTTAACCGTAGGAAGCTTCTTTCCTTTGAACAGGATTTTGTTTAATTTCTTACAGTTATAGAACGCCTTCTTGCCGATCGTCTTTACATTCTTGCCGATCGTGACAGACGTCACTTTCTTGCAGCCGGAAAATGCGTTGTCGCCGATGCTCGTTATATTTTCGTGAATCACGACAGTCGTAAGCTTCGACTTGTTCTTAAACGCATTTTTCGCAATCCCGACTACCTTACAGGTCACGCCCTTGATTGTCACTGTCTTCGGAATCAAGGCCCTCTTCGCATTCTTGCCCTTCGTAATCGTCACTGTCGCCGTATTCCCTGTGACGGAAACCACCTGATAGGTATTCTGATCCTTATTGTCCGAAGGATAGGACGCGCCAGGCTTAATGGCCGGCTCTTTTGGCTTTAAGCCCGCATACGCCGCCTGCAGCGCCTTAAGCAGCGCGTCCAGCTCCGCGGAATTTTTCCCGCTTAAGTCAACGCCGTTAACCGCTTTGTATGCCGCCTCAAACACGCTCCAGCTCTCCGGCGTATAATTTGCGCTGCCTGCGGCAAACGCAGCCTTCGCGCTGTTGACAGCCGTCGCGATCTCTCCTTTGAGCTGTTCGCATTTCTGCTGCTCTTCCTCATTGCCGTCGTCCGGTTTCTTCTCTGTCAGCGCCTCTTCCGCCGCTTTCAGACGGTCTAAAATAGCTTGCAGCTCTTTTGAGTTTTTGCCCGAAAGCTTCTCTTCCGCCGCGTCCGAAAGGGCCTTTTGGAATGCCGTCCAGCTTTCATCCGTATAATTCCCCTGCTCTTTATGCCGTTCCTGCGCCTCGCTGACCTGCTGCCTGATCTGACTCTTAAGCTGCTCCTCGTCGTCCGAAGCACCCGGCTCTTTCCTTGTCAGGCCGCGGCTTGCCTCCCTTAAGTCATCCAAAAGCTTCTTCAATTCAGACGCTGTTTTTTCATTCCACTCATCTTCTGATAAGTTCGCCGCCTCATATGCCGCTTGAAACGCATTCCAGCTTTCCTCTGTATAGTCGCTTTGCCCTCCTTCATACACAATTGCCGCAACCGCAACCGTCGTCTTTAGCTCTTTCTTAATCGACTGGATGTCGCCTCCGCTAATTCCGCCGATCGGCTCTAGGTCTGCATACGCTTTTGTGATTCGGTCTAACATCTCCTTTAGCTGCGCGGAAGTCTTTCCTTCCAACGCGCCTTCGGCCTCCACAGCGTCAACCGCCGCTTTCAGCTTCGCCAGAGAATCCGCCGTATAGGTGCCATCCGCCTCATCAAACACGGATTTTACAGACAGCAGCGCGTTCGCTATGTCTTTCTTTAGCTTCTCGCACTTCAAAGCCTCTTCATCTGCCTCTTCCTGATTGATCAGCTGCAGCTTTACGCTTTCCAATCTGCGGATTAATCCGTCAATTGTGTCAATGGCCGGGTCTACCCCTTCCACTTCATCCAGTGCCGCTTTTAAGGCGGCCAGGGATTCCGCCGTATAAAGATCCGTCTTTCCTAAGTTTTCCTTTGCATCCGCAATCAGCTTCTGAAGCTTCACTTTCTTATTCGCGTATGCTACTGTCTCAAGGCCGTCATGCGCCGCCTTCACCTGATTCAGGAGCTCTTTTAGCTCTGTTGAATTTTTGGCCGTCAGGTCGATCGCCTTTACATCCCCGTATACTTTCTTTAAGTTTGCCAGGGATTCCGCCGTATAGAACTTCTCCTCGGAAGCCTCTTCCTGGTCAATCTCCCCTTTCGCATTGGCAAGGGCTGTCTGAATCTGCGCGATCAGCTTCTCGCATTTGTCCTGCTCTATCGTCTTTAATGCGTCCTTCGCTGCCTGAAGGCTTGCGGTCGCCTCCGTCAAGTCACTGATCGTTAAGTACTCATCCACTGGCTTTAACGCGTCGATCGCCGCCTGAAGCTGCGCTAAGGACGCCGCCGTATATACATCTGTCTTCGCGGCCTCTGTCTTCGCGGCGTTCAATAAATCTGTAAACGCCTTTTTCTTCTGCGCAAACTCTTCTGAAGGCTTAACCTGCTTCATCCCTTCCCTCAATGCCACGATTGCGGCGACCTTCTCCGCTTTTGCGGCTGTCTCCGCCAGCTTCATGGCCGCGTCATATGCCTTCTGCAAGTCTGCGATGGAAGACGCCTCATAGGAATCCTTCGCGTCAATCACTTTCTTGGCATTAGCAATCTCCTCTTTTAATGTATTGGCGACATACTCTTCCGAAGAGACGCTGCCTTCTTCTCTTTTCCCGCAACGGCTGCAAATATGATGCTTCGTTCCGTCCACTTCAAAGGTCGGCTCCGTATCCACAATCCATTCGCCCCATTCATGGCCCAATGGCTGCGTTACCTCGCCAGATTCAATCAGGCCGTTGCATTTGTAGCAATACACGTCTCCTGTATACCCTGCGGCTTCGCATTCGGCCTCTTTAAAGCCCTCTGTCTGCCTCTTCGCGCCTTCATGGCTGCATGGGTCTACAAGCTCCACTTCATATCGGATTCCATTTACTGTCACATCCGCCGTCTGGCCTTGCCTGCCGGCCGCGGCAAGCCAAACGCCAACTTCATCCATCACCTCATACATCTTGGACTCTCCCGTCGTCTCCCTGTTTGGATACAGGATGAAAATAACGTCCTTCTTTGTAGCTAGGTCATGATAAAACTCCGCGATCAGATAAAATTTCCCAGGCGTGACCTTATCCACGCGCACATAGCCCGGAATCGTGTCTTCGCCGGTCATAAGCTCCTGCCTCTCAAGCAGCTCCAGGTCGTAAGCGCCTCTCGCATAGCCGGTTCCCCCATACGCGTCAAACTTCATAGCGGCATAGTTATAGATCATGTATCTGTTATCGTGCAGTATTCTAAACGAGGTTCCGTCCGACGTCTCCACCGGCGCAAGCTCTTGAGCCAACGCCTCCCTGCCATACCAGTCAGAGCCAGACGCGTTCCTTAAATACTGCTCCGTCGCCTGATTATAGAACGTATATAGCTGATCCTCTGTCTCTTCCAGCAAAAACTCCGCCCTGGAAAAATCCAGCTCATTGAGGTCTTCAACAGCCTCTCCCGCATACGCGCCCAAATCCTGGTCTTTATCCTCCGACCTGTCACGCAGCGCGCCATGCCTGTACGTCCCCTCTTTCAAAGACGCGATGGTAGCGTCTCCTGTAGAGGAATTGTCCATCGACGCTCCCGCGAAGAACTTCCTGCCGTTTGAGGGCAGCTTCACATTGTTGTTCAGGCACGTAATCTGATACGTCACGTTATTCGCCACCATGGAGGTCTTCCCTTCGCTTACCGGCGTGATCGTAAGCCTCTTGGTCGCCTTCTTCTCAACCGTGCGCACGCCTTCTACTTTGCGGATCGAATTAAACCAGCCGTTAAACGGATACACGATATAAATGACGCCATCCACGGTATGCGTAATCAAATACTTCCTGCCCGGCGTAATCGTATCCACCGCCTGATATCCGGGAATCGGCTGCTCTGCCCGCGCGCCTTCCGACGGATCGACAGGAGAAGCCTCCTCCTGCACCTTTTCCAAAAATGTAAGCGCCTCCGTATAGCCGTTTGGCACAGCGCTGCCGCCGCCCTGCGCGTTTAGCTGCAGCGTCTCTTCCCCAAACAAAAACTGTCGGTTGTTCCAGCCGCGGATCCGGAACGTATTAGAGCCTTCCAGATATTTTGTAATCGTTATGTTGTTTTGATATTGAGGCGTAAAGACGTCATTCACGCTGGAACGGTGCGACAAATAGCGGTCCATGCCTTCGCTGTAAACCACATACTCATCTTCCCGCAAATTGCTCGGACGTGAAATGGTAAACTCCGCCTTTGTAATGTCCGCGTCTTCGTCTACTGTATCTTCAAACGCAGCCGTATCTCCCACATGCTTATACAAAGAAGGCACTTCTGCCGTCTCCGCCTCACCACGGTCAAACGTATGCGACACAATCGCCCCGTCCGGCTCCTGCGTCACTCCGTTGAGGTTTTCCTTCCCTTCCACGGTGTACTCCCTCACATACGGGTCTCCGCCAAGCACTAAATTCACGTCAATCGTCACATTCGGGATATATCCGGTCTTCACGACATCCATAATGCCATACTTGCTGTACCGAAGCCCGCCGTTCGTATTTTCCCAAAGCAGGCCAAGGTGGTTTCCGTTATTCTGCACGACAAGGCAGGAATCCCCAAAATAGCCGGAGCTGCCAGGCACAGTGAACTCATCCAGCCTTACCATGCCCCTGTTCGCGTCGCCTCTCCCTAAGAATGTGAAGATTCGCCCATTCGCCTTGGAGCCGGTGGAAGGCGCGGCAATGAAAAGCCCCTGACGCCCATTGATCAGCTTTTGATACCTCACCGCCGTCACATTCGCCTCTGCATATGCGGCCGTCCCTGTCTGAACCGGCTCTGTGAACGTAAATATGTCATTGCCATCCCTATGCGCGTCAGCATAGCAGATCAGGCCCGTTTCATTTCGGAAAACCAGGCGCAGATGCCCGTCGCTAATCTCCACAATCTCCCCTTCGGAAGAAGACGTCACGTCACTGGACATCGGCACGTCAGCAGAACGCTGCCAATGGCCGTCTAGGTCAAGCCAGACAATGCTGCTGACGTCCTTACTGCCGTCATTCCTGCGGTACACCGGAATGACAAGCCTCCCAAGCGAGGTCAAAAGCCCTTTCCCTGACGCCACCAAAAGCGCCTGATCGTTCTCTTTTTTCACAAATGGGTTCAAAATCTGCGGATCGCCCCAATTCTTGCCATCTGTGCTTGTCACGCACATTAAATAGCCCGTATTGTATACGTGCAGGGCAGATCCCGCATAAAACACATTCTGCTGCACCACAAGGCTGCCGTCTGCAACGCCTGTCTCTGTCGCCTGCTTCTGCACAAGCGGCTCATATCTGTCTTCTTTCTTTTCATAGAGATTGAACCATTTGTCAACCCCATATTCGCTCTCTGTATTGTCAGCACGGCTTAATACCGGGGCGATGTCTTCTCCTTCAGCCCAGTCTCCCACGTAATATTCATACTCATCGGCTGTGCTGTCTTTCGGGTTCCTGTTTGCGTTCGCATAATTGCCCGTCAATGCAAGCCGCATTGTCCCGCTCACCTCAATATAGCCTGTGCCCACGTTCGGGAACTTATAGCCTTCCTCTCCCGTCATCATGCCCGTCACGCCTGTCGGGTTCACATTAGCGAAGCAATAAATCTTCCCTGCCGCGTCCTCCACAAGCGCCGGATTGTTAATCGTCGTCGAATTCGCCTGCGCGTTCGCGTCACTGTCCGGGAAACGGATCGGGAAACTATAGGTCCAATTCGTCCCGCCGTCTGAGGACGCCGACGCGACAATGTCCACGCCGCCGGCCCTTCGAACCGAAGTGTCATATTTTGCGTCCGCGGCCGCAACCAGCATATCTGCGTTTTCCCCTCTCTGCTTCACGATCATCGCCGGGGCGTCAAACGATTTCCTGCCCGCCGTCACATCTGCAATAAACGGCTGCTCTTTCGTCTTGGTCTCTGCCGTGCCGGATACGCTGCCAGCCTTCGAAAGCTCTTCATAGGCCACCGTGACCGTCACATCTATGCTCTTTTCCGCGCCGCAGGCAAGAACCGCCGTCACCTGAATGACCGCCTTCCCAACGCCGGATACGCTCACTACGCCCTCTGCATTGACCGCCGCGCCCGTCTCGCCGGCATCTTTCACTTTATACCGATAGCTGACGCCGTTGCCGTCCGGATGACCCTCCACAGTACAGCCGTTCACTTCTTTTTCTACAGAAAGAGCCAGCTTGGAGGTGTTGCTGCCCACGCCAGTCGGCTTAATTTTGATCTTCGTGGATTCCTCCTCTACTGCAATGCCCTTGACGGTACAGATGCACCCGTCGATGCTCTGGCCCTCACGCTCTACCTCTACATCTACCGTCTTACGGAAGCTCTTGCCAGTGCTCCTGACCGTTCCGGCCACTTCGATTTTTGCGGTTCCAGACGCAATGGCGGACACTGCCCCTTTGCTTGTCACCGTCGCTCCTGTCGTCCCGGAATCCTCCACCCGATAGGCAAACGTCACCTCTTCCGGATGTCCGTCCACAAAACACTCCTTCGCCATTGACGCCTTCGCCGCCAGCTGAAGCGTATTCTCACTCCCGTCCGCCTTCATCGAGATCTTAAGCGGGGCTGTCGGAGCCGCCTCCGGCGTGACCGTAATGTCTGAAATTTCACACGTACAGTTCTTGCTGTTCACTTCATCCAGCTTCACTTTTAAGGCATCCGCCGTCCGATACATTGCAGCGCTGCTGTTTTTTGCACCAAAGACTTCGTCCACCTTTAAGCCGTCATATGCCGCCTGAAGCTCCGCTTTCAGCTCAGCCGTCAATTTGCTGCTCTCACCTAGCGCCGCGGCCGCCTTCTCCTTCTGCGCTTTCAGCGCATTATACGCATACGCATGAATCGTCTCCGTCTTCTTATGTTCCGAGCAGGTAAATACGTTCACGCCGTCTGCCGTGGCCTTGCCAGTCGCGCTGTCAACCGTAAGCTCTTTGCTGGCTCCCGCATCTTTTTCCCATGTGTGGCCCGTCGCGGGGACTGACGTTCCGGCCACAATCGTTTTCTGGCAAACCGGACATACCTTATCCCCGGTATAGCCGTCGTCATAGCAGCCCGCAGGGATCTGGTTGCGATCCTCCAGCATCCCATCCCCATGCGTTGGATTCTCGCCCGTCACCTGGATGCGATAGGTCACGCCGTTGACCTCCTTCACCAAGCAGCCTGGAGCCTTTGCCGTGATGACAGGACGCTTGGCCTCTTTGGCGCTGGAAGAGCCGACTTTCTTGGTGACGTTAAGTTTCTCTGCGCTCAACGCTCCTGCAACCGGATACAGTAAATAGCAATTGTTACTTGTATCTGTTGAACTAGTGCCAGTACAACATACAATCAAATACTTTTCTCCGCTCACTGGCTCATTCACTGACTCATACCCTTTAATAGACCCTTCTGGCTCTTCACCATTCAAACTTGTTTTTTTCTTTAACAAACTCATTTTCCATGTGCTATTACTATCATTATGTCCTCCACCTGAACTGAAATTCATCCCCGTATATAAAAAATATAATTTTCTAGATACATCATTCGTTATATCAAAAAAACCTTCTTTATTGGTAAGTGAAATCGAACTTACCGACAACCCTTCACTATCTACATTCTCCTTACTCATAAACAGATGTTCATTTGGCAAATCTTTTTTGTTATTGATAAAGTAAGAGTTTGTTTTCTCATTATATATGCTCCACTTCTCTCCTGTTTTTGTGAACTCACACTCTGCATCCTCCAAAATCAAGCTGTCATTTTTTGTTGAACTAAACCCTGTTCCTGATGAATCATGGTCAAACAGCTCTGCCGTAACCTGAACAGAAGTTTCCACCTCAATATCTGCAATCGCATCCTTCTCTGACACTTCAGTAACAGACGTCCCATCCGCATAATAAGGGCCTCTCCAGGTTTCCCCCACTGCCAGATTCACCGATACCGCGTCCGTTTCTTCAAATCCTGTCACATTGACCCTGTAAGTCACGCCGTCCACGACAATGGACTGAAAGCCCGCTTTCTTCGCCGTGAACGCAACATACTTGGTCTGCTTGACGCTCTGCTCCGAAGACGCGCCGACTTTCTTCGTCGCCCGTTTCGTATCTGCTGACTGAGCCGCCCCTACAGTCGGATACAATAGATACGTAGATAAATTTGAATCATCTGCATTGCTGCCGGCACGGCAAACGATCAGATACCGTCCCCCATCTTTTATCTGAGTCACCCGCTGATATCCCTGAATGATATCTGAACTATCTACAGACGCTTTCCTTTCCAGAAGAATCAGGTTCGCAACGCAAGGAGTTGATGTATTGCTCCCTTGTGTCGCAAAGCTGTTCCAGGCATAGTAGTAAAAAAGCGCACGATACACATTGCTGTCGCCCGAATATTTCTTGATCGTGAAGCTCCCGTCTGCATCATCCGCAACAGGAGTAACGCAAATCCTATCCTTTTCCGACTTGTCGCCGATCTGATCCGCCGTTGCAAATAACTGCGCTGTAGTCTGCCCCGTATAAGTGTCATTCACATAGTAAGAATCGGTTTCTTCATTATATATGCTCCAGGTATTCTCACCGACGTTCGTTTTTGTAAACACGAACTCGGCGTCTTCTAAATTCAAAAACGGATTCGGCTCCTGCTCATACACTGTCGTGCCAGCATGGTCGTACAGCGCCGCTTTGACCTCAACGCCCGTTCCCGTCTCAACGTCCGCCACTGTAACGCCCGTCGGGGCTGTCGGAGCCGTATCCCCATAGTATTCCCTGCGGTAGGTCTGCCCCAACTCCAGATTCACATTCACCGCAGCGTCTTTGACGTCCAGCTTCTTTGCCACCTCAAGGATGCCAAGCCTGCGGTACTGCACGGCATATTCCGCCTCGCTTACCTTGCTTTCCCACAGCAGGCCAATGGAGCCGTCCTCAAGCTCTGTCATGCTGGAATACTCAAAGCTGCCCGCCGTGTCAGGGATCTTAAACTCGCTCGCCAGCTCCATGGTTTTTTCTGCATCGTCATTTACCAAAAACGCAAAGATCCTGCCGTCGGCGCGTTGTGGCCCTTTGGGGGCGGACACCAGGATCATCTGCCTTCCATTCACTTCCTTTGAATAGGAGATCGCGCTCAAATTACATCTGGACGCATTGGAATCCTTTAACAAGGCGTCCGTCTCCACCCGCTCCTCCTCAAACACATATGTGCCGTCGGAGCCTTTCTTCGCGTCTATGTAAGAAATCTTACTTTGCGTATTGCCAAAAAACATACGGAGCGTCCCGTCCGAAAGCTCCACCAGCTTGTTCTGCCCGGCGTCCACGTCATTCGTATTCTGTATCGTCTCCCCGTCCGCATACGCCCAGGTCCTTCCATTGTCCGAAGAGGAGATGACGCCCGTCCCGATCTTCATGCCCTCCGCCATATGCGGGCCATGATAATGGATCCCAAGGACAATGTCGCCCGACTCCTGCGTTGTGATCCCGCGTCCCGTGGAAATCAGGCGCACCTCGTTCTTGGTGTCCCCAAAGCTCACCTGATCCGTAATGTTCCTTGGGCTTCCCCAGGTCTTGCCGTAATCCTCTGAGGCCACCATCCAGGTATAGCCGATTTTATAGACATGAAATTTGGAGTCCTCATAGAACACGTTCTGCTGCACCGCGGTATTCCCCTGGCACATCATCGGTTCATAGCTTCCCCCGCTCTTTTCATAAAGATTGTACCACGCGTCCACATAATACGCCGTATCCGTATTGTCCGAACGATTCTTAACCGGCGCGTAAGATGCGTCCCCATCGCCTGCAAACGCGCCAATATAATACGGATATGCCGTCAAGTCGTCTCCCGGCGCCGCGCTGCCGCTCGTCTCCCCGTCTTCCGTCAAGGCCAGGTAGCGCTCCGCCCCGCCTGCGTCAACATAGCCCGAGCCATGGTTATGCTCCGCAATGTCCATGCCTCCTGCCGGAAACGCATTGACAAAGCAATACACCTTTCCGTCCGGGCCTTCCATCACGGATGGAGCCGTAAATGTGGCCGCCCCGCTTGCATTATACCCTTCGCTGTCTGGAAAATAGAACGGAAAGCTATAATCCTGCCAGGTATTGCCCCCGTCAGAAGACACAGACGCGGCAATGTCCGTGCCGTTCTTCCTGGCTGTCCCGTCCCAATCGGCCTCCGCAACAGCCAAAATGCTCCCGTTGTCCATTGTTATCATAGCCGGAGCGCGAAAATTGGCGCTGCCCGCCGTACCCTTAGCGAAAGGCTGGCCTGTCTGGGATCCTTCCATCGTAACGCTGCCTGCCTTTGTGACATTGCTAGGCTTGGCTATCGTTTTGCCCCCCCCCGCTGGAGTCCCCTCTCCACGCGCGGGCATCGCCGGAATCAACGAAGCCGCCATGGCAAATGACAGCCCGAACGCGACTCCCCTCTTCCACAAATGGTTGTTGAACCTTTGCTTCATATAAATCCTCCTTCTCTTTTTCGCCAGACTTCCCCAATGATGCTACTGGCATTTATACTTGCGAAGCCAAATGGCCTGCTTTCGCCTGAATGAATGACAAACTGCAAACGTCCGATTCACATCGCAAATGTTTTTTCACATAAAAAAGTATCTATTAAAATATCTTTTCTTTATATCTGCACAACTTTTGATTGAAACATCCAGAAAATATATTTGAATACATACATCATTATTTTACAGCGCATCTTGAAATGCATTCGTGTTTTCTATTCTGCAATTATCTTATTACACTTTTTCTAA
>CANTEO010000002.1 GCA_947652855.1 uncultured Roseburia sp. | reverse complement strand
AATAATCGCACTCAAACGACTGTTATCAATTTGTTATCAAAAGACCTTTCCAAAGTCCGCAAACCCGCATAAACACTGGATTCACTAAGCATTTTTGTTTATTCGAACTCCACCGTCCCAGGAGGCTTGCTTGTCAAATCATAAAATACCCGGTTTACGCCCTTTACTTCATTAATAATACGCCCCATTGTTTTCTTTAATACTTCAAATGGGATCTCAGCGGCCTCGGCCGTCATAAAATCCACAGTGCTTACGGCGCGCAGGACTACTGCATATTCATATGTCCGTTCGTCTCCCATTACGCCTACGGACTGCATATTCGTAAGCGCCGCAAAATACTGGCCCATGCTTTGCGCCAAACCGGCGTTGGCAATTTCTTCTCTGTAAATGGCGTCCGCATCCTGGACAATTTTTACTTTTTCGGCTGTGACTTCTCCAATAATCCGAATCCCAAGGCCAGGTCCCGGAAACGGCTGGCGAAACACAAGATGTTCGGGCATTCCAAGTTCAAGGCCCGCTTTTCGCACCTCATCTTTAAACAGGCTTTGGAGGGGTTCTATAATTTCTTTAAAATCCACGCAGGCAGGCAGGCCCCCAACGTTGTGATGCGATTTTATGACTGCGGATTCTCCGCCAAGGCCGCTCTCCACTACGTCCGGATATATGGTTCCCTGAACCAGAAAATCCACAGCGCCTATTTTTTTTGCTTCTTCCTCAAAAACACGAATAAACTCTTCGCCGATAATCTTACGTTTTTTCTCTGGTTCCGTTACGCCTGCCAGACTCTTAAAAAAGCGTTCTCTGGCATTTACGCGTATAAAGTTCAGTTCATACGGCCCGTCAGGGCCAAATACCGATTCGACTTCATCCCCTTCATCCTTCCGGAGCAGGCCATGATCCACAAAAACGCAGGTAAGCTGATTTCCAATTGCTTTGGACAGCATAACTGCCGCAACAGAGGAATCGACGCCGCCGGACAGTGCGCAGAGGACTTTTCCGCTTCCGATCTTTTTTTGCATTGCATGGATGGAATCTTCCAAAAAAGAATCCATCCGCCAGGTTCCCGCACACCCGCAAATTCTTTTTACAAAATTGGAAAGTATTTTTCCGCCTTCCTGCGTATGCAGAACTTCCGGATGAAACTGAACGGCATATAACTGTTTCTCCTGATTTTCTGCCGCCGCCACCGGACAGTCTTTTGTATAAGCCGTAATTTTAAAATCCGGCGCGGGTTTTGCTATATAATCAAAATGGCTCATCCAGCAGACTGTTTTTTTCGGCACTTTCTCAAACAGAAGGGAATCCGCACAGATGGATACGTCTGTTTTGCCGTATTCCTGCACAGGCGCGCGCTCCACATTTCCGCCTAATGTAAACATCATTAACTGCGCTCCATAGCAAAGCCCGAGCGTCGGGATTCCCAGTTCAAATAATTCTCTGCCGCAGGCAGGAGCTTTTGCTTCATAACAACTGTTTGGCCCGCCGGTCAGGATAATCCCCTTTGGATTCATCGCTTTAATTTTTTCAATGTCTGTACGGTAAGAATAGATTTCACAATAAACATTGCATTCCCGGACGCGTCTTGCCACAAGCTGGTTATACTGGCCGCCAAAATCAATTACAATTACTTTTTCCTGCTCCATTCGTCCACTTCCTCCTCATGTGTTTACTTATGTTCCATTATAAGAAAGCTGTTTTCGAATGACAAGCAATATTTTTTATCTTCTGCTTTGAAGTTCCCTCGTATTTTCTTCCACCCGACGTTTAGACAACGGATAAAGAAAGAGAAACACCACTGCCACAAGCGTATAAATCGCTGCTGGAAACAGCGTAGAAAGCCCGTAAATTCCGACCCGCACAGAATCTGTCTGCGCTGCGGCAAGCGAATCATAACCAATTGCCGACAGGGCGAACCCTCCAAGGCCGCCGGCCAGAGCCTGTCCGAGTTTTCGCGCAAATGAATATACGCCGTAGATTGTACCGTCATCCCTCTGCATCGTCTGCACTTCCTGATCGTCAATGACATCCGTAATTATCGCCCAGATTGTCATATTAAACAGATACATACCGCCTATGCAGGCAATGAAATTGAGTATAATATACGCCCAGACATTTTCCAGTCTTAAAAAATAAATAATAAAAAACAGAGCCGCCGCCAAAATACATCCGATGGAAGTCACTTCTTTCCTGCCAAAACGTTCCACCAGCTTTCCGGAAACCGCCGCCAGAAGGATTGCAGCCGGAAGCCCAAGAAAATTATTGATGGAGAGAGCCTTCGTATTTTTAAAATAATCCGCAAATAAAAACGTACTGATTGACTGGCTCATAATCGTTGCGCAAAGCGTCAGGACAGAGATTAATATAACTGCCAGCAGCGCGCGGTTTGTAAACACATGCGTCAGCGTTTTTACAACGGATGTTTTCTTCTGCACTGTTTTTTTCCCTACAGCGACACGTTCCGTTACCAGAAAATAGCACAGAAGGTAACAGATCACAGCCAGAAAAGAAAATATTCCCGAAACGATGGTAAACATTTTTCCGACTACAACCTGATTTCCATTTTCATCCAGCCGGTAAATAAACAGTGGGGCGAGCACATTGATTGCTACCGCCGCAAATGTCGATCCAAGCGAGCGGTATACGGAAAGCGACTGCCTGTCCTTTGACTTTTCCGAAATCACAGACGCCATAGAACCGTATGGAATGTTGATCGACGTATAAAAAACTGAGCCCCACAGCAGGTATGTGACAAACATATAGACTATTTTCATACCCATAGACGCATCAGCCATAAAACTTTGGTACATCAGAAAACTTGTAATCGCCACAGGCCCGCACATACGAAGAATCCAGATCCGGAACCTTCCCTTCGGATGTTCTGGAGCGGAATCCACAATCCGTCCCATTCCTATATCTGTAAATGCATCCACGCCTCTTGCCACCAAAAAAAGCGTTCCGACCATAGACGCTTCAATTCCAAGCGTTTTTGTATAAAAAACCATTAAAAATGTACTTGCAAAAATAAAGGTAAAGTCATTTCCAAAATCCCCAAACATATATCCGATTTTATCTTTAAAACCAAACGGCGCTGTTTCTGTTTTTTCCATTTTGCAAAGCCTCCAAACATAATATAGTTCTTACGGCTTTAGCGTATCCTGTTTTTTTAAAAATATGTGAATTTTAAAATTTTTCTCTCTGTTCCCGAAAAAAAATCATTAAAACAGGAATGGTCACAATGCCTGCAGCCAGATAGGAAAGCGGCTGTGCAGACCAGATTCCGGCAATTCCAAAATACCCTGGCAAAAGAAACATAAGCGGTATGGATATCAGCCCGCTTTGGAGGGCCGCAATGAAAAGTGAACGTCCCTTTTTTCCGATGCTTTGAAACAGCATGCTTCCCACTGCAGAAACCGGAAGCAGAAATAAAGTCCGGCACATCCAGCGGAACGCTCCCACTCCGGCCGAAAGAACGCTCTTTTCCTCCCGGAACAAAACAATTATTTCAGGCGCAAGAAAATCACACACAGCGCACAGAATCCCCATTATTCCAATTCCAAGAAACATAGTAACCCAGACAGCCTTTTTCACCCGCTCCTTTTTTCCGGCTCCATAATTAAATGCGCAAATCGGCTGGAATCCCTGTGCAATTCCAAGCGCAAAACTAAACAGCAGATTTCCGCACCGGCCCGCAATGCTCATTGCAGCAACCGCCGCATCTCCAAACATGGCGGCCTGAAGATTGAGAACCGCTGTCGAAATACTGTTTAACCCCTGTCTTGCCAGGCTCGGCAGCCCGGTAAGGATAATATTGCCGACGTCAGAAATTTCTTTTGTGACATAGCGGAAACTGATTTCTGTAACTGTCTTTTTTCGCAGAAACGGCAGGAGAAGAATGCCTATGCTGATATACTGGGAGACTGCGGTTGATAGTCCGGCCCCGGCAATCCCCATATCGCATTGAAAAATCAAAACCGGATCCAGAAGCATATTTAAAATTCCGCCTGTACAAAGCCCTGCCATAGCGAACGCAGCCGCTCCTTCATATCTTAAAATATTGTTCAGCACGCATCCAACCGTCATAGCGGGACCAGAAACTAAGATAAAACCCCCGTATATTTTTGCGTCTTTAAGAATAGTATCCGTACTGCCTAAAGCCCGCATAAACGGGTCTGGAAACATAAGGCCGAAAGTTCCGATTAAAATTCCTGTCAAAAGCGCCAGAAATACACTGGTAGAGGTGAAAATTTTTGCGCGCACAGTCTCTTTTGCCCCCAGCAGCCGGCTGATATTGCTCCCCGCGCCATGGCCAAACATAAATCCAAACGCCTGCAGAACTGCCATCAGGGCAAATACGATTCCCGTGGCCCCGCTGGCCGTAATGCTGATTTTGCTGACATAGAACGTATCCGCCATATTGTAAATATTCGTAATCAGCATACTGATCGTAGTTGGAAGTCCAAGCTCTAAAATAAGCTTTCCAACAGGTGTCTCCGTCATCTTTTTATATTGTCTGATTTCTGCATCCTGCATATTCATACGCCTTCTTTCGCCGTTTATTCTACCATATTCTATATCCGGCGTAAAATTTTTTCTTTTTGCATGAAAACACCGACAGAAAGATTTATTTTTCTGTCGGCGATGCGTAAAAAAGAGCATATGTATCCTGATCAAATATGGTGATGCAGATATTTTTCCCTCGTTGCCAGACCTCCCCGGATATGACGTTCCGATTTGTTCACATCCAATACTTTTCTGGCGTTTTTGGCAAGAGTAGGGTTGATTTGCGGGAGACGTTCCGTTACGTCTTTGTGAACCGTGCTCTTGCTAATCCCAAACTGTTTTGCCGTCTGTCTTACTGTCGCATTGTTCTCGATAATATATCTGGCTATTTCCATAGCTCTTTCCTCAATATAACTTTTCAAAAGAATCCCCTGCGATACTTGTTTTTACATTGTATGCAGGGGATATTTTTATTATGTCAGGCCATTCACATTCTGCCCATAGAAATCCCTTGCGCTTCGCAAACGGGAGGCTTTCTTGCAAAAACCGCTCCATCCGTATCTTAATTGTGATTTACGTCCATTCTCAAAGACAACGCCCACCATGCTTCAGCCATTCCCTTAGGCCCCTCCTCAATATGGCGTTTCAAAAACAGGCCAATTCCACAAAACAGCCGGCATATTTCTACGAAATATGCCGGCTGAAAAGAACTGCCTTATAAACCTGAAATAACTTACCTCACTGCGCTGAACACGCCATAAACAGGCTTTTTCTTTGAGTTGAGGACAAATGCCCGAACCTTGAATTGATAATTTTTCTTGTTCAGCTTCTTAAGGTTATACTTTGTGACGCTCACCTTATTGATGGTCTTAACCAGCTTGAACTTGCCGCCTTTCTTTTTCCTGCACCAAACCTGGTATCCTTTCGCATTGGAGACTTTTTTCCAAGAAAGGATGGACTTGCTCTTTCCTTTTCTGGAAATCCCTTTCACCTTATCCGGGGAAAGCGTCACATTCGCCTGTGTGCTGTATGCGCCGTGCTTCGGCTCGTTTACCGGCTTTAACTTATAAGCGCGCAGCGTAAAGGCGTGCGAAGAGGCCAGTTTGAACAGTTTTGAAGTCGATGTGACAGATGCCTTTTTGATCTCCTTAATTTGCTTATATTTTTTTGTTTTTGCATTGTATTCATAAAGGACATATCCATCGGCCTCTTCCACTTTACTCCACTCAAAATTGA
Organism: uncultured Roseburia sp.; assembly: GCA_947652855.1. Lineage (GTDB taxonomy): Bacteria > Bacillota > Clostridia > Lachnospirales > Lachnospiraceae > Roseburia_B. The sequence goes on along the minus strand of CANTEO010000002.1, from coordinate 63,871 downwards.
CCTTTTTGGATCCTCTCTTCGCATAGACGTTCAGCGTCGGCTGCATTTCAAACCATTTCTTCTTTGACGGCTTCTGCGCGCCGGCCTTCTCATTTTTCACCTCAAGCGTCTTTGCGTTTTCCAGATATGCCGTCAGCTCATCAAACCCGCCTGCGTCCATATACTTCACGGACGGCTCATCTTCCTTCCCTGCGCCCGCAAACTCCACATTCATCTGATACTCAGCGCTGGTCGGCTTAAGGGACAATGTCCCGATTTTCGCATATTCAGAGCCCTGAAAGACTGCCTGATCTTTCTTTCCGGAAAGAATGATGTCCACCGAATAGCTTCCGTCGGCCTCCTTTTTAATTTCCGCGTCCCTTACGGCGCTCTTTATGCTCTCATCAAACCGAAAGGAAGGCTCGCCCATCGTGCCGGCTCCTGCATGAACGCGAACCTTAAGGCGCAGAGACGTAATCGTCTCTGTCTTGCCCTCTGGAAGGTTCAGCGCAACCGACACGTCATTTTTATCTGCCGTTAAAACGCCTTTGCTCTGTTCTGCCGCCGCAACGGACATTGGCAATGCCGCGATCAGAAAAAACGCCGCCGCAATGTATTTAATCCACTTTCTCATATTTGCCTCCTTGCATCGTAATACTTGTCAATGAATCTGGAATGGCAATCACCTTCGTGTCGCTGACAACGCGCTCGCCCGCAAGCGTTAAGGCATTGTCCACGCGGTACAGCTCACCGCGCACGCCGCCAATCTTCTTTAAGGAATCCGCATCCCACTGGCCAGGCTCCACATAATATACCCAGGTTCCGTCAGATGTCTCGCCGAGATTTCCGTTTTCCGGCACATCCGCAAATATCACCTGTTTCGCAAGGACGTTCCCATCCTTCTCACCAATGACATTGCCTTCTGTGTCATACAGCACAACGACATTGTACGCCGGGTTCCCTTTATATGTCCCCGTAAAGATTAAGGAGCCTTCCGGTATGACGTCTTCCGCTTCATCGCCATATTTGTAATCCGCAGAAAGGATGCCAACGGCTGGCTGGCCGTCTTCCGCCGTCATAAATTCAAGGTTATCCCCTGACGGCCCGCAAACGTCAATCTCCTGAATCGACACGGCTCCTGTATGCGCCAGCGTGATCCTCACGTAACGGGCATCGTAGGTTCCAATCCAGGAATCCCTCTCCCCTTCTTCCACAGCGTCAAACCAAATGATAGATGTCCCCGCTTTGCTTAACCCTGTGTAATTTTCTTTTACCGTGACCCATGCCTCTTGGTCTTGGCTCACTTCCACCGTAACGCTGCCTAACGCATCTCCCTGGTATTTCAGGGAAGTCACCTGCTCCACCTTATGCATATCAATGGTGATCGCGCCTGTGCCTTCACACGTTCCGGCATACGTTCCCTCTGCCGACAAATCATTGTCTAAGATCCGCTCAATGCTGTTGACCTTCTTTCCTTCCACATTTCCCGGATTCGTCGCGTCAAACCCGCTGTCCGGATCTTCCGCATCCGGCTCCAGCTCCGTGTCATCTTCCGATGTCAGATCAGTCTCCACTGTCCACTCCGACTTATTCAATACGCCGTCGGTCTGAATCTTTACGGATCCTGCGGATTTTACATTGGAATAATTCAAGAACTTATCAACTGCCCGCACTTCATATTCCAGCACCCTGTTATTAATCGTAGTCACAGTGTCCACATAAACCGTGGAATCCGCCGTGTCAATCGGCACGAAGCCAATCACTTCTGTTTTCTTCTCTCCATTTGAAATCATGCTTCTGCTGATCTCATAGCCCAAAATCAAATCCTGGCTTTCATTCGTCGCAATCGTGATTTCCGCGCGATTGGAGCTGGCTGTCACATTCGCGGAGCGAATAGCATCCTTCTCCTTGATAGAGCCCGCCTCGTCTAAATGCGCCAAGCGGTATTCCCTGGCGTCCTCATTTGCATAGTACAGCGCCTTCGTGTCCGCCTCGCCATATTTTGACGCATAGGCAATCGTGTCTTCATCCGGCCTCATGCCCCACCGCTCAAAGAATGGAAGGATATTTTTCTCAGCCGAAGCGCAGGCAAGCCTCATCAGGTTCTGATCTGACCCGCCGCTAAACGTAAGCCCTTCCTGCGGAGCCTTTGCAGGATTTCTGGAATACGTGTCCATCCTCGCAAAGAACAGGTTCGCAAACTGGTCTTCGTAATTGTCATACACATGATGGTCATCTGACTGATTGTCAAATGCCAAGTGAAGCTGCCAATACAACGCAAGCTGCGTAAATACATTTGACGCGCGCCCTACCGAGCCGGAGGTCACTTTTTTATACACATTCTCATACGTAAAGCGCTGCGTTCCTGTCAGGAGCATCGCAAAATAGTTATTCGTCACTTCCGCGACCGCATATGTCCCCTGGTTAATGTCATGGCCGATCTCATGGCCGATTCCCCAACCAAATCCCGACATATCGTTTGGCGCGCTTGCAAGCGGCGCCGATCCCCATTCAATTCCGATATGGTTGCCTGCCGCATACATAAACGCGCCTGCAAACATTCTCATGTAGCGGATATTCAAGTGCTGTGACGGCAAGGCGTTATTTCCGCGTGCTGTGCCTGCTTCGTCACTTAACCCTTTGTGATGATAGAACAGCGTCATCGTCTGCTCCATTGCCTTTAATGCAGCGTCCAGCTTCGCCGCCTTATCCTCGGCGCCCTTAAGGCCCGCCCAAACCTGAGTGGCCGGCAGCGAATACATCATTTCCTTCATCATGATGTCAGTCGCGTTTAAGATGCAGTTGGTCTGGTCATAGTCATAGTCCACGCCGACAGTCCCCTTGTGGCTTTGCTCATGCCCTGCCTCAATCGTCCCGACATAAGCCTCAAGGTCTTCCACGTAAGCCCGGATCGCATCTATGCGCTCCGCCTCAGTCTTGCCATAGACGCTCAATGCAGGTATGCGGCTTCCTCCGCTGACGCGCACCGCATACTGATCCGACGCGTTATTTCCAGTATACGCGACATAAATCTGACCGCCGCGCTCAAAGTCGCTGGTAGAAATCTTTGGAACCGTAATCTCATTCCTGCCCACTTTTAAGCCCACTGCCTTAGCAAATCCGGCGGCTTCTGAATGATGCTGCGTAAATACAAGCTGTAAGCTTGCGTTATCTCCCGTCCGCTTCGTGTTATGCCCAACATAAACCAACAGGCTCTCCCCTGAATATGCGACCCTTCCAAGCGGCTGCCATGCATTTAAGCCGCCAAATCCAAGATGGCCGTCCTTCTTTCCTGTAATGTGCGGATCCACCTCATACGAAGGCTCCAGCGCTGAATTTAATATCTCCGTCGCCGTCTCAATTTCCAGCATCAATTCGCGATATAAAGGATGCTTCTCACCGCTTGCCTCATCGACTGTCTCAAGACGCGCCGCTAAGCCGTCAATCGTCTCCTTCGTAACGTCAGCCCTTAACGTCGTGTGCATTTCATCCTGATACAGCCCCATGATGTCATCTTCAAGCGAATCATAATAATGGAAATGAACCTCCCCTACCATCATCGGCTGCCTGGAGGAATCCCTGCCAAACGAGAGCGTAACTTTGTTCGCCGTAATGGATTCATTTAATTTGACAATATAGAACGGGTTCTCGTTCTCATCCCGCTTCTCATACAGACGCGCGCCTACCGTCCGTTTCTCTGAAGGATTCTGGGACTGATAATAATCCACCCTGACATACTGCATTGCCTGAACCTGATCCGCAGCCGCATAGGTGATAAAATTCATCTGGTAATCGTTATCCAGCGCAATCGTTAAGCCCTTTCCATTTGCCGGATAGGCCACGCCGTCATCCCAGTCCTCTTTCACCCAATAGGAGGCATAATCATCGTCCACTACCCCTAAAGCGCTGTATTTTTCCACATCCAACGCGCTGCCTACCATCTTGGCGCCGTTATGGCTTCCATGTGAAGCAGAAACGATATGCGCCGTCAGCTTTCCTGTGCCGTTTGATGTGTTGATCAGCTTATATTTAGGAAGCATTGGAGGCGAAAGGGTCTTCGTCTTCGCCAGAGACACAATCGAACGTCCGCCCCATCCAAGCTCATTCCATCCAATGACATAGACGGAATATTCCACTTCATCCTCTAAGCCCCGAATCGTATAGCTTGTGGCGTCAATTCTGCCCGTCCCTTCCTTCACCGGCGTAAAGCCTTCCACTACAGGGCGGTAGCTTGTTTCCGGCTCCGACTTCTTTTTGTAATAAACCATGTATCCTGCAGAGTCGTCCATATCCTTCCAGGACACATCAATGGAACGGTACCTGCCAGCCGTCTTAACAAAATCAGGCGGCGCCGGGAGCTTCGTCGGCTTTGGAATCCCAATCAATTCCTCAGACCACGGGCTGCACCAATCCCCGTTCACAGAACGCACCTTCACCTTGTACTCTTCAAAGTTCATCATCTTTCCGTCATTCAAGGATCCGATCATATGCTGCGTGCCTGCAACTCTGATAACCTGCGTCTGAAGCCCATCGGAATCCTTCACCGGCCCTGTCACGCTGACTTCATAGCCCGTCACATTCGACTGTGCGCTCCAGGATGCCGTTAAGCTCTTATCTGCCGATTCAATCGGGCTTAGCTTCGGAATGTTAAGCTCCGGGGCGGAAATCCGATTTTCCATGTCGTTGACAAACTCTACCTTTGCGATATTCACAAGCGGCTCCGTTTTCTTTGTCCCGGTAATTTTAATGGTCACTCTCTTTACCGCGACCTGAGTCCCAAAATCAAGGATCAAAGAGCCGTCCGCCTCTACGCCTACAGACGCCGCCCGGCTTAGGGAAGCCGCCTTCGCGCGCCCTGACATCGTAGGCTGCGCCTTAACGAATGATTGATTAGAAAACGGAATGGACTCGCTTTTCTCCTCACCATTTTCATCTATGTAAGAAATGACCGCCTCCCCGTCCGTAATCCCGGATTGGAGCGCCCCATCTTCTTCTATTGGAGCCTGAATCGCCATTCCCTGCAGTGGCACGGAGCTCTCTCCTTCTGCTGCCAGAACAAAATCCATCGCGACGGGATTGCTCTTTGATATCGCCGCGCCCTGATCCTGCGGCTTTAAAGTGACAGTCCCCTCCTGATTCAAAAATCCCTGCCCACCTTCCATCACAGTTCCATCTACAGACTGCACAGACTGAACAATGCCCAATTTTGAAGCGGCAGAAAGGCGCTCCGCCTCCACGCTCTGCACGGTATGCTGCAAATCCACCATATCAAGCTTCCCGTCTCCGTTCACGTCAGCCGCCAATTCAGGCGCATCTGACCGAACTGCCTGCAAAACAGAGGAAACGTCTGTTTGATCCACCGTTCCGTCACTGTTCACGTCACCGGGACGGAACCAGCCAGGCTGCGCGCTGCCTCCCGCTTCTACCCGCGAAGAGCATACCATGACTTTCGTCGTCCAGCCTTTTTCAATCTTCACTTCCTGCGCATAATCTGCAAATTTCTCAGAACGGACAGCGACGGCATAGTCGCCTTCCTCAGCAAAAAACCGGGCCGTCTGGAATGAAGACGTCCCGTCATAAGTCAAATCCTTCGACGAAACCTCATTCTCACCCTTATAAAGCCCCACCGTTACGCTGCCATGATATGGCATCAGTTGAGAAGATCCCACTTCTACTTCCAAAATCCCCTGCCCTTGCGCAGGCACAGGGTCTGTCAATGTTGGCTCAGGTTCCGTAACTGTCGGCTCCTCCCCTGTCACTGACGATTCAGTTCCTGCCATTGACGCATTCTGCGCTCCATAAACAGGAACGCCCATCCATGACTGGACTGCAAGAACGCCAACGAGCAGCATTGCCACTACTTTCTTCATCTCCTACTTATCCTTTCTAATATAAAATATCTATCATAAAAAGCAGGCGTTTTCTCCCTTTCACCAACCGGGCGCCTCCTTGTGCTTTCCCCTCATGCATCCCGCCGTCCCGCTTTGTTCATGGCGTAACTATCATATGCCCAAAAGCCACGCATGGTTCGCTCCCCCGCCGCCGTCAGATCCGCATCAGCATAAAAACAGCTCCAAAACAAAAACCACGCCGCAGCATAGCAGAGACACCCGAAACAAATCCGCGCCAAAATATGCGGCGACGATTCCAGATGCAAATGCCAACGCCCCGGATGCCTTCACCTGAGTCGCATGCAGGATCGCAGGAAACGTCATCACTGCAAGCGTGACATAAGGGACATAATGCAAAAAAGACTGCAAAAACTGATTTTTTATCTGCTTTCTGATCAGAGTCAATGGCAAAACGCGAATCAGATACGTCACGGCGGCCATGACAAAAATATAGATCAATATGTTATGCGTCATTTTCACCCTCCTCCAAATGTACCGGCTTGATGAGGGCCGCCGCCGCCGAAATCAACAGAGTGAGCGCAATCGTCCTTGTGCCTTCCGGCACAGCCGCCGTCGTCGGCACAGCCGAAGCGGCGAAGCTAATGACAAAGCTGACCCCGACAAGAGCCGCAATCGTCCTGCTCTTTCTGGACGGCGGGATGATGACCGCCAAAAACATTCCATATAATGCAACGCTTAAGGCGCTCACCGCCCTAAGCGGCAGCAAATTTCCCGCAAGCACGCCAAGCATTGTGCCAAACGCCCAACATGGCGCGGCCGTGCCGAACGCCCCATATGTATAATAGGGATCCAAAAACCCTTTCCTCGCTACGGAAATCCCAAACAGCTCATCTGTGATCCCATAGCCGAGCAGCAGACGATGGCGCATTGGGGTTCTGGGACTCAATTTTTGGCTTAAAGCGCAGCTCATCAAAAAATAGCGGGCATTTGTAATCAAGGCCATAAATCCCACTTCCAGATAAGACGCATTGGCGGCAATCAGCACAAAGCCTGCGTATTCGCCTGCAGAAGCATTCAATAGCGCGCTTGCCAAAAAGCCTTCCCAGGCATTTAAGCCTGATTTCTCAGCGGCGATCCCAAGCGTAAAGGAGACCGCAAAATAGCCTAAGCCAATTGGGACCCCATCCCGCATTCCCTCCAAAAAAGCCGACTTATGCTTTTGTATCAACTCACTCATCACATTACCCATCCGTTTTGGAAGGCATATAGGCCATTCCCATCACAATAAACAACAACGGCACAATAAAAATCGTGTAGGTGTTCACCAATCCCTGCACCAAAAATGACGTCAACGCCAAAATGACCATTAACTGCAATTCCTGATCCTTCCGTTTTCTGACGGCGCGCACAATCGTAGCCGCAATCAGCCCAAAAAAAGAAACCGCTCCAAAGATTCCGGTGCAGACCAACGCCTGCAGGAAGTCATTATGCGGCTCATAGAATACCGCCGCAAAACGGTTCAGCATATCCTCCCCATAGGTAGGATAGATAAAATCATAGAAATTACTTAAGCCGCAGCCAAACAGCTGATTCTTAAGCGGCAGCTTTTGAAACAGCTCCACGGAACGAAGCCAGGCGTACCCTCTTCTGGTCGCCGTATCATCTACAACCACCAGACTTCCCAGGATATTCTGCGGCGGATTCTCCCGAAACGCTGCATTCATCACAACAAACAAGACCACGATAGCTGCCAAGCCGGCAAGCAACAGAATCCCATACGCCTTCCTTATGCGCGTCAAAGTTTCTTTTTTCGGCGCCTTTCGCTTGACTGACAGCCAAAGCAAAGCCGCCACAAGCAATAGCTCCATGACAATCACGTCCGTCCGCAGCAACAGCAAGTGCGTTCCGGAAAAATCGTACATATGATCCTTAAAAAGCAGCTTCATTAAATATATCGTACAATTTGCGCCAAAGAAAAGGCCTGCAATCAAAAAATAACGCGACAGCCATTCTTCCCGCTCCAGGGCAAAATACAAAAGCACGGCAAAAACAGCGGCCATCATAACCAACGCGCTCTCTGTGCGGACGCAGAACACATCCAAAAATCCGATAAATAAATAAGCCATAAACGCGTATTTATGAATCACTTCGCGCCCCAAAAGGAACATCGCCATCGCGCCTGAGAGCATTAAGCCCACATAAGCCACGTTATAATCCACATTTCCAAGAGGGCTGATGAAAACTGCCTTTTGCACCTCCTGAATGCCATCCTGCATGCCCAGGATATCGACTTTGCACGTCAAAAAAATCCCGCACAGATAGATAAACGCGCTTGCCGCCATCGCAGTCTTGATGATCCAGTCATAATACCTGGCCCAATATTTTATTACAAAATATGCCAAAATGCAAAGCCCCATGACAAGGGCTCCCACTTTCCCTGACGTCGTCCCCGCGAACGACTCTTTCGGATTTAAGGATACGGCCAAAGAAAGCGCGACGGAAAGAAGGCTTGCCGCTGCAAATATGTCACACACATCAAGCTTTACCTTTATCCTTTCTTTCGCATATGCAAGGCCGCGCGCCACGACAGGCGCTGACATCAGGCATAAAAATACGCCTGACGCAATCAGGAAAAACATCCGCTTGACGGAGCTGATCCCAAATAGATGCCCTGGATAAAAAACAGGAAAAAGCCCCAACATGACTGCCAAATAGACGCATGTCGCCCCACATCCAAATAACACCCAAAAATTCTCACTCTGTTTCTTTTTCTTCCCTCTTTTTTTCCCCATATGTCCCCTTTCTTGCAACAGATTCGCCTCAGGCCTCACCGCTGCTGCATCCATCCTTTCCCCAATCGTATTTGAAGCTTTTCTTCCGGCCTATTCATGGCGCAACGCCTCAATCGGATCCAGATTCGCGGCCTTATAAGAAGGCAGCATCCCAAACACAATGCCAATCACCATAGAAAAAAGCACTGCGCCAACTGCCGCAGGCATACTGATGGATACCGGCGTCTCACTCAGTCGGGAAATTGCCTCCGCCAGCCCAATTCCAGAAGCCACGCCCAATAATCCCCCCATGCTCGTAAGCACTGCCGCCTCCGTCAGAAACTGCCCTAGAATATTGGACTTCCTGGCTCCGATCGCTTTTTTCAGCCCGATTTCCTGAGTACGTTCCGTCACGGAAACCAACATGATATTCATGACGCCGATTCCCCCGACAATTAAGGAAATCCCTGCGATCCAAATGAGCATGCTGTTCGTGGACTTTCCCAGTTCCTGAATTTTCCTGGCCTGCTCCAGCAAATCTTCCGACTTATACCGAACCGTTTCGTCACTCGTGCTCAAATGGCTGTTCAGAATGTTCGCGCCTTCCTTTCCGGCAGTCGTCATATTGTCTGTAGAATCCACCCGCATCACCAGGTTCTGAGGCTCATCAAACTGATATATGATCGGCCACGTCGCATCCGGCACATAAATCCTGCCGGAAGAATTCTGCGTATAGGTGTAGTAATCCTCCACGCTGTTGATGACCGGCTCAAACTCCTTGGAGCGCGTTACAATTCCAATGACGGTGTAAGGCTCCCGCTTCACCTCAATCGTCTTGCCCAATGGATCTTCGCCCTGAAACAGGGCGTCCGCAGAATCCTGATCCAAAATCGCAACCTTACGGTAATTGGAATAGTCCTCCTCCGTAAATCCCCGGCCTTTTTTCATAATGTAGCTGCAGGTTTCAAAATAATTCATGTCCACCCCAAAGATATATCCCCCGGACAACGAGGTGTCCAGATAATATGCCCCGTCATAATCCTGCCTGGACATATATACCGACGCGTTTAAGACATGATCCAAAGACTTGATCTCTTTCAGCACGCTCTCTCCAATCACTGGGATGCCGGCAGGAACGCCTTCGTATCCCATCTCATACTCCCAATCCCCCTGATACAGCGCAATCTTCACCGTATTATCCCCTGACCCAATCAGGTTTTCCTTAATCTGCTCATTCGTCCCCTTGATTGTGGACACAATTGCAATAATTGCGGCAATGCCGATGATGATGCCAAGCATCGTCAGAAAAGAACGCATCTTATGGGACCAAATCCCTTTCAATGACAAACGTATATTCTCAAACATATCTGCCTCCCCTAAAATCCGTTCTCCGCATCCTTCACCTTCACCCCTTCTTTCGCCGTTTTTCCATAAGGAAAGGCGATGCGGTCTGATTCGCTTAAGCCATCCTTAATTTCGATGCCAGTGCCGTACACGGTCCTTCCCGTCTGCACATATTGCTTTACCAAACGGCCGTCCTCCCCTGCCTTTAAGACATAGGATCTCCCATCCTCTTCCCGAACATAAGCCTTTTCAATATACAGCGACTGCGTATTCATCTGCGTCTCTCCCGGCGATATCGTAAGCTCCAGGTAGTCCCCGTCAGACAGGCCCTCTGAATCCTCTATATATGCGGTAAAGGCATAATAAGACACATTCTGGTTCCCCTCTCCATAATACCCCATGCCGCTGTCAGCCGGATAATCCGAAATCTCCGTTATGACCGCCGTATACATCTGTCCCGTATCCCAGAAATTTGCAGAAACCTCCTGCCCAACCTCTATCTGATCCAATTTCAGCTCGCTTATGGAACCCTTTACATACAAGCCCTGCGCCCCGGCAATTTCAATCAGGGGGGATCCGTCCGTCGGCGGATCCTCCGGATCTTCCACTGTCCTCACCACGCCGTTGATGCTTGCCTTCACGGTCGACGCCTTTTTCGCTTTTTTTAGGCTTTTCAGATCCAAGTTCTGGCTTTTCCGCTTAATTTCCAGCTCCTTTAGCTCGCTCTCCTTTTCTGCGATCTCCCTCCTAAGCTCATCTGCCGTATAGGTCTCCTCCGTCGTCTGCGTCTGACTGCTGCCGGTCTGCGTGCTGGTCTCGCTCGTCTTCTGCGTCTCAGTCTCCGGCTCCTCAATCTCGACCCTATCCTCCATTTTCTCCTGCGTGGCGACCAGCCATCTGGAATCAGAAGAAACCGTTGTCCACTCCATGCCGTTCACTGTCCAGCAAGTCAGCAAAGCGCCTTCCTCCACGCTGTTGCCGCTCCAAATCTCAAACGACGCGACCAGCTCCTTCTGCACAAGCCAATTCAAATACTCCCCAAGGACATAGCATTCCTGAGTGCACAAAAAACGGTACGGCTCCTCCACGGTTCCGTCCCCCTGATATGGCTTGGCCGTCTTGTCAATATAATTATAGGCGTCGCCATCCTTCTTCTGCACCTGCATCTGCACATACGTCGGCTCCTTCTTTGGCGGCGTCGGCTTGCTTGCCGAAGACGAGCTCCCCCCCGTCGTGCCGGTGTTTTGGCCTGGCGTGGTGGTCGTCGTATTCGCGACGGGCTTTATCTTCTTGAGCCGCTCAATCTCCCGCTTTGCAAGCGTAATGTCATTTTTCGTTCCCGTAATCTCAAGGCGCTTCATCTCTATCTTCAGCTCTGTCTCCTGCATATCATATACAAGGAGAGGATCTCCAATCTTCACCTCATCCCCTTCCGCCACTTTGATCTCCTTCACGGTCTTGCTGTCCTCCGCATAGACCTTTTGGGCGTAATTGTCCGATACCTCGCCCCCGCTCGTCATGGAGTCGCCATAAAATCCCATATTCAAATTCGATACGCTTACGACCTCCACCACCGTATTGTCGCTCTGATACTTCTGATACGCATAGACGCCGCCCGACGCGGCCCCGGCAAGGACAAGCAGCACAATCAGAACAATGACTGTCTTCTTCGCTTTCTTCATGGTCAGTCTCCTCTCCTGGAAATCTCCCCATCTATGATATGATACACCTGTTTCGCGTGATCCGCTATCTTTTTATCATGTGTGATCATGACAATTGTAACGCCTTCTTCATTCAGCCGCCGGAACAGCTCCATAATCTGCGCGCCGGACTTAGAGTCCAACGCCCCCGTCGGCTCATCCGCAAGCAGGATTTTCGGATTGTTCACCATGGCCCGCGCAATGGCGACGCGCTGCTTCTGCCCTCCGGAAAGCTGCGTCGGCATAAAAGTCGCCCGATCCTCAAGGCCCACTCTGGCTAAAGCCCTTAAGGCGCGCTCCCGCCGCTCCTTCTTCTTTATGCCTGCGTAGCTAAGCGGCAAAGACACATTTTCCAGCGCGGTCTCCCTTGGCATCAAATGAAAGCTCTGGAACACAAAGCCAATCCTATTTAAGCGCAAGCCGGAAAGCTCCTTGTCCTTTAGCTCCAGCACATTCGTGCCAGCCAGAAAAAATTCTCCTGAAGTCGGGCGGTCCAGGCAGCCAATGATATTCATAAGCGTCGTCTTCCCGGAGCCGGACGGCCCCATGATCGCCGCATATTCGCCTTCCTCCACCTGAAGCGTCACATCTTTTAAGACCGGGACAACGAGCTTATCTGAAGCGTAATCTTTAAAAATATGCTTTAAATCCAATATCATTGCCGTTCCCCCGCCTTTAGAAAGTCCTCAAGCTCCACAACTTTCTTGTCGTCGCCGCGCAGGCCGCCGCTCTCTTCTTCAGAGCCTCCCGCGCTGCCCTGCCCGTCGCTGTCCGATTCATAAGATGCGTCGCCGCCGCTCCCATCCTCATCGTATCCTTCATCCACCGTCCCGTCTTCTGAGTATATCGTGTTTTCCGAATCCTCAATATACTCTTCCGAAAACTCCGAATCCATAGATTCATCATACTCCATCCCATCGAAGCCTTCATCCATCATGCCGTCGTCCATCATGCCCTCTGTGCCATTTTGATTGTACAGGCCCGAGGAATAGTCCACCTCTTCCATGTCCGTCACGGTCTTCACGCCTTCATACAGCCCTTCCATCGGCCAGGCGATCAAGTCATCCTCCGTTAAGCCGGACAAAATCTCATACATATCCAGCATTCCGTCATATTCGCCCAAAACCACCGGCCGTTTTTCAAGCCTTCCATTGCCGTCATCCGCCCAAACGAAAGCAGCCGAGCCCTCCTGCGGCATTCCGGCCTCCGACCCATATTCCGGCATCAGATCTGTCAAATAATCCGACCAGTCTTCCGTATCCGTCTCATAATCCGACCAATCTTCTGTATCATCCCCATACAAAGAATCATCAAAGGAATCCTCCATGTCACTTGAGCCTGCCATGCTGTATGCAGGCTCCATATCGAAACTGCCGCCCCATTCCGAAGCCCCCTCGATGGATTCCCCCTGGCCATCGCCGGCTTCGTCAAACACGATATAGCCGCTATAAAGCCAAATTCCCTCTTTTGCCTCCGTCTGCCCCTCATCCAGCTCAATAATCACGTGCTGCCCCAACATCAGCCCTTCCGCGTCGTCTAACGTCACATAAAACGGATAGCTGCTCGACGAGTTCATTTCCCCATCCGAATCCGACGATATCATATTGTTATCGGATGAGCCGGACGACTCCTCAGTATCCAGCCGATCCACCGTGCCTCCCCAGGTAACCTCCTCATCCACCCGGGAACGGATAATCACGCTTGTGCCGCTTGTAATCATGCCCGCGTTCTGCTCATTGACCTTTCCCTTGATCCGGTATTCCCCGGTAGAGAGAATCGTGATGAACGCGCTTGACTCATACTCCGCCTCCGGGCTATTTCCATCGTTGATGGATTTAATCACGCCGGACGCCGGGCTTGTCACATCCGCATTGTCCACCTTTTTCTGAAGCCGGTCCATCTCCAGCTTCTTGCTGGATTTTTCAAATTCTGCCTGCTTAATCTGCGTCTGAATCGTCTGTATCTGCGTCGTATATTCAAATCTATCCGCCTCAGGAGCCGCTTTCCGCTCTGTCTCAAGCTCCTGAATCTGCTTATTGTAATTGCTGATCTCAATGTCCTGATTCTCAAGCTCCAGCTTCGCCTGCTCCAATTCCAGGCTTACTTCATCCGTATCGTAACGAAACAGCAACTGGCCCTCCTCCACAGAATCGCCAACCGCCACTAAAACCTCCCCTACGGTGCGCTCCGAATCCGTATTCACGTCCACTGTCTCCTGTGGCTGCACCACGCCTGAATATCGGTTCTGCACTCCGGTCGCATTTCCCATCACGGCGGACACCTTCTCCACATAGACCCTGTCATTGCTGTCTTTCCCGTCATTCTCTAAAAAATACCAGATGCCCCCAGCTGCGCCTGCTGCGGCCAGAATCGCCAAACATACAACTCCTGCCTTCTTCTTACCCATACGACCTCCTGTTTATATCCACCGCAGCCGCCTTATTGCAACATTTCTCTTGATAAGCGAACGTCTTTCACTCAGGCCCTCTTGCATACCATGGCTAAATTTTCCAAGATAAAAAGAAAAGATGGCTGCGAAGCATTTCTTTTCCGTAACCATCTTATCATCAACTCCCATTAATTACAATTAATTTTTCCTTAAATCACGCAAAACGCTTTATTTCAAAGGATACCGTTCCGTCAATTCCAAAACGATCGCCCTTGCCTCATCGGCCTTCGCCTCTCCTTCCTTTAACATCATGGCAATCGCCTCCGCGATTTTGTCCATGTCCTCTTCGCATAAGCCCCTGGATGTGACCGCAGGCGTTCCAATGCGGATGCCGCTCGTCACAAACGGAGATTTCGGGTCATTCGGAATCGTATTCTTGTTGCAGGTGATGTTCACGGAATCCAAAAGCTTCTCCACTTCTTTCCCCGTAAGGCCATGCGGCGTCAGATCCACCAGCATCAAATGGTTGTCCGTCCCATCAGACACGATCTTGATTCCGCGGCTTTGCAGGCCCTTGCACAGCGCCTTCGCGTTCGCCGCCACATTTTTCTGGTATTCTTTAAATTCCGGCTGCAACGCCTCTTTCAGGCAGACCGCCTTCGCGGCGATCACATGCATCAGCGGGCCGCCCTGAATCCCGGGGAAAATGGCTTTATTGAAATTGTACTTCTCCGCCGCCTCTTTTCCGCACAAAATCATGCCGCCCCTTGGGCCGCGCAGCGTCTTATGCGTCGTCGTCGTCACCACGTCCGCGTAAGGGATGGGGCTTTCATGCACGCCAGCCGCCACAAGGCCGGCAATATGCGCCATGTCCACCATCAGGACCGCGCCGCAGGCGTCCGCGATCTCACGGAACCTCTTAAAATCAATCGCCCTCGCATAGGCGCTCGCGCCGGCAATGATCATCTTCGGCTTACACTCCATGGCGATCTCCATGACGTTATCATAGTCAATGAACCCTTCGTCATTGACGCCATACGGCACGATATGGAAATAGCTCCCGGAAAAATTCACAGGGCTCCCATGCGTCAAATGGCCGCCATGATCCAAATTCATCCCCATCACCGTGTCGCCCGGCTTCAATATCGAAAACTGCACCGCCATATTGGCCTGCGCGCCGGAATGCGGCTGCACATTGGCATACTCGCAGCCAAACAGCTCCTTCGCCCGCTCCCTCGCCAGCTCCTCCACCACATCCACGCATTCACACCCGCCATAATAGCGCTTGCCCGGATAGCCTTCCGCATATTTATTCGTCATGACGCTTCCCATAGCCGACATCACCGCCGGGCTTACCCAGTTCTCCGAAGCGATCAGCTCAATATGGCTGCTCTGCCGTTCAAACTCCGCGGTAATCGCGTCAGCGACTTCACGGTCCACTGCCTGAATGTCCTCTAATGTATACATATCGTCTCGTTCCTCCATCTGTTTATTCTGCCTTTGTTCCTAATGAGATATTATAATTGACTTAGCTCATCTTTTCAACGGTTTTTTTGAAAAACCAAGCGGCGTCGCCGCCCTGCCGCCGGGGCATTCTAACTCACCATGCCCCCTACCGTCCCGGATGCCACGCACAGCGCAAGCGTCGTAAGAAGATGCGTCAAGTCCCCGGAAAGCCCCCTGTACAAAATCAGGGACACGGCAAGCAAAATCAGAAAATAAGCAAGCCCGATCAAAAAGCCCCAAGCATACTTTTTGCTCTTTCTTCTTTTCCCGATCAGAAAGCCGCCCAAAAATCCGCTAATGACATACACGGCGATCAGCCATACCTTGCTCACAGACTCCGCAATCTCCATCTTAAACAGAGCAAGCGCGAGCAGCAGCAGGAGAACGAGCGTCGTCACATACATTACAAACAGAATCCGCAGGAAATCCTTGACAATTGTTTTTTCCCGCTGTTCCTGTTCCGTTTTCGGCATAAAAACACCCCCTTTGAAACAGCATATGTTCCAAAAGGGGGAGTTATCCCAATTTTTTTCTCTACAGCTCACAGTTCCCAACTGTCCTTGGGAACGGGACGACGTCACGGATATTGGACATCCCCGTCAAATACATCACGCAGCGCTCAAACCCAAGGCCAAAGCCTGCGTGCCTTGCGGTGCCATATTTGCGCAAGTCCAGATAAAATTTATAGTCTTCCTCCTTAAGGCCAAGCTCCTGCATCCTTGCAAGGAGCTTTCCATAATCGTCCTCCCTTTGGCTCCCGCCGATAATCTCGCCAATCGCCGGCACCAGGCAGTCCACCGCCGCCACGGTCTTCCCGTCGTCATTCTGCTTCATATAAAACGCCTTGATCTCCTTTGGGTAATCCGTCACGAACACAGGCCGCTTGAACACCTCCTCCGTCAGATAGCGCTCATGCTCCGTCTGCAAATCCGCGCCCCAGGAAACCTTATAGTCGAACCGGCTGTTTTCTTTTTCCAAAAGCTCCACCGCTTCTGTATACGTCACGCGGGCGAAGTCCGAATTCGCCACATGGTTCAGGCGCTCTAAAAGCCCTTTGTCCACAAAGCTGTTAAAAAACTGCATTTCCTCCGGCGCGTGCTCCAAAACATACCGGATAATATATTTTAACATACTTTCCGCCAAAATCATGTCGTCATTCAAATCGGCAAACGCTATTTCCGGCTCAATCATCCAAAATTCCGCCGCGTGGCGCGTCGTATTGGAATTTTCAGAGCGGAACGTCGGCCCAAACGTATAAATATTTTTAAACGCCATCGCGTAAGTCTCTCCATTGAGCTGCCCGCTCACCGTCAGGTTCGTAGGCTTCCCAAAAAAGTCCTTCGCGTAATCCACGTCCCCGCCTTTGGTCCTTGGCAGGCTTTCCAGATCTAATGTCGTCACCTGAAACATCTCGCCTGCGCCCTCGCAGTCGCTCCCGGTGATGATGGGCGTATGGACATAGACAAAATCCCGTTCCTGAAAAAATTTGTGGATGGCATACGCAATCAGGGAGCGGACGCGGAACACCGCCTCAAACGTGTTCGTCCTTGGGCGCAAATGCGAAATCGTGCGCAGGTATTCAAACGTATGGCGTTTTTTCTGCAGTGGGTAATCCGGGGCGGACTCCCCCTCAATCACGATTTCCTCCGCCTGAATCTCAAACGGCTGCTTTGCCTGCGGCGTCGGAACCAGCTTTCCCGCAGCGATCACCGCCGCCCCGACATTCAGCCTCTCCACCTCTGCGAAATTTGGCAGCTCATCGTGGTACACAATCTGAAGCGGCTCAAAAAACGTGCCGTCATTCACCACGATAAACCCAAAATTCTTTGAGCTTCTGACGCTCCTGACCCATCCTGCGACCGACACCTTCCGATCCAGGTAATCATCCTTGCGGCGGAACAACTCTCTGATATTCACTGTTTCCATCTTTCCCCTCTCCTTTCCGTTATTTCTCCTTGCTGCCCCCGTCTTCCCCATCCACGTAAGTCACTTTCGCTTTCTCCACAAGCTTATCGCAGGCAAGGTTATCCAGATAGACATTCTTCAAATACTTTTTCCCGTATTCGATGCCGGCGCCATAGGTCTCATAAAGCTGATCCTCCGATTCGAACCCGCCGTTCGCGACAATATTGTCAATGTATTTGTCGAACCCTTCCTGGTCAAAGGCGATCTTCTCATTTTTCACAATCGCCTCAAGGATCAGCTCCTGCTTTAAATTGGATTCCAGATACGTCCGGTTCTGCGTCTCGAACTCCTCTTCCGTCATATTATAATTTTTCGTCAAGAAGCTGTTTAAATCCGTCCCGTCGGAGCAGTACTGCTTCTTAAACCCTTCCACATACGCATCCAGCCTTGCGTCCAAAAGCCCCTCCGGCAGGGAATCCACCTTACAGCTCTTCAGCAGGGAATCCAGCACCTTCGCGCGGATGTCCGACTGCCTGTTCGATTCCTTCTGCTCAGTTAAGGCGTTCTTGACATTCGAGTAAAAATCATCCACGCTCTCCGACTGCAGGTATTCTTTGACAAACGCATCGTCGATCGACTCACGGTCCACTTTTTTGCAGATGCCGTTGACCGTAAACGAAAACGTCACCGTCTGCCCCGCCAAGTCCTCCGACTGGTAATTTTCCGGGAACGTCGATTCACAGTCCACCGTCTCCCCGACCTTCACGCCAATCAGGCCGTCCGTAAACCCGTCAATATAGCCTGTCCCAGTAGATGCATTGGAATTGTTTGACACATCAATATACTGATTCTCCGCGCTGCCCCCGGCAAACGCCTCACCGTCTTTCTTGCCGACGTAGTCCACGTCCACAATGTCCCCTTCTCCAATGACGGTTTTGGATTCATCCGCCACAAAGGGCTTCGTATAGGCGATCATTTGATCCGCATAGCTGTTGACCTCTTCTTGCGTGATCTGATAGTCCGCTTCCTTCAACGTCACTTCCACGCCCATATACTCGCCTAATGTAACATAATCCTCCGCGTCATAGGTCAGCTCTGCAAGCGGAGAGGATGCGTCCGCGCCTGCCTCCGTGCCTTCCTGCAGCGCGCTTTCAGTGCCCTGCGCGTTTTCTCCCTGTTCTTTGCCGTCCCCGCAGCCAAAAATTGCCGTGGCCGCCATGCATGCCATTAAAACCGTAATTATTTTTTTCCTCATCTTATACCTCTCTTATATCAGTTTTTGCTTCTCAATCATATTCCTAGATTCATTGGCGAATGGACAATATCATCAATATAACACACTTTTTCAGAAAATAAAAGGATTTCTTGCGTTTTCCAAAAATCAATGATACAATATTGTTACTGCCTGCGTCCGTCTGCTGATCGGCAAGACGCCGCGCACGCAGCAATCAACGCTTTTGCAATCAGACGAAGGAGGTTTACAATCGTGTCTACAGGAACTGTCGTGCTACTCATCATACTTGCAATATTAATCGTCGGCGTAGTCGTCTTATATTTTTTGGGAAAACGGCTGCAAAAAAAACAAGAGGCGCAGCAGGCTCAGATTGACGCCGCCGCCCAAACGATTTCCATGCTGATTATTGATAAAAAGAAAATGCGGCTTAAGGATTCCGGGCTGCCGGCCGCCGTGCTGGCGCAGACGCCAAAGCTGATGCGCCGCTCGAAAGCTCCCGTCGTCAAAGCGAAGGTCGGGCCAAAGATTTCCACTTTCCTCTGCGACGCGGCGATTTTCGACTCCATCCCCGTCAAAAAAGAAGTGAAGGCGGTCGTCAGCGGGCTTTACATAACGTCCGTGAAGGGCCTTAGGGGAGCCATCATCAAAGAGGAGCCGAAGAAAAAGGGCATCCGCGCAAAGCTGAAAGCAAAATACAACGAAGCGAACGCAAAGCTAAAAAAAAGCAAATAACGCCAAAGAGCGGCCTTTTGGGAACTGACTCTTAGAAAAAAGCAGCCTGTATCGGCTGCTTTTATATATGGAACTTTCCACCCTCCCTCGACTGAATCGCCATCCTAATGCTGCAGTCGGCCAAATGCTCATAATTCAGCTCCAACGCATATTTCACATCGACAGAAATAGCGTCTTCCTCTTCCGTAATCTGAATGTCGCTGGCATTGATCCCAAGCATCATATTCCCAAAAGGCGTCTCATAGCAGGTGACGTTTTTCTTATTCTTTTCAAACACCATATGTACATTCATAATCCCCTTTTTCGTGATATCCACGCAATCCTCATGCACTTTGATGACGTTTTTCGTCACGCCTTCAAATCCCTCCACCAATTCGTCATAAATGACATAATGCTTATTGTTTTTCTTATAATAGTCTCCTGCCGTAATCACCTCCACCGGCTCATTCTCTTCCTGCCCGCTTGAAATCTGCAGGCCCCGGATGCTTACCAAAATATCTTTTGTCATGGATTCCTCACTTTCCTTTTGCGTCGGGACAAACGCTTTCGCCGCCGCCTTCTTCTCATTAGGGCAGATACCGATACCCTACGCCATGCACCGTCTCAATCCACCCTCCCGTTTTTACTCCGTCTGCCAGTTTCCTGCGGATCTGCTTCACATAATTGTCCACATTCCTGTCATATCCCTCATAAACCCCCGAAAACACGCCTTCGATCAAATCGCTTCTGGAAACCGCCCTTCCAGGGCGCGCAATAAAATAAGAAAGGATTTTCCGCTCATTTGGCGTGAGGCTCAAATCGCCCTGCAGACGCCCCGGCTCACCGCCTGCCCTCTCAAGGCGCTCAACAATCCGCAAAATCCTTGCCCGCGCAATTTTCGGGCTGACAGGGTATTGCATATAATCCAGCGCCCCGGCACGAAAGGCCCGAAGCACCGTCTCTTCGTCATGTATTTTTGAAACGACAAGAAAAGGAATTTTAGAAAAAATCCCTTTTCCTGCGCCTGTGACCGGAAAATCCGTCACCAGAAGGCCGGCGTCCCGCGCGTCCCCTTCCTCTTCCAACAAACGAACCGACGTTTCTTCACACAGCCTTTTTAATTCCATTATAAAGCTTTTTTCCTGCCCTTGTATTAATACGTCCATCGAACAATGCCCGCCACGTTCATCACATTTTCCTTATGAACTGTAGTATGCCGGAACCGTTCCAAAACTATACCATGCCTTTCGGCTCTTCACGCCGCATTTTTTAAGAAGGCACAATCCTCCTCACGGAGCGGATTGGGCGATAGGAGGCATTTGACACTTTGATGCCCGTCGCCTCTGTGCTGGCGTGCACAATCTTCCCATTTCCGATATAAATGCCGATGTGGCCCGAATAGGAAATCAAATCGCCTGGCCTGGCATTGCCGATGCCCCCTGCATCCGTTCCGCACTGGCCCTGCTCCCCGGAAGTCCTTGGAAGGGAAATGCCAAAATGCGCAAACACGCTCATGACAAATCCCGAGCAGTCCGCCCCGTCCGTCAGGCTAGTCCCTCCATAAACATAGGGGTTCCCGACAAACAAAAGCGCATAGCTTGCAATCTCATCTCCAAGGCCAACGGCCGCAGACGGCTTTTTCACATCGCCCTTGCCCGCAGACGGCTCCTCGCGCCAGCCGTCTGCCTGCCCCGCGCCTATGCCGCCCTGCGCCGACGGCGCAGCCTGCGGGCTTGCCTGGGCGGCAGCCTGAGGCTCCCTTTGCCCCGCGGCGGCTGACGCGGCCTCCTCGGCCGCCCTGCGCCGCTCTTCCTCCAGCCGCAGGCGCGCCGCCTCTTCCTCCTTCGACTCCGCCACAGGATGGACGGTATAGACCTCCACATAGTCGGCGGACACATAGCCCTCTGTCTCCTCTGAGGTGACCTTAATCCAGTCTTCGGACTCCTCATCCACTAAAATCTCTTCGGACTGGGGCAGAAGCTCCAAAATCTCCGATTCCGTGCTTGCCTCTTCCCGCACCCGGAGCGCGTCCGCCTCTACCCTGGCGCGGCGCTCGCCCACTTCCTCTGCTTTCGCGGCGCCCTCTTCTCCACGGAGCGCAAACTCTGCTTTGATGTATCCCTCCACGCTCCCTGAGGCGATCCTAAGCCACTCACCCTCTTCTCCGACAATCTCGCCGACAGAATTATTGTGAAGCTTTCCGATCACCTCGCCTTCCAGGCCGGGCTGATTGCGCACATGAACGTACGAATCCACCCGAGCGACCGCAAGCTCTTTCTCCTCTTCCTTCGCCTCTTCTTCAGATGCCTCTTCTAAGGCGCGCTGCGCCCCCTGCTCCCAAGCCCCCAATATGGCCGCCGGGGCTCCAATATGTAAAGCGCCCTCTTCCCGCTTTTCTTTCTGTCCTTTCGATTCTGCAGCCTCTGCCGTTACGGCTCCCGATACGGCAAACAGCGCAGTTGCAATACATAAGCACGCAAGCTTTTGATTCCTCTGCCTCATGTGAATGCTCTCCTTTCTGAATATGTTACAATCTTATTCCAAAATTGTGTCCAAATTATATGAATTGCTTTGGAAACAATTGGAATTGCAGTAAATATTCAGAAAACGAGAGCGGCAGTCAGAGCATCTTACATCGCCTCAAGATCCAAAGGGCAATCACGCAGATCAGCCCGATTAAGACGCAGATGATCGCAAAGCCGTGCGGCGTCTGCGAAAGCGGCATCCATTTCCCGCTGACATTCATGCCGTAAATGCCTGATATAATTGTGGGGATCGCCATCACAAGCGTAATGGACGTCAAAAACTTCATGCTGTTATTCATCCGGTTATTGATAATGTTCGACACCAACTCCCTGGCCCCATGGATAATGTCGCGGTAGATATTCGTCATCTCAATGGCCTGACGGTTTTCGACAATCACGTCGTCCAAAAGCTCCTTATCCTCCGGATACTGCTTAATCCTCTCATACCTCGTCAAGCGGTCCAACACGACCTTATTGGCGCTCAATGACGTCGCAAAATAAACCAGGTTCGTCTCCAGCTCATGCAGATTGATTAAATCCCGATCCTCCGTCGTTTCCGACCCGACCCTTTTTTCTATCTCGCTCCTTTTCTTGTCAATGACGCGCAGGAGGGCCTGATACAGATTCGTCGTGCGCAGCAGGATCTGATACACAAAGCGCATCTTCTTCTTTGTGCTAAAGCCGCGCATCCGATTATTGTAAAAATAATTCAGAATGACCGTATCGTCAGAGCACACCGTAAGGATCGCGTCCTGCACCAGGATAATCCCAAGCGGAACCGTCGTGTACGCCCTCTGCTCATTTCGAATCTCCTCTAAGGGTATGTCCACCAAAATCAGGGAATAGCCGTCCTCCAGCTGCACACGGGAGCTTTCCTCCTCATCCAGGGCTGCCCTTAAATCTGCAAGGTCTATGTCATAATAGCCCGCAACCTCCGACAATTCGTCCATATTCGGAGAAATCATGTTAATCCAGACATCCGGCTCGAACGTCTCTTTCTTGGAAAGCACTCCATTGTCGGTCTTATAAATCGTCTTCATCTTGCGCCTCCATCTTCTGTCATTCAATGACCATCCTTGGCCCGCCGCCAGCAAGCAGCAAAAGCGGGAATGGGCAATTATTGTTATTATATCATACTGAGCGAAAAAAAACACAATTCTTGTTACAAAGGTTACAACAAGGCATTCCATATGCTATAATGAAAAGGCACATTTTATGAAAAGAACGAAACCATCCATTTGACATTGGGAGAAATGACGATGAATATGAATGAATCTGCTGAAAATTACTTAGAGACGATACTGATCTTAAGCAAACGCCTTCCTGTCGTGCGCTCCGTGGACATTGCAGCGGAAATGAATTTTAAGAAATCAAGCATCAGCGTCGCAATGAAGCATTTACGGGAAAACGGCTATATCAAAATGAACGAATCCGGATTCATCACACTGACGGATACGGGTCATGAAATCGCGGACATGATATACGAACGCCACACCTTTCTTTCCGGCTGGCTGACATCCCTCGGCGTAGATGAAGAAACTGCCGCCAGGGATGCGTGCCGCATGGAGCACGTCGTCAGCCGGGAAAGCTTCGCCGCCATCAAGCAGTATGTGGAGCGGGCCGGCCTGGGGCAATGACGCCCCTTCGCAGCTTGGAATATGCAATATTCATCCCCGCCCTAAACCGACTGCACCAGCCCCCGCATATCATAATGCCCGGCGGGCTTTCCTTTTAGAAATTTCGCGGCCTCTACCGCACCTTTTCCAAACACGGCGCGGGAATATGCCGTATGCTGAATCGTAATCACTTCATCCTTCCCCGCAAAAATAACCTCATGCTCGCCCACGATCGTCCCGCCGCGGACCGCAGAAATGCCGATCTCCTTTTCCTGGCGGCGCGCCCGCTTCCGGCTCCGGTCGAACGTATATTCATACACGCCGCCCATCGCGTCATTCATGGCATCCGCCAGGGCAAGCGCCGTTCCGCTCGGCGCGTCCAGCTTCTGCCTGTGATGCTTCTCCACGATCTCCAGGTCATATCCCGCGGGAGCCAGCACCTTCACGGCCTTCTTTAGCAAATCAAACAACGTATTGACGCCAAGGGACATATTGGCGGATTTTAAGATCGCGATTTTCTCACTCGCCTGCATAAGCTTTTCGGCCTGCCCATCGTCAAGGCCCGTCGTGCAGAACACCAACGGCATCTGCCGCATAAGGCAGTAATCCAAAACAGAATCCGCCGCCTTTGCGTTTGAAAAGTCAATCATGACGTCCGCCGGAACGTCGCATTTGAATATGTCCGTGAACACCGGAAACTCCTCCGTCCCCAAATCCTCCAAATCAACCCCCGCAACAACCGTAACCTCGGAATCCTCCCTGCATACCTCAGAAATGATCCGCCCCATCTTGCCGTTGCAGCCGTGTAATATCAGTCTCGTCATTTTTTCCTCCATTGTATCTTTTGCTTCTTTTTTCTTTATGCTAACGGTAAGCCATACTCCTTCATCGCCGCGGCCAGCTTCTGCACGTTCTTCTCTTCCATCTCGCACAGCGGCGCGCGCAAAGGCCCGACTTCCATGCCCATCAGATTCAGGGCCTTCTTTACCGGGATCGGGTTCACTTCTGAAAAAAGCGCGTCGATTAGCGGCTCAGCGCGAAGCTGCATCTTTGCCGCGCCTGACACATCCCCTTCAAAAAACTTCATGCACATCTCATGCACCTGCCTTGGCGCGACATTCGACCATACGGAAATGACGCCCAACGCTCCGATTGAAAGGAGCGGCACGACAATCCCGTCCTCGCCGGAATACAGCTCCAGGCCGCCGTCCGTCAAATGCATCGTCCTCGCGGCCTGCGCCACGCTGCCCGTCGCCTCCTTTAAGCCCACGATGTTCGTTACGTTATGATATAAGTATGCCGCCGTCTCCGGCAAAATATTACACCCGGTCCGCCCCGGCACATTATACATGATGACAGGCAGCGTCACCTCGCCCGCAATCTGCGTATAATGCTGAATCAAGCCTGCCTGCGTGGCCTTATTGTAATACGGGGTCACGACCAGCAGCCCATCCGCGCCCGCATCCTGCGCCTCCTTTGAAAGCTGCATGGCCGTCGCCGTGCAGTTTGAGCCGGTTCCCGCCACAACCGGGACTCTGTGGGCCGTAAAGCGCACCGCGGCCTCAATGACCTTCGCGTGCTCCTCTAAAGTCAATGTGGAGCTCTCCCCTGTCGTGCCTGCAATGATGATGCAGTCCGTCCCCTGATCCACCTGAAAATCAATCAGCTCCTGCAATTTGTCATAATTCACTTCCAAATTTTCCTTCATTGGCGTCACAATCGCAACGCCCGCCCCTTTAAATATAGCCATCCGCATCTCCTCCTGTCTGCTTGCTTTTCAAAATAAACCCTTCGCGCGGCGAACCTTCGTCCTCCCCGCAAGAAAATCCACCGGATTCCCTAAAGATGAGAAAAGCCGACTCCACGAACGAGCCGGCTAAAAGCATCCATATCACACAACTTCGCGATAGCGCCCCATCTTATACAAGATGACAGACATATGCTTCTTCAGCATATGGCCAAGAAAATGCCTTCAGGAAACATCCTCTTTCGGCGCTCTCCCCTTTCGCTTATCTTCCTATGCACCTGCTGCATCCAATAAGCTACTGATGAATCACGCAACCTCTATCCGGAATTATTTTTCATTTCTATCTGCACTATATCACTTCGGGCAGCCTTTGTCAACGCCATTTTCCTGCACCAAATGATAGATTTCATCAATGTAGGGGCGAATCCCTTCGCCAAGCACCCTCCCGGTCAGGATCAAGTCGATATCCGACGGCTTCGCCAGAATCAGGTCCCTAAGCTCCGTTTCCTCAATCAGCCCATGATCCACAAGGCCAAGCATCTCGTCTAAGACCAGCATATCGCATTCGCCGGTCGTTAAGACTTTTTTTGCAAAATTAATGCCGTTTCTGATATTCTTGCCTTCTTCCAGCTTCTCTTCTTTCGAAAGCTCCTCAAAATACCCGGACATTTTCTCAAAGCGGAAGAATTTCACCTCCGGCTCCAGCCGTTTTAAATACGCTATCTCGTCATTTGCCTTTCCTTTTAAAAACTGAATGATAAAAACTGTCCTTCCCATTGCAGCAGCGCGGACCGCCCTTCCAAACGCCGCAGGGGACTTTCCCCTGCCTACGCCATAATATGCCTGTACGCTCCCTGTATCCATATGAACCTCCCATGTCTGTCCACCGTCAAACTTATCTTACGTTTACGCAACAGTTCCCATGTCAAACGATTGCTGTTTACAAATTTCTATCCCCAGATTTTATAAAGATAGCACAAACCGCAAAAAAAATCAACTTTATTCCAGCCGTTCCACCTTGCTTACGGACACCTCATAGGCAGTCCTCTTCTCCGACAGATTCTCCCCCGTCTTTTTCATATATTCCCGGCTCTGGATCCTTCCCCAAATCTCCACATGGCTCCCCACTTCAAAGCCGGACGCAAACCTGGCGTTCCTTCCCCAACAAATGCAGGGTATGTAATCGGATTTCCCATAGGAGCGGTTCACCGCAACGAGCAAATCCGCAATTTCCCTTCCAAGCGGGGTTTTCCGGTAAATCGGATCCTTGCACACAAAGCCGTCCAGATAAATCTGATTGCTCTTATGCTCCTCCAGCTCTTCCTCAATAAACTCCATCTCCCTTGCAAAAACAGACAGCACCAGCCGGTTCCTCTTCTCCTCATGCCTGTTATACGAGCGGAACTGGCCGGTCACATAGATCATCTGCCCCTCACAATTCTGCGTGGTATCTACAATCCGCTCCGACACCATGACGGGAATGACATCCACATAGTCGCTTAAGCGGCTTACGGAAACATCTACCATATAAAACCCTTCCCCATAAACCTCATGACTGTACTGAAAATCGGATACGACCGTCCCTACAATAGATACCTGGTTGTTTTCAAAAATTTTATCTGCCATGAATTCTTCTCCCTTCCTCTGTTCCGGCCCTTTTGTTCCGGTAAACTGTACTTTCGCGGCATTTCGATTTGTTGCTATACTATATGCAAAGGAGCCTGCATCTGTGCATCCATTGCTCACTGTATATTCATACCATGTACGGGACACAAAAATTCACTATTTCTGTCGATAAAAATGCAGTTTGATAAAATTAAGCCAACTATTTGCCGAATCTGTGTGAAAAGAGCAAAGCTTTCGGAAACAGGAACGCCTGACGCAGAGAGCCGGCATCTCGCTTTTGACGCAATGAAAACGGCCCGTCAGCAAGCTGACGGGCCGCAGATTTCATTTGCTTCTTACTGCATAAGCCATGCCTTTTACTTGATCCGAATTGTGAACACAACCTTCTTATTCGTTCCATCCATTGACGTCGCGGTAATCTTCACCTTCCGGCCTTTCTTCACTCCCTTCGCGATCTTTACCTTCATTGACGTCGCCGTCTTCGCAGTCACAGTCGCGATCTTTGTGTCAGAAGTCGTCCACCTAAGCTTCTTATTTAACGGCTTTTTGCCCTTCGTCTTCACTGAAGCCTTGAGCGTCACGCTCCCGCCCGCTTTCACTGCCAGGCTCTTCTTTCCTTTCGCCGCAACCTTGGTGACATTTCCGTTCATGACTTTCACGGTCACCGTCGCCACCACTGCTCCAGCCGCGTTCTTTACGCTGATCTTCGTGGATTTCTTCACATATTTCTTATTTTTGCTGACCTTCACAACGCCTGTCGCAGGGTTCACTGTCGCGATCTTCGTGTTCGCGGACTCCCATGTCAATGCGCCGTTCGTCGCGTCTGCCGGAGCTTTCGACGCAATCTCCTTCGCCAGGTTAAGGGACTTGCCCTTTACGATTTCATACGTCTTAAGCATCATCTTTACGCTTGTCACATAGGTGACGGGCTTTAAGTTCGCCTGAGCCGTCTTTAACGCATCTACAAGCTTCTTAAGGTCGGCTGCCGACATATTCTTCCTCTGCTCTGGCGTAAGGCTGTGCAATGCGTTGTACGCATTCACAAACGCCTGCCACGTCTCGCTGGTATACTTTGACGCGTCGGTCGCCTGGTTGATCTTCGACGCGTCTGCCAGAACCTGATCCGCGTCCTTCTCAGCCTGCTCTTTTTCCGGCGTAGTCGCATCGCCTGCCTCCTTAAGGGCCGCCTGCGCGTCCGTCAGGGCCTTCACCAATTCGCTTAGCGCGTCTGCCGTCATGCCGTCGATCTGAGCGTCTGTCAGGCTATGCAGCGCGTCATACGCAGCCTGGAACGCATCCCAGGTCTCTTTCGTATATTTCTGCGCCCCTGTGGCCATGTCAATCTTCTCAGCGGCGCTTAGCGCGTCCGTCCTGTCCTTCTTTGCCTGATCCTTCTTTTCTTCCTCGTCCGATCCGCCGGTCGCCTCCCACTTCGCATAAAGCGTAAAGCTCTTTGTCACCGGATCATTGAAGTTGTACGCCGTAGTTCCGGCCGCCTCCTTAAACCAACCCAGGAACCGATAGCCTGCCCTGGACGGGTCTGCCGGCTTGCTCACCTTCTCGTTTTCTTTCACTGTCTGAGCGGACGGCACGTTCGTAACGCCCTCTCCATTTCCGTTAAAGGACACTGTAAACTCGTTCTTATCCGGCTCGGAGCTTCCGGTCACAGTCACTTTCACGCTGTCTTCTGCGTCTTTGCCCTTAACCTTCACCTTAATTGTCGCCTCGCCGGCCGCCGCTGCCGTCACAAGGCCCGTTGCGCTCACCGAAGCGATGCTGTCCGCGCTGGAGCTCCATTCAAATTCCGCATCTGGATCTGCCGGAGACACCTCCGCCTCAAGCTGCTTGGTCTCCCCAACCTTCAGGCTAAAGTCCTGCTTATCCTTTATGCTGACGTCTGCTTCATCTGACGGATCCTCCGATCCGCTGTCCTCAATCGGCGCGCCCATAATCGTAATCTCCTGTATCGCCACCGACTGCAAAGCTGCCGCAAATCTGTTCCCTTCTGTGATGAATACCCTCACATACCGGTCAGCCTGCCCTAAGAGGAAATTCTCCTTGGTAAAGAGGTCTACCTGATCGCCCCGATCCTCCGGCTCTCTCTCCACAACCACGATGTCTTTCCATACCGCGTCGGCTCCACCGGACGCGCTTGTCTGAA
Source organism: uncultured Roseburia sp. (assembly GCA_947652855.1). Taxonomy (GTDB): domain Bacteria; phylum Bacillota; class Clostridia; order Lachnospirales; family Lachnospiraceae; genus Roseburia_B. The sequence continues at coordinate 34,805 of CANTEO010000002.1, read as the reverse complement.
TCTTAAATTTCGTAGGCCAGCCTTTCGCCTGATACGTCATCTCAATGGACTGAAGCCTGGTTTGCTCCTCCTCCAGGTCAATCGTGATCCACTGCTCGCTGCTGCCTCCTTCAAACGGAGCAATTTTGTCCGTTCTCCAATAAGAGTTATTCTCCGATTTTCCGTCTAACGCCTTTTGCGTATCCTTCTCATACGCCGATGCCGTTGCCGATTTGCCTACCGAGAGATTAACCGGCTCCGCCACGGTCACCTTGGCCGTCGCCGTCTTGCCGTTTGCCGCTGTCGCCGTAATCGTCGCCGTCCCTACGCTCTTCGCCGTCACGACGCCGTCTTTCACCGACGCCACAGCCTCTGCGTCTGACGACCATGTCACGCTTGAGGAATCCCCTTCGTTCACTGTCGCCGTCAGCGTTTCCGTTTCATTGACAAACATCGTAAGCGCCGTCTTGTTCAGGGATATTTCTGCGTCGCCTGGCTTTATATCCCCTGTCACCGTCACGCTGGCTGTCGCCTTAATGCCGGATCCATCCTTTGCCGTCACGGTAATCTTAGCCACGCCGGCTTTCACCGCCGTCACGAGGCCCTTGTCGTCCACCGTCGCCACAGTCTCGTCGTCCGACTCCCATAAGCACGTCGTGTCTAATGCGTCCTTCGGCTCCACTGTTGCGTTCAGCTTCACCTCTTCGCCTTCCTTCATGCTAAGCTTCGTCTGATCCAATGTGATCTTCATCACCTTGATCGGACTCCACTTCGCATACAGCGTCGTATTCGCTTCAATATTAGCCGTGCTTACGTCAAATTTCTCTGTGCATTCCGCGTCTGTGTACCAGCCGTCAAACCGATAATGATCCTTCGGATCCAATGCAGGAAGATCAGACTGATCCATCTTCTGTCCTTTCTCCACCAAAACATCGCTTATCTTTTCCTCGCCATCCATGAACGTCACCGTCCATACGTCATCTTTGCCCATCCAACGCGCCTGGATCGTGCAGTCTTTCGAAATAGGCTTGCTAAAGTCAAATTTGACGTCGCTGCCTTCCTCAAACCAGCCTTTGAAGATCTGATCCCCATTCGTCGGCGTATCCGGCTTTGCCACAGTCTGGCCTTCCTCGACTTCCACAACGCTTGAATCCATGCCCGTGATCCCGAAATCAAACGTCACCTTATACAGCTTCGCCCATTTCGCTGTCAGGGTCAGGGATTCCGACACGATAGACGAGCCAGAGATAAACTCATCTTCCGGGTCACCCGACCCTTCCTTAAACCAGCCCTTAAACTTATAGCCTTCCTTTTTGTCCGGATCTTTAAGCTCCACCGTCGTAGGAGGATTCACCTTCATTTCTTTCAGCACTGTATCCCCGTCTTTTAAGGTTACCGTTGCCTCCCACTTCGCATATAAGGTCTTATTCTCGTTGATTGGCTGTCCGAATCCGTCAAACTCTTCTGTGCACGCTTCATCTGTAAACCAGCCCAGGAATGTAATCTCTTTCCCCTTGATGCCGTCTAACTGCGTCGGATCTACAGAAGTCACCGGCTCATTCGTCTCGAAAGACAATTTCTTTTGTATGCGGTTTCCGGACGCGTCCGTCAGCCTGGTGTCAAAGGTGATGGTCTTGCCTTCCACCCATTTTGCATTAAGCGTCACATTGGCGTTCACCGGGACGCTAAAGTCATATTCCTCACCCGCCGCGGTATACCAGCCTAAAAATTTGAAGTTCTCCCTGGTCGGGTCTTCCGGCTGCACCGCCAGATTTCCTTCGGAGACAGACTGATCCCTTTCACCGTTCACCTCAGCCGGAGTCCCTCCGCTTGTATCAAACGTCACTCTGTAAATCGGAGTCTTATAATCCACCGTAATCGTCATGGATTTTCCGTCCGGCGCAACCACAATTGCCTTGTCCGCGGCCACATTTCCATAAAGCTGCGGATTGACGTTCCCCTTGACCTCATTGATATATGCCTCGCTGCCGTCAAACACATGGCCGTCCTTCGCCGTCAGCGTTGTCTTTGCCTGATACCAATTTGCTTCTGTAATCGCCTCAAATGCGTAGTCATTTCCAAGCGCCTCACCCGTGCCATTCTTAAGCCACTGCGTCTCCTGCGTAAAGTACGGCTTCGCCGCCTCTTCGTCATAACGCGGTGAGCGCCTAACTGTCCTGTCCGCCCCCGGAGAAACATAGGTCAGATAGGACAAAGCAGGAATGCCCGCTTTTTTGAATGTCACCTTAATCGTCAGCTTCTTCCCGTCCTCGGTCACATCTGCCGTCTGGCTTACCAGGCTTGCGCTCACCTCTGGGGAGACATGGATAAAGTCAATATTGTCCAACTCCGTTTCGTCAAACCCAAATCTGAAATCGCCAACCGTCTCAAACGTCGTTGTGGCGACATAGCCATTCTTTGCAATGTTTTCTAACGTAAACTTACTGTCTCCAGACAGCGCCGTCTCTTTGCCGTCTGCATCCAATGCGCTCCAGGCCGTGCTCATGGTGTATGGCGTAACCGAAATATAGGCTGTCGGCTCCACCACGTCCACCAGGCTCTGGATCGCCGCGTCGGCATGCTCCGCGCCAAGCTTCTGCACATCGACCTTTCCTGCCAAAACGCCAGTCGGGTCAATCCTGTTGATATTGTAGAACCGAAGCCCTGACAGATAGCCAACCTCTTCGGTCAGGTACGCCGTCGTGCTTCCATCCTGGTCACAGACCGCAAAGCGTTTGTCGGAGCTGGTGATGGAGACGGCCGCGGCCTCGCCGCTCTTTGGGGCCCGTTTTCCGTCCACATAAAACCCAACGCTGTCTGTCGTCCCTTTGCCATCGGCCACGACGACGATGTCATGCCATTTCCCTTCATCCAACGCAGTGATGGGATACTTCCAATCATGCCATGTGTTGTTGCTCTTGACCTCAAACTTCAGCGTCGGATTGCCGTCCAGGTTGCTCACGTACAGCTTATACTGATCGCCTCTTGAGAAAAGCATATACGATCTGCCCGCCACCGTTTCAGGCAGATTTTCAAGCCAGAACCTAAGCGTCACTACCATCGGGTTATTGTCCGTGACATTGAACTGCTGATCGGACGCAATCGCCTTATACCTTCCATTGAAGCCCATTATGCCGTCTTTCAGCACAGAGACGGTGTCCGCCGCGCCTTCAACCTGCTGCAGCTCGGCCTCCCCTTCCCCTTTGTTGGTAACTACGTTAATGACAGGCGTCAAATCTGTCCGCTGAAGCTTCGCCGTCGCGATCCTTGGATACTCTCCGGCTGCCGGATAGGCATAGCTCAAATCCGGGTACAGCAGCATAGATCCCTTGGCAAAAACCTCCACAGGAATATTTTTGGTTACCGGCTCTTTTCCGGAAATCTGCACAGAAGCTTTGACAATCGCCTTGCCCGCGGCATCTCTGGCTGTCACCTTTCCTGTATTGCTTACTGTAATCAGATTCGTATCCGCCTCTCCGTCTTCCGCTTTCGCCTCATAAGAGTAGGTCACGCCTTCCACCGAAAGGCCAGGATGCTCTTCTGCCGGCCGGCCGTCGCTGGCAAGCAGCCTTGGCTGGATCTGATATTCGCCGCCAGCCTCCAGGCTGATCGACTGTCCAAAAGACGCGCTCTCCAGCTCTTTTCCACAGGAAATCTGATCTGCCGAATACTTCGCCTTTATCGTCATGACTGTATTATTCTCACTTAACTGGGCGCTCTCAATGACAGGCTTCTCCGGCACAGCCTCATACAGATAAAACTCTGCTGCGCTAATCACGTTTCCTTTTGCCCGCTGCACCTCAATCTTGATCGCCTTTGCCTCTACCGGATCGAAAGTCACAATTTTTCTGTCCTTATTGCCATCTCTTACAATCCCATTCACAATTGGCTTAAACTGGGCGTTTTCCCCGCTTTCTTCACTGTACAGCAGATTACATTCATAAATGTTCCCATTCGGATCAGGATCGTGATCCTGTCTTGGAACATATACAAACTTTCCAATCGCCTTCTTTGCTGGCAGCGTAATCGTGTATGTATTGTTCTGCTTTGGCGTTGTATTCAAATTCACAACAGGACCTTGGGTAGTGCCGTAGTCGCTATGCCAATGCGTGCTTTCATCGCCATCCACCGCCCAGGAAGCAGGCCCGTCCGTCTCATGTTCTGTTTTCTCGCTGTCTGCCGATCCACAGCCTGCCAGCGACAGCTTCTCAAGCCGATAGGAGCCAGCAGCAGCCGTCAAATCCCCTACATTGGCCGCTTGAAACGTAAAGCCCTCTTTCGCCGTAAGCGTCGTCGTCGCCGTGTATTCAGTCCCGCACCGAAACGTTTCCTCTTCCGTCAGCGCGTTTCCTTCCGCATCCGCCCAAACCGTCGCCGCCGTATACGGGTTCAAAGTAAAATTCGCCGTAGGCTCCACCACTTCCATCAGCCGATTGATGTCAGACCAGCCCTTGTCCTGCTTTCCATCCAGCGTCTGCAGATTCATTCTCCGGACAAACAGATTCTGATCGCCTTCCGACATCTCGCGGCTGTTATAAAAGCGCACGTCAGCCAGATATCCATGGTTTGCCGTAAGCATTTTGTCCGCAGCCCCATCAATCACCTCGCAGCCAAGCGAGAATGGGTAATCTACCGCCTGTTCCATCATGTCACGGCCTTGCACCATAGGAGACGCCTGTCCGTCTACATAAATCCGGCTGCCTGGGCCCGCTCCCTTCATGCTCACGACTGCAACCACATCATGCCAGGCATTCAGGCTGCCTGCCGTAAAGCAGTTGGCATACGGAACCGCAACGGTAGAGCCGCTCTCATTCAAATAATACAGCTCAAGCCCGTTATTCGTCAGCCTTACGCCATACCGGCTGCCTTTCGCCACAATCGCGCGCGCATCCTCAGCGCTGGAAGGAAGCTGCCTTAAATACAGCTTAAACGCGATCACCATCTGTGAATCGCCCCATACCTTAAATTTGTCAGCCTTTCCTTCCAGCTGATCGTTAAAGCCCCACACGCCGTCCAGCTCTGCAATTTTCGCCGGGGCGTCCGCAGCCGCCATAGCCGCTCCCTGCTCTGAAGCCGGCTGCGCGCCGTCCGCCGCCGCCTGCCGCGACGCCTCACTCGCTGACGCGTCAGAGCCAACCGTCACGCTCGCCGTCGCTGACACATTGTCCGTGCCGATCACCTTCGCGGTAATCGTGGCTGTGCCGTTCGACCTCGCCGTCACGTTGCCGTCCTGATCCACCATCGCCACGTTAACGTCGCTGGAACTCCATTCCACAGCCTTAGGAGCCGTATCGTCAGACGTAACAACAGCCGTCAGCTTACCAGTCCGGTCTTCGGCCTGTATGCCCTTGATCTCTACCTCATATAAAGACACACGCCTAATCCCACCGGCTTTTTGATTTAACTTTGTAAAATGAAAGCGCACAAACCGCTTGAGAATCGTTTTATCCAACGATTTCCGCGCGACGCTATTGTTGTTCTCATTCACGTTAGACGTACTCACAAACGTGTCGTTTATGCCTGAATTGAATTCGGTTTCTGGTTTTGTAAGTGATCCAACAGTTTCCCAAGAGCCGTCGGCTCCGGAAGCGCTGGTTTCCACCGTATATTCCGTCGGCCATGCCTTCGCTTCATAGTGCAGCTTGATCTCGCTCACCTTCGTGCTGGCCGCTTCAAGGTCAAGCATCACCCACTGTGAAAACGTATTTTCAGCCCCCCACATCTCATCGCTTCTCCAGTAAGTGCCCTTATTGCCGTCAATCGCATTGTAGGCAGTTCCTGCATTCTCTCCCGACGCGTACACCGACTTGCCGGTCTCAATATGTTCGTTCTCTGTTCCCGAAAAATCACTCTCGCCCGGCATAGAAAGGCTTAGCGAATTCGGATTAATGCTCACGCCTGTAGCGGCAGTATCCGTAACCGTACCGCTTGTCAGGCCTATGATTGAGATCTCCTGCACGGAAACGGCATGCTCCTGCACCGCATATGGATTTTTCCTCTCAAAGCTAAACCGCACAAACCGCTTCAATGCGCCTGCTGCCACAGCAGACAGGCCGCTGTCGCCGTCCGCCGCCGCCTCTGGCCGGAACGTGTCCCTCACGCTCTCTCCGCTATTTGAAGGCGCCCTATCCACAGACGCCACGCTCTCCCAAGCCTGGCCGTCCGCGCTGGTCTCAACCTTATATTTTGTAGCCCATGCCTTTCCGCCAAACGCAACCTGCATGGATGCGTATTCCACGCTCTGCGCCTGTAGGTCTATCATCAGCCACTGCGCCGCGGATCCCATGTCTGAGCCGATCCAGCTGGTGCCCAGGTCATCATCCACCGCTTTCGACGCTTCATAGCCCGTTCCTTTGTTGCCTGAAGCATAGACCGGCTTTCCCTTCACTACGTTACTCTTAAAATTCGCGTCCAGCTCCACAGGCGCAGCGGATCTGTCCTTGATCTCTTCATAATGCCCGCCGCTCACTCCCGCCTTCACTGACGACGCATACTCCCCTTCTGCCGGAACCTGATAGCCAAGGGACGTTACATTCAGGCTATTCCCAGAATACCCCCCCCCGGCCGTTTTGGCAGCGGCCAATACCGGCATCCCCGGCGCTGCGGAGGTAAACACCATAGCGCAAGTCAGGACGCCCGACAATACTTTCTTCCATTGCATACGTTACTTCTCCTCTCTCAAACTATAGCTTTGCGCTGTCCTTAGGCTTTCGCCGGGACAAATTGCTCACTGTAACTATCCCAAAAATAAAATGCCTTCCCTCCCTTCCTCCTGACATTTTGTCACTTCATTGTGGATAATGTACAGAAAATACATCCTTAAATATCCATTTTTATTATATCACGTATCCTTTTTATTTTTTACTGGCATTTTTCACAAATAATATACGATTTTCAATGGAAATTATTCATTTTTTTGTAAATATTTGCCTATTAATTTTATTTTTCAACTTGCTGCTTTTCACAAATAAAAATCAGCGGCAATCTCAGCTTGATTATTTTCAAGACGCGCGGTATGCTGTCTGTATGATAAAACATATGAGAAATGAACAGGCCAGGATAGGGTTCCTGTCAGCCGTCCTGAACTTAAACCCGGCTGATATCCTGGAAACAAAACTATTGAACACCAATCTGCGGAAACTCCGCGAAAACGAAAAGCAAGGCATCCTGGACTTTAACCTGTTCAAGGAGGACGCAAATTACTACTCCCGTTTCCACATTCGCGAAGACTCACGGAACACCTTATACACAGATAAGCTCGAGTTTCACGTCATCGAGCTTCCGAAACTGCCCAAAGAATGGGAAACGTCCAACAGCGACATCCTACTATGGGCAAAGTTCATCAACGCAGAGCAGAAGGAGGAATTTGATATGCTGGCTCAAAAGAACGCATATATTGAAAACGCTTACCAACAGTTAAAAGTCATCAGCCAAGACCGAGAAAAGCAATTGGAATACGAAGCCCGGGAAAAAGCCATTCGCGACTATAACCAAATGATGCATGAAGCGAAAACCTCCGGGATGGAACAGGGATTTCAGGAGGGGATGGAAGAAGGTTTCAAGCAGGGCATCGAACAGGGCATCGAGCAGGGCATCGAACAGGGCATCGAGCAGGGCATCGAGCAGGGCATCGAACAGGGCATCGAGCAAAGCATTCGTATTTTCATCGCAAGCTATTTGGAAGACGGCGTCTCAAAAGAGAAGATTCTGTCAAAGCTCCAAAGAAAGTTCAACCTATCCCTCACTCAGGCCAAGAGGTATTTTCCGTAACGAAGACAGCAAAGCGGACAAGTCCGCTTCCACTCCCTAAATCCCTCAGATAAGAGATAAGACAAAAAAGCTTGGGGCGCCCTCCTTACGGAGGACGCCCCAAGCCGCTCTCTCGCTCTTCAAATTCTAAGCTTCTACCCTGTTTTTCCCAATCTTACGCTTAAACACAAACCACAGCTGCGTCGCAACGCAGATCGAAGAATAAGAGCCGCTGATTAAGCCTACCATAAGCGGCAACGCGAAATCCCGGATCGTCGCCACCCCAAGCAGCCACAGCATGAATACCATGACAAATGTGGTGATGGACGTATTGACGCTTCGGCTTAACGTCTGCGTCAGGCTCAGATTTGCCACCTCACGCAGGCTCTCTGCGTTCTGCGCCTTCTTTGACTTCATATTCTCACGGATCCTGTCAAAAATAACAATCGTGTCATTAATGGAATATCCGATGATCGTCAACATACAGGCGATAAATGTGTTGCCCACGGAAATGCGCACAATCGCATAGCAGGCCAGCACAACCAGCACGTCATGCACCAGCGCTAAAATCGCGCTGACGGCGAACCTGGCGTCGCTGAACCGGAACCAAATGTAGATCAGCATACAGATCACCGCTACAATCACCGCCGTAATGGCGTCGGAACGCATTTCCGAGCTGATGGTAGAGCTGATGGTCTCAGACTGAATCTCATCCTCATTCACGCTGTACTTGTCTACAAACGCTTGATTGAGCGCCTCACGCTCGTCCAAAGAAAGGTTGCGCGTCTTAAAGATGACCTCATCCGTCCCCTGCACCTGGGTCGCCTGAACGTCGCTGTCCTTCGTCACTCCCTCTACAATCGGAACCAGCTCATCCTCTATCTGCTCAATCGTATAGCTTTTCTCGAACGGAACCGTCGTGGAGGTTCCCCCCATAAATTCCAGGCTGTAATTCAACGCGCTGCCGCTTGAGCCACGCACGCCCATTGTAATCAGGCCGGCCGCAATCACAACGACAGAAATGGCAAAGAACAGATTCCTCCGCTCAATCAGGCGGAACATGCCAAGCTCCTTCCCTTTTCCAAAATATTTCTGATCCTTAAGGCCAACCGCATAAAGCGCGTTTAAGATCAGCCTGGTGACAACCAGGGCCGTAAACATAGAAAGGACAATGCCGATAGCCAAGGTGCTTGCAAACCCGCGCACCGAGCCGGAGCCAAGCATGCCAAGCACCGCGGCCGCGATCAATGTCGTCACGTTCCCGTCCACAATAGCGGACAGGGCTTTTTTAAACCCAGTGTCTATCGCGACGCCCACGGATTTCCCCGTGCCAATCTCTTCCCGGATACGCGCGAATATGATGACATTCGCATCCACCGCCATGCCGATAGAAAGAATGATGCCCGCGATTCCCGGCAGGGTCAGCGTGACCTCAAACAAGAACAGGACCGCTATCACAAGGCACGTATAAATCGCAAGCGCGACAGAAGCCGCAAAGCCCGGGACAAAATACACGATCATCATGAACAGCATGACGATCACAAGCCCGATCGCCGCCGCCTTTAAGCTGGTGGTGATCGCGGAATTCCCAAGCTGGGCGCCGACTACGTTGGAGCGCAGCTCGCTAAGCTGCAAGGAAAGGGCGCCGACGCGGATATTGGAGGCCAGCCGCTCAGCCGCCTCAAACGACTCCATGCCTGAAATCTGAGCCGAGCCCCCGGTGATGGCCTCATCCACCACCGGATCGCTGATCACCTGGTCGTCGTATACGATTGGCAGCGTCTTGCCGACGTTTTCCGTCGTCATGTCGCCAAACAGCCTCGCTCCCTCATCCGTAAGCGTCAGGTCCACCACAAATTCCTTGTTGCCCATTTTATTCTTTATGGACTCAGGCTGCGCATCCGCAACCATCTCCCCCGTCATGAACGTCTCGCCGTCCTCCGTCTGAAACTCCAGGGAACCCGGCTTTCCAAGCTCGTCCAAAATGGCGTTCGCGTCCGTCACTCCCGGAATCTCGACAGTGATCCGGTCGTCGCCTTCCTGATAGGCAGTCGCCTCTGTGCTGTAGCCCTCCACACGCCGCTGCAGCTTATAAATCGTGTCCTTGATCTCCTCAGACGTCGGGTTTTCGTCCTCCACCTGATAGGTGATGCTGACGCCGCCCGCCAGATCCAGGCCAAGCTTAATGCTCATGTCCTCACCGATCCCTGTGGAGGAGAGGATCACAGAGGCATAAAACGCAAGCGCCCCAAGAACCAGGACGATGGCCAAAAGCATCGCCGTCCCCTGCCCTTTGCTGAATTTTCTCTTCATTTTTTCTACCTTCCTTTCTCCGCGTCAAACGCTTCCGCCACTTTTAGCATGATCGCGCATTCAACCCGTTTCTTCTGCAGGATGCAGCCAATCTCATAGGCGCCCGTAATGTCGCCCTGAAAATGGTACGCATTCGCCGCGCAGCCGCCGCTGCAATAAAATTTTGCAAAGCAGTCCCGGCAGCTTTCTTTTGCATAGACGTTGCAGCCTTTAAACTTGTCCCGAAGCGCTTCGTTCGTGACGCCTTCTTTTACGTTTCCCATCAGAAACGCCTCATTGCCCACAAATTGGTGGCATGGGTACAGATCTCCCCAAGGCGTCACCGCCAGGTATTCCGTCCCCGACCCGCAGCCGCTTAAGCGCTTCGCCACGCACGGGCCTCCCTCCAGGTCAATCATAAAATGGAAAAACTGAAAGCCGTTCCCGTTTTTCCTGCGCCGCGCCATCTCCTCCGCCAGCCTGTCATATTCCTGGCACAATATGGGCAAATCCTCCTTGCGGATGGCATAGCTGTCTGTCTCCTGAGCCACCACCGGCTCAACCGAAATCTGCTGAAAGCCAAGGTCGGCAAGATGCAGGACATCCTTGGAGAAATCCAGGTTATGATGCGTATAGGTGCCTCTCACATAGTAGCCTTTCTGTCCCCTGCTTTCCGCAAGCCGCTGAAACTTCGGGACGATGACGTCATAGCTCCCGCCTCCGCCCGCAAACGGGCGCATCTTGTCATTGACCTCTTTTCGCCCGTCAATGCTTAGGACGACATTCGCCATTTCCTGATTGGCGAACTCTATGACCTCTTCATTGAGAAGGACGCCGTTCGTCGTCAGCGTAAACCGGAAATTCTTATCGTGAAGCTTCTCCTGCTCTCTGCCATACGCCACCAGCTCCTTCACCACCTGAAAATTAAGCGTCGGCTCCCCTCCAAAGAAATCCACTTCCAGATTCCTGCGGCTCCCGGAATTGGCAATCAGAAAATCCAGAGCGGCCTTACCCACTTCAAATGGCATAAGGGCGCGCCTGCCATGGTACTCGCCTTCTTCCGCAAAGCAGTAACGGCACTTTAAATTACAGTCATGGGCAATGTGGAGGCACAGCGCCTTTACGGCCACCGGGCGCTTCTCAAACTCCTTCATATAGCCCTCATATTCATCCGGCGTAAAAAGGCTCCCTTCCCTTTCCAGCAAAAGCGCCTCTTCCACCGCCTCCCTTACCGCCTGACTGCCATAACGCGGCTCTAAAAGCCGGATCGCCTCATCCCTCGTATGCGTCTCCCATAATGCGATCACGTCATATGCCGCGTCGTCCACCACATGGACCGCGCCGCTGCCCACATCCAGGACAATATTATAGCCATTGCTTTTGTACTGATGGACCACTATAATATTTCCTCCCTTTCTCCCTATTCAAAACAAATGACCGCGCTTTTCGCGCGCGGCCGTTCTATCCTTATGTAATTACGATGGCAGCCTTTTCTACTTGCTGTTCTCACAAGTCTGATTGCCAACCGTGCAGGATGTCTTGCAAGCAGACTGGCAGGATGTCTGGCATTCGCCGCAGCCGCCTTTTTTGATTGTGTTCCGTAATCTTTTTGTGTTTAACGTCTTGATGTGCTTCATTGCAACTTCTCCTTTTCTTCTTGCCGGATCAACCCCAGGCTTATATTCGGAATGTATTATAACACAAGCTTTTGCATATGAAAAGACCTTTTTTCATTCCCTAAGCGAAAAGGTCAGCACGCGCAAATCCGTGTCTTCTAAATAAAATATAGAAGAAATCGCTTCACAATAATCTGTAATATGCTGCTCCGTGACAAAATACTCAAACGCCCGCCCATATAATTCCAATGAGGCGAACTTGATTGAAACCTGGCCCAAGCCCGCGTCCCAAGCGTCCGCGATCACAGCGCCTATGGCCTGCGGGCTCCAATCCTGAAAATACCGCCCTTCCCTGACAAAATAATTCTCCTCCATGCTGACGCAATCCGGCAGCGCGAACCCCACGTCAATGCTGTGCGTTTTTTTGATCTCCTCTTCCGTCACCGCCATATAATTATAATTGACGTATTTCTCCATCTGGCTGGAGCCGTCCCGATACCTGGAATTCCCCCAAGTAGCGTCCATATAATAGTAGTTTCCGTTCAGGCGCACCAAATTCCACGCATGGGCCTCCCCATTGGCCCTTCCAGACACCACAGCGCTTTGTATCCCAAGCAGGCGCAGCAGATACTGCGTCGCGCAGGCATAGCCCTGGCAGACGGTGGCCCGGCTCAAAAAGACGCTGATGATATTTTGATCGTTTTCCACGGACACGTCATAATCCACATTCCAAATCAGGTTTTCAAACACATACTTTGCCTTCTCATAATCTGAGTCCGTAATGGAAACCCCCGCCAAAAGCTCATCCACGGACGCGTCAATCTGGCTCTGAAGCCGCTCCCTCGTCTCGCTGTCCATCGTATATTTGGGGGAAAATTTCATGCTGACCGCCTCGCCGTCCCTGGTATACTGGGTATAGACATACCCTGACACCCAAAACAGGCCGCCATAGTCCGCAAAAACCGCCCGATACGCCTCCTCCAAGGCCGAAACATCCAGCGTGGACACCTCTACGTCCTCCTGATGCCCTAAAATGGCTGTCAGCACCTCGTCATACACCTGCTTTGTGGCATCGTCTAACGTGCCATATGCATAATTGTCCACATAAGGGGCGCTTGACCTGTCAAACGGCTCGCTCCCCTCCTCCCCTTCCTCTGTGGGCGGCCGCCCCGCCTCCGTCTCTTCCTGACGCTCTGTCGCCGCTGCCTCTTCCTGGCGCTCCGCCGCCTGCCGCCTCTTAGGGCGCGCCTTTCTCTTCGGCTTCGGCTGCTCTTGGGCGGCCCCCGCCGTATGCATTTCCTGGCCCGCGCATAAGCCGCAGCCCGCAAGCATAGCGGCAAGAAGCATCATCGCCGCCGCTGTTTTTATCCTGTTCCCCACGTTTCCCTCCATGCCATATGCCCTGCCTATCTGAAACGCCGCATATTCGCCGCGCCAAACTCATTTTACTACATTATTTGCACTTTTCAAAGGACTTGTGATAAAATAGTGGCAATCCGAAAACAACAACTTGAAAAGAGGGATTTCAGTGATCGCGCTAAAGCTTACGGAAACAAAAAAATTCATGAACCAGCTTCTATGCACAGAAACATTTGACCACTTCCTGCTGGCGGAGGCTGCAATCGTAAAAGACGCGACGTTCACCATTAACGGCCGCATCACCCCTTCCTTTTATCAAAAGGAAGAGCTTTTGGAAAACGGACTGGCCGAATGCGGCATCCTGCCATATGCAAAGCTCCGCCCCATCTGCTACCAGATCATCCGTGGAACGCATACCCCCGTCCGTTTCAAATTCATCTTTACGCTGTCCCCGGAAAACATGGCGAACACACTGGCGAAGTCAAGCAGCGGCTGCACAGCGCACGACGTCACGGGCATCTTTTTAAACCTGACCTTTCAAAACGGGGCGCTCACCTTAACGACAGGCATTTCCTACGCCGTCTTCCCTGCCGACCACACGTTAGATCGGGAATGGGACCGCCTGATCCGCTTATTTTTGGATAGATATGGAATATCTTACAAAGAACTGTGAGTATTTGCTTTACAATTTGTATATTATATGGTATAGTAAGCGGGTGCATTAAGATGCATCACAATATTATTTTGGAGGTACTGCAATGAACAAAGGTACAGTAAAATGGTTCAATAATCAGAAGGGCTATGGCTTCATCTCAGATGAATCCGGCAACGATGTATTCGTTCATTACTCAGGGCTCAACATGGAAGGCTTCAAATCATTGGAAGAAGGGGCCACTGTTGAATTTGACGTGATTGACGGCGCAAAAGGACCGCAAGCAACCAACGTAACCGTGGTAAGATAATCCATTCCTTCTTACCTGTTTAATTAATCAGCAACTTTTCAGCGTACCTTTCTCATAATATATCAGTATTTTATTAGGTTAAAGATAGTGAAACAGGAGTGATTAAACAAAATGTGTCAGGCTGCCATACGCTGTCACGGAATCTGCCATGGATTATCCATGGCAGTTTTTATTTGCCCTTTTTCTTTTTATTATATTGATAAATGCGGAACAGATAATACGCGACGGTAAACAAAATGCCTGCCATGACAAAAAAGCTGTCGCTTCCGTCCATCTCGATCCCAAGCGCGTCCGCGGCAGAGGGAACCAGCATTCCCGCCATAAACAGCAGCTTCCCGCTCCTTACCATACGGACGGCATATGTGCGCACCATCCCCCTTAGCGGCTCGCTCCCCCTTCCATTCAGCAGCTCCGGAAAAGCCTGCAGAACCGTCAGCCCCACGTAGAGCAAAACCACAGGCAAAAAATGAAACAAAAGCGTAACGGCACCGCTCTTATAAAACCAGGCGTAATATGCCTGCAGGCCCGCAAATACAAGCGCCGCTACGGCGGCGAGCGCCTCTTGCGCCAATTCCCAAAGTTCATATTTTCTTTTCTCCATGCCAACCCCCTGCCCTGCCTTCGCCTTTTTTATTTCTTATTTTATTGCAGCTATTGCAGCATATTGCCTTTTTCAACTTCAAGGCGCCGCCAAAATATGGTATACTTTTTTATTATAGCAAAGAAAGGCTGCAAAACAAACTATGTATATTCAATTAAATGGGCAAATTATTTACTATGAGAAAACCGGGGAAGGCTCTCCCGTAGTCTTAGCGCACGGAAATGGAGAGACACTTCAGATTTTTGACGCTTTAATCCCAAAGCTTTCCCAAACGCACACCGTCTATGCATTGGACAGCCGTGGGCATGGCCTAAGCGCGGCGGCAGAGGAATACCATTACTTAGACATGGCGGAGGACGTCGCCTCCTTCATCCAGGCCCTTGACCTGACGAGGCCCGCTTTCTTTGGATTCAGCGACGGCGGAATTCTTGGGCTGTTGGCCGCCTCAAGGCGTCCTTTTTTATTCAGCGCGCTCGCTGTCGGCGGGGCGAACATGACGCCCCGGGGATTCCGGCTTTTCGACAGGGCCAAACTAAAGCTGCATTTCTCCAAGCGAAAAGATCCCCTGTACCGCATGATGCGAAAGGAGCCGCATATCACAAAAAAAGACCTTTCCGGCATCACCATTCCTACCCTGGTGCTGGCCGGCGAAAAAGACCTGATTAAGCGCAGTGAGACCAAACGGATCGCCGCGTCCATCCCAAACGCCTCCCTCAAAATCCTGCCAGGCGAAAGCCATTCCAGCTATGTCGTGCATAGCCAAAAGCTGTTCCCCCTGTTAGAAGATTTCTTCACAAAGAGCTGCTAAGCAGATATCGCATTTTGTGCATCCTTCACAAGAAAGTCTTGAAATGTTTTTATTTTATGGTAAAATATAATTGATTTTATGAGAAAAAGGGGATCTTCAGTCAGTAAAACGGCCAGAGATTCCCTTTGATAAATGCCCCAAGCATGCCCTCAGTGTACAAAGGGCTCCATTCTTACATAAAGCTACGGGGCCTTGTCTCCCGCGGCGCCTGCCAGGGCCCATTCAGGCATATGGACTCCTGACGCCCGCGATCCAAATCAAAACAAGGAGGATTTTTATGAAACCACTCAGCAAAAGACACCTATGGAAAAAGTGCCTGGGCGTAGGCTTGTCCCTTGCAATGGCAGTGACGATGCTCCCTGCCATGCCTGCCTCTGCGGCGCTTTCGGAGTCGGCGGCGGAGACGCCCATTCCAGACAAAGCATGCTCCATCCCCATCCCTACAGATGGCTCTACACGAACGGAAGGGCAGCCCTTTCCAAAAGGGGCTGCCGGAAGCGACGTATTCCGCATCCCGGCCATGATCACGATGCAAAACGGCGAGCTGCTTGCCATCGCAGACGCCAGATATACGCAGCCTGTGGACGGCAACGGACTTGACACGATGGTTTCTATATCCAGCGACAACGGAAAAACCTGGGACTATGGCTTCCCGTTCTTTTTCCCGGACAGCTACAGGGACGCAGCTGGCACTACAACGGCATTTATCGACCCTGGCCTGCTGGAAGGGCCGGACGGCACGATTTACGTCATTGCGGACGCGTTTCCAACCACGTATTCAATTCAAAATATAGGATCCAGGCCTGGGACGGGATATGTGGAAATTGATGGAAAGGATCGCCTGGCCTTAACAAACGACTATTCCAAGGTCGGGACGGCTCCCGTAGATGAAAACGACGCCAATTATTTATATTATGTAGCCGACTTTAAAGACGGCTTTGCCCCGATCTTAAAAAGGGCGGACCATTCGCAGACCGGCTACGGCGTGGACGAATGGTACAACCTCTATTCGATTGATGAAAACGGAGAATACCTGGACAACTTAAAGCAGGATCAGATCAACAACCCGGATCACAAGATTCTGCAGAACGTCTATTACAGAGATTCTCTATTCCATGTATACCAGACGGGATACCTCTGGCTGATCACCTCCAAAGACCACGGCAGGACGTGGGAGCATCCAAGGGACATTATCCCTCAGGTGAAGAAGGACGACGACCGCGCGCTGCTGATTTCTCCGGGATGCGGCCTTACGGCCAAAGACGGGACGCTTGTCATCGGGCTTTACTACCACGGGAAAGGCGAGAACGGCAGCGCTGAAAAAGCCAGCCTAATGTACTCCAAAGACAACGGCGTCACCTGGCAGCGGACAGCCGATATTCCAAACCAGGAAAACGGGGTCTCTTTCTCTTCTGAAAATGAAATCGTAGAATTAGAAGACGGCACCCTGCGTATGTTCTTCCGTAACAATACCGGAAAAATCTCATATGCTGACTTCACGAAAAACGACAAGGGCGGATATGACGTAGGCTCCCCTGTCAGCATAGACGCATGCCGTGTGACCTCCACCTGTAACGTGACTGCCATCACCTACTCCAAAAAGATCAACGGCAAAGAGGCGGTGCTTGTCGCCTGCCCGGAAGGGCCTGGGGCAAACGCAGGCCGGGCGAACGGGAGGATCTTCACTCTTTTAGTAAATGAAGACAAGACGATGAGCCTGCTTCACAAATTCAACGTGCCAAGAAGCGAAAAGGATTTCGTGTACTCCAGCTTAACGGAACTGCCTGACGGCTCCGTCAGCCTCCTGTGGGAGGAAGGCGACCGCACGGCCCTGATGTGGTACGACAATTTTAGCATCGGGCAGCTTGCGCCCGGCGCAAAGCTGGAAGGGGAGGCCGGCTCATCGGTCATTAATGTGACGGTAAAGGCCGGCGAGACGGAGACGTTTATCAATTCTGACCAGGCGACGGAGGTTTCGTCAAAAGAGCCGCATCCGGACGTCGCCTCCCTGAAAAAGGATCAGAAGAGCAGCCAGGTCATTGAAGTTCCGACGTTTGCGCATATCTCGGACAATGCGGATCTCGCCACTGCATTCCAGACGCAGACTGCAGCGCCGACAAACCTAAACCTGGTTGCGTCTGAGTTTGAATTCACCTCATCCGGGAATAAGTGGCATATCTACAATGAAGCCACCAAGCAGTACCTTACAATTGCCCCTGGAGCAGAATCCTATTTTGACACTGCAGCAGGGGACGTGGCAGCCGATCTGCAGGACAGCGGCAAATTTCAGCTTCACTGCACCTACCAAAAGGACGGAAAGGATACGGAAGGCTACGCTGTGTTTTGGAACCCATTTTCTAATTATAACCGAACCTCAACAAATGCCGGCAACGGCGTATACGACTTCACTCTGTGGGAGCGGGAAGGCGCTTCTTCCGTGACAAAAGACGAGCCTTCCGCCGTAAGCCCGCTTCCTGGATATCGGAAGGCGGACCGCATTGAAAGCGGCAAAAAGTACCTGATTACCACAGAGCTGAACGATCGCATCATCCTGCTCTACCCGGAAAACGGCAATGCGAATCAGGCCAAGCTGATCGGAGACACCTCAGGCTGCGACCCAGTCACTGTCATTGAAAACACAATTACCGTTACAGGCGTTGGAAAAGGATTTACGAAAGCATCCCTGGACGGAACGGAATACTGGATCACAGTGACGGACGATTCAACGCGCATCCCGACCGGAGAAACCATCCAGATCCCATATATGGCGGGGTACGACGCATCTTCCGTAGAGGAAGAGGCCGCAGAAATAGAAGAGCTTCGCGAGGACACGGCAGGAATGTTTGACCATACTTCTGACAAAGCAGGCAGCCTGGACAGCTTCTCACAGGAAACAAACGCTGAGATCACGTTAAAAGACGCGGAAGTCACATTCACCAAAGACGCTTCTGATGAAACGAAATGGAACATTAAAAATAAGAACGATAAATATTTGGCAATCACCACACAAACGCTGTTCCAAGCGGATCCGGAGCCAATCTCCCTTCCACAGGCAGAAGGAGCGGACACGTTCCGAATCCACAACAGCGGAAACAGACATCTTATGTTCTATCAGCAGCTAATGAACATGAACGTATCCGGCTATACGTCGGGAGACAGCCAGTTTGAGCTGACGCTTTGGAAAAAAGACGCGACTGCCACGGACAGCCCCCTGCCAGGATACCGACGTTTAGCGAACGGCGATTCTCCTGAAGAAAACGGCGTATATCTGATTACTTACGATTTTAACGACAGCATCATCGTCCTTTACTCAAAGGACAATGACGGTTGGGGCAACAATGTGACAAAACTGGCATACCGCATGGAGAAAACGCTTCAGGTCACGCCCAAAAAAGCCGGCACGATCACCCTGACCGTGGACGGAAAAACCTACGCTTACAAGGTCACAGACCCAAGCTGCAAGCATACGGAAGGCGACACGTCCCTGTACAACGTGGCTGAGGCAGACTGCGGAAAAGAAGGCTTTACCGGCGACACGGTCTGCAACGCATGCGGCCAGGTCATCAAAGAAGGAACTGCCATCCCGGCCAAAGAGCATCATTGGGAGGACGCCGTCACGTTACAGAAGCTTTCTGATACGCAAAACGGCGTGTCCCTTACGGTATGCGCAAACAATGCCTTCCATCAGAAGAAAACGACGACATACGCCTCTATTTACGCAAAATGCAAAGAGATGTTCCAGAACACGCCCAATGATCTTTCCGAAGAAAACAAAAGCATGTACCTCTCTTCGGCAATTACGGAATGGCAGGCGGCGTACGACGCAGGCGCGGCGCTCCTAAAGCAGCCCGCGGATAAATTGACGAATGCCCTGATGACAGGCTGCATCGAGGATTTCACGAAAGCAGGCGAAGAAGCCAGGCAGACCCGGGAAGATTTAATGAAAACCCTGGCAGATGCCTTAAAGGAGGCCACTCCCATCAAGGAAGCCGGAAAACAGGAGCATTATGCCGACGCAACATGGAACAGCTTTATCCGGGCGTATGAGCTTGCCAGCGCAGACCTTAGCCAATCCAGCTATATCCGCGTCTTGACGCTGTCGCAGAACCTGACGGAAACAATCAGCCGCCTGGCGTTACAAAAAAACAAACTATCGCTGCAGACGCTTTATAATGAGCATAAGGACAAGGAGCGGCAGGACTACTCCAACCGGACATGGGCCGCTTTCCAAACGGCTTTGCAGAGCGCGAAACGCATACTGGATGCGGAGACTCCCACAAATAAAGAGCTCCAACAGGCGGAAAACGCCTTAAGAGACGCTGTGAACGGCTTAAAGACCACGGCGCAGGAAAAGGCTGAGACGGAAATTACGGCTCCTAAGGTAAGGCTTTCGGCCCCGTCGGAAGGGAATTACCCAAAAGCGGCGAACGTGATTTTGGGAGACGAATCGTCACAGCATTCGAACGTGATTTTGGATCGAAACGGAGAACTATCGGATTTGACGAAAAAAGACCCGGATACGGAGATTTCCATTGTGAATAAGGACGGCATCTGGGGCTTTAACGGCGAAGTGAACTCCGACAACTCCAAATATAATGTCTCTGGGGAGGACAAATCGCTTGCGATTACGTGTAAGCTTTGGCTCAACACGATCCCATCTTCCGGGACGAAGGAAATCCTCGCGAAAGGAACGCAGTACTCCTTACAGCTAAAAAACGGGAAGCTTACTCTATGGATGCTTTACAATGGCAAATACCCAACCGAAAGCGTTGCGCTGGACGCCAGCGAGCATACGAACAAGTGGCTGGACATCGTCATAGTGATTAACGGAAACGGCAAGCAGCGCTTATATGTAAACGGAAGCGGCTCCGCCGGCACCAGCGTCGCCGGCCTGTCCTCCAAGCCAGAGCCGTTCACCCTCTGCTACCGTCAAGAACAGGATGGAGATCCGTTCACAAAAGACATTGGCTATCTGGCGGACGTGAAGTTCTATAACTGCGAGGATGTATCGGAGGGGCTGACCCGCGATTATGAGGCGATCGTCAACCTGCTGGACGCAAAGACGCCAGCAGCAAACATTACCGTAAGCCCTTATGACGAAAAAACCGTTTGGAGCTCCATTGGATCGGACGGCTCCGCCACGGTGATGGACGGAACGGAAAAATTTGCGGCGGACACCTCGTATCAGGCAACGACGACGCTGACGGCGCACGGCGACTATGTCTTCCCGAATTCGGCGGCATTCCGCAGGGAGGTCATGGAAAACCTCAACACGGGAGACAACACGGCCTTGCCAACGGTCACCGTATCCGTCGACCAGAAAACCCTGACAATCCAGACGGCCTACCTTGTCCCTTCGCAGACAACGCCGACTGACCCGTCAAACCCAACGCCGCCCGACCCGTCTGAGCCGACAGTGCCAACGGATTTGGAAACGGCCCTGGCTAACTTAAGGCAGGCGATAAAGGATGCCAAAGCAATCTACAGCGCAGGGCAAGGCTCTTATACAGACGATACCTGGGAGGCGTTCCGCGACGCATATAACAAAGCCAGCAACCCGGTCGGCATTTCAGACGCAGCAGAGATTCAGAAGCTGGCCGACGGCCTAGACGCCGCAAGAAAGAACCTCAAAAAAGACACGGCCCCGCCAATTACAGGGGTTGATCCGGATCCTAAGCCGCCTGTCACGCCGGTCGATCCGCCAACAATTACTATAGAAGAGGCGAAGAAAGAGATTTCCACTGCCCTTGAAAGCTCAAAAAGCTTTTATAACTCAGGGCAGGGTTCTTACACAAAGGAAACCTGGGACGCGTTCGTTAAAGCATATGAAGCGGCTTCAAACCCGGCGCCTAACTTGAGCGCAGAAGAGCTAAAGAATCTGGCCGACAACCTAAAATCCGCGGTCAGCAATCTAAAAAAAGCGCCAGCTCCGACGCCGTCCCTGAAAAACGGCGACTTCGTTGAGACCAAAGGCGTCCGCTATGTCGTCATCAATGCAAATGCAAAAACTGTGACTGCGGCATATGGCCTGAATAAAAAGAAACTCTCTAAGGTCACCATTTTAGACACAGTCAAGATCAATGACGTAGTCTGCAAGGTCACAGAAATTAAGGCAAACGCATTCAAAGCATTTCCAAAGCTTTCTAACGTGACGATCGGCGCCAATGTGACAAAGATTAATAAACAAAGCTTCTTCAACTGCAAGAAGCTGAAAACATTAACCTTTAAAGGAAAGAAGGCCCCATCCTTCAAAGCAAAAGCGTTCAAAGGAACCAACGCGAAAATGAAGGTGAACCTACCGAAGAAAATGAGCAAGAAGCAAAAAAACAGCATGAAGAAAAAATTAAAGGCAGCCGGCGTGAGCAAAAAAGCAACATTCAAATAAGCCTCACATCTATTCGGCAAAAGGACAGCCGCAGCTTTGGCAAAATCAAAGCTGCGGCTGTTTCTGTTAAATTTTTATTTCATTAATTCAGTTCCTATGCTATAATAAGGTCGTTTCCTATTGGTAACCGTTTGTTAACTACATTTTCAAAGGAGCGTGTATCATGAAAAATTTAATCATTCCAACCGAATACCATTCTGCGCTGAATCTGCACGACACGCAAATCGCCATTAAGACAGTGAAGGATTTCTTTCAGAGCCTCCTGTCGCAAAGGCTAAGCCTCTCCCGCGTATCCGCGCCTCTGTTCGTGGATCCCGACACAGGCTTAAACGACAACTTAAACGGCGTAGAGCGCCCCGTCTCCTTTGGCATCCGGGAACAGGACGAAAAAATAGCAGAGGTCGTTCATTCTCTTGCAAAATGGAAACGCTTCGCCTTAAAAAAATATGGATTCGCCGTAAACGAAGGGCTGTACACAGATATGAACGCAATCCGCAGGGACGAGGATACTGACAATATCCATTCTATTTTTGTCGATCAATGGGACTGGGAGAAAATCATCCGCAGGGAAGACCGCACATTGGACTACTTAAAGGACACGGTGCGCATCGTCTATAAATGCCTGCGCAAGACGGAAAAGTATATGTCCATACAATACGATTACATAGAGGAGATTCTGCCCCATGACATCTTCTTCCTCACGACCAGCGAGCTTTTTGACCTCTATCCAGAGCTATCCCCAAAGGAACGGGAATATCGGATCGCTAAAGAAAAAGGGGCCGTCTGCATCATGCAGATTGGGGACGCGTTAAAAAACGGAGAGCCGCATGACGGGCGCGCGCCGGATTATGACGACTGGGCGCTCAACGCGGACATCGTCATCTACTACCCCGTGTTAGACATTGCGCTTGAGATATCCTCTATGGGCATCCGCGTGGACAAAGAAGCTCTGCTCCGCCAATTGCAAAAAGCCGGCTGCATGGAGCGTGCAAAGCTGCCGTTTCAGAGCGCGGTGATCGAAGAGACGCTTCCGTTCACAATCGGCGGCGGCATCGGCCAATCCCGAATTTGTATGTTTTTCCTAAGGAAAGCGCATATCGGAGAGGTGCAGTCCTCGCTCTGGCCCAAGGCTATCATAGAAGAATGTGAAAGAAACGGCATTTTATTATTATAAAACCACAAAGCCCGCATCCTCAAGCAGCCTGCGGGCCTTTTTCATATTCTGAAACCCATGGACCATAAGGCGCCCCCCTGTCGCGCGGCCTGCTGTTTGAAAGACCTCCCTCATCTGATCCCTGTCCATATATACGCCGTCCGCCGGCTGCTTGAGAATGCCGCAAAGAACGGCCTTCCTTCCTTTCCCCGTCTCGTCCGTCACGGTAAGCGATATCTGCTTATACTCATTCACCCATTTTTTGACCTGCGTCCGGCCAGGGGAACGTCCATCCTGATCTGTCATGGAGGCCAGCACTTCCTCCCCCAAAAACAGCGCGGGCGTATTGCCGCGCAGTATGCTTTTTTGCGCGTCCTTCCATTGCAGCGGATACGATGAGAGATTCACGCCGCTTAGCTTCGTCTCCAGCCGATACGTCCCCAATTGAAGCGTGACGGACGCGCTCAAAGCCGCGTCAAACCGAAACAGGCCGGAAATTTTTCTTAATTCCTCCACGATCCCTTCTGTCAGCTCCAGTTCGGACTCTATCGTAAATTCATACGCCTGCTGCTCTTTTCGATAGGCGCCTGCTCTGCCCGCGGCATGCCAAGCCGCCGTCAAGAAAAGCGCAAGCCAGACGATGCCCTTATACACATTTCTTTTTTTCAAATCTTCACCCCCGATACAATTTGCGGTAATGGCTCATGCGAAGATACAGCCCAACAGCCAGCAAAATCAGCGCAAGCATGGAAAGCGCAAGCGCAGCGACCCACCACTGATTCGTCTGCGGCTCCTCTTTTTCGATATCCAGCTCTATCACCTTGGGCTTCCGAATGGCCGAAGCAAATTCCTGTGACTGCTCCGTCACCTCGCCCTGTTCATTTTCATAGGAAAATATCACATTCCCCGTCGTGCCGCCATATTTTTCGTCTGCTTCATCCAGATTGCCGTCCGCATCCATTGCAAGGTTTCCCACAAACACCGCGATTTCCCCCTCCTGGGAGGCCCCGCCCTCCAAATTTCCCAAGAACGCTTCTTTTTCCGGGAACAGGCCCCTCCCCTCTATGCGCACCCTGGCGTTGTAAATGACTGCAAGCCCAGTGTTCACCACCTGAAACGACAGGGCCGCCGTGTCAGACTCATATACGCCTTCCGGGAACGAGATATGGGTAAGCCTGGCCTCCTGCTTTTGACAGATGGAAAAAAACACCGTTTCCGTAGAGCTATATGCGTTCCCTTTGCCATCCTCATATTCAAACTGCAGCTGCGCCGCCGCATTCCCCGCCGCTTTTTGGCTCACCGTAATGGTCTGCGACAGCTCCATCTGCCCACCGGCCGCGACACGCTCAAAATACCAGGCATTTTTTTCAAACGAAACCTCACTTTGTTCGGAGAGCAGCGTCACCTTCACATTTTCCACGGGCTGGCTGCCGCTGCAATTTTTCGCGCTTAAGGCCCAAGCCTTCTGCTCTCCCGCCGAAAGGACGCCGCCCTGAACGCTGTTTTCGCAAATCAAGATCCTGGGCTGATGGGTGACTTCCTCTTTTTCGTCAGAAGCCTCCTCTTCCAAACCCACCGGAGCGGCCTCGCGCGGCGCCTCCCCATAGGGATCCCCAACTTCCTCCATCCGCTTTGCCCTGCCGTCCGTAATCTCTATGTAAAGGGTAAATTCCTGCCGGATCACCTCCTGCGCCGTCTTCGCAAGCACATAGACGCGCAGCGGATACTGCCCATTGACCCGGTTTTTTTTCAATTGAATGGGACACCGAAACAAATATACGCCTTTCTTTGACTTTTTGACGCGTTTTTGATAGTTTTTATAAACAAACGGGCTGCTCTCAGACGGCTCAAACGCCACCCCTACCGTCATCGCTTCCTGCGCCAGGGGCGCATCCGACAAAAACGGAATGACAAGGCGCATCTGATCCTTTCGCACCGAAGGCGCATACCCCTTAGAAAACGACGTTTCCATGCCCTCATATCTATGGTTCGCGTCAATGGAAATCAGCTCCTCAGCGTTGGCCCTGTAAGGCGATAGGACAAACGACGCAAGCAGCAAAGCCAGGCCAATCCCTCTTCGCATCCTGTTCATTGCCTCTGCATCCTCCCTCCGTCCATTTCATACACCGTATCGCACAAAATCTGAATGTCCTCACTGTTATGGCTCGCCAAAAGAATCGTCTTCCCCTGCGACTTTAACCAAAGCAGCAAATTTCGGACATCCTCTACGCCATGCTTATCTAACCCGTTAAACGGCTCATCCAAAATCAAAAGCTTCGGATCCTCCATAATCGCCTGCGCAATGCCAAGCCGCTGCCGCATCCCAAGAGAATATTTAGACACAGGCTTTTTCAAGTCAGGATCCAGCCCGGCCATTTTAACCGCTTGGCGAATCTGCCGCTCTGAAATCTGATTTTTCAGGCGCGCCAGGATCTTTAAATTTTTCAGGCCGGATAGATTCGTCAGAAATCCGGGCGTTTCAATGATGACGCCAATGCTCTCAGGAAAATCCACATCCGCGCCAATCCGTTTTCCCCCTACAAAAATCTTTCCTGCCGTAACCGGGAGAAACCCGCAGATGCATTTCATCAGTACGGTCTTGCCGGAGCCGTTGTTGCCGGCAATCCCATATACCTTCCCCTCCTCAAACGTGATGCTGATGTCATGCAGCACGACGTCCGCGCCAAATTTCTTCGAAACATTCACAATCTCAATATAAGGCCCAGGGCAAATCCCATCCGCATTTGATTTTCGAAACATCACGCAACCTCCTTTAGCCTACGGCACAGCATAAGGCCATGCAGCTGCGCCGCCGCCGCTGTAAAGGCGATAAAAAATAGATAAATTCCGCTCCCGTCTTCGCCCCAGTAGCATTCACACGCAATCCACTCTTCTGGGCATAAGGCATAGAGTCCAGGCAAATACCGTTCCCTTATAATCATAAACAGATAAAAGCAGACAAACGGAAGGCCATACGCCATATAGAAGTTTTGAAACAAGGCCGCAAAGATCCCAGAAAACAGGGCCAACAGCCCTCCGGTCAGGCAAATCCGAAGCAGCAGCAGAATCGACTGCGCAAAAACCTCTAAATTCATGTTTCCCTTCACCTCTATAGGATATATGCATAAAAAATTGCAAAAAAGGAACGCCAGCCCAGACAGCAAAAAGGGCGCCACACCACTGACATAGAGCTGCACGGTCTTGCGCCGAATATATTCCATTCGGCTGACGCGCACGCAATAGAGCCTTAAAAATCCTCCCAAAGCCTCTCTGACATACGCCCCTCCCGCCGGAAGGACGGAAGCAATCGGAAGCGCAAACAGCACAAACCTTGAGCGCAGCGCATCCTGATAAAATTCCAAAAAGCTCCCCGCGGCAAGCGGCCTAGCGACTTTCGAAAACGGAAACGAAGCCAGCATCGCAACGAAGCAAACCACGGTTAAAATCCAAATTGCTTTTTCCATGAACACTTCCCTCATCCGAGCTCCCCCGTAAATGAATGAAAATTGTAGGCCTTCAGCGCATGGAAAGACGCCAGTGCAAGCAGCAGCAAAATCGCGGCAAAGAATAGGCAGGACTGCCTGATGGAGGGCAGCACGTCGTACCCAAAGTCATGCATCCCATACGTCGCATGATTGAGCGGGCTGATCCATCCCGTCACCCTTCGGATAAAAAACATCTCATGCTCCTCCCTGCGCAAAATCTGCGCCAGCGTCTTTGGATCCAGCAAAAACCCAAGCAGGCTGTAGGCAAGGCCCAAAGCCGCCGCTCCCCTTTTTCCAACCTTTAATTGGGCATACAGCATCAAAAAGCTAAGCGTCAGCGCATAGAGCGTCAACAGCAAAACGACGCCAAGGCAGCAGGCCGCCGGGCTTGTGCTTTCCATCACCTTCACGGAGGATGGGATGGACATCTGCTTTCCCATTCCAGAATAGGCGAGCAATGCCGCCGTCTTGCTCCAAAGATTTCCGGCATACGTCTTTTTCATGCATAAAACGCTTGTCACAGCCAATACATACAGCATATAGAGCGCTGTCACAAGGAGGATATAGAAAAACTGCGCCAAAAGCCAGTTTCTTTTTCTCATGCGCAGCAAAAAATAGGGCGTAAACGGGCTTAATTTCGGCAAATCCAAAAACAGCAGAATCAGCAGCAAGGAGCTAAGCAGGATGGAGCCTGCGTCCCCGAATGTCCAGATAAACGGCTCAAGCGCCTGCATGGGGGCGTCAAAATGCTCCGCCACCTCCATTGCGCCCTCGCTTAAGAAGAAGCACAGGATAAATGCGAACAAAAATGTAAGAATAATCCTGGGATTGCTGCAAAACCCTCGGAAATTCCAACGGATGACGGAACCGATCTGCCGCGCCGTCAATATCCAAGCCCCCGGTCAATGACCGACCCGTCAATCGCGTTGACAGTCAAAAGGCTCCTGGTCGTCCATTCTCCACTGTTCCTTTCCGTCTCACTTCCGTCTAACGAGACCGAATCAAACTCCCCAAAGAAATCCCATACTGGGACAATCAAGCCGGACGCGTTGTCTTTTACCGGGTCATACACCCTGGCATAGCCCAGGACGATCTTTCTGACGTGATAAGTCCTTTGCTTCTCGTAATTTAAGACATCCGCATTGGACACCTCCATCATCTGCTCATAGATTCCTATGATTTCCTCAAAGCTCTTTAGCTTTACCTGCTTCGTCTGCACGTCCCCAACGTCATAAAAATTTAACAGCTCCGCTTTTTGGACGCCGTCATCCCCAACGAGGATGACAAACCGCTCATAGCCCCACGGCGTAAGCGTGCTGTCCATATCCTCCAGGCCCCCGCCATATTCCGCCGTATGGGTGATTGGGACGCCGTCCAACATTCTGGAAAAATAAAAAAAGTACCCGCCGTCGATCAGCATTTCTTTTTTTAGCTCCCCCTCTCCGTATCGAAACCCCGCATAATCCCATCCCGTCATCTGAAGGCCCATAGAGAGCGCATCTGCCTTCTCTTGTGCGATCTGGCTCGCCTCCTCAAAAGAAATGCCGGCCAGCTTCTTTACATCCTCCTCCGTGACATGGTTCCCCTCATAGCCAATCAGATATTCCCCTTCCATCCAATCAGCAAACATCTGTGGATCCGTGAGGTCTTCCCGCACTTTATCAATCCGAAACGAGATGTCCGGGCTGTAAGAGCTGCTGGCAATCGTATACTGATACGTTCCCTGCCCCATCTCAACCCTGCCAAAAAAACCGTCTGAGGACGCCCCGTCCCCTTTTCCCATATCGCCGCCCCCTATGCCAAGCTGCGGCTTCACCTCTATTTTCTCCACCTTTTCCGGCGCCTCCCGCATCCTCTGCTCGGCACGCTCAATTTCCTCATCAATGTCAAACGTCGCCACGCCGTCCTCATCCAAGCCATACTCATAGGGGTCAAGGTTGCCCTCCGCTTTATATTTCTTTAAATTTGTAATCTGCTCCTGATAATCTGCCTTCGTCATCCTTGCACAAGAGCCGTCATAAATTTTCGCCCCGTCAAAAAATGCTTTCGTCACCAGGTCAATCAGCTCCTGATCCACCTTCCGCGCCGAAACGGCATAGGTGTTCAATGCGTCCGCGTCCGGCAACGATACCTCCGCGTCCGTTTCGATGATAAGGCCGCTTTCCTCATACGAGCGTTTCTGCGCATAATGCTCCGGCGCATTCACCATTTCCCGCAGCGCGCCGCCATCCTCGGCGCTCTCATACTGCCTAACGGCATCCGTCCCCTTTTCCCTGACAATCACATCCTCCGGCGTCTCCTCACAGCCCGCAAAGGCAATGAGCGTAAGGCAGAGCATGCCTGCAGCCGCTTTTCTCTTCATATAAAAAACCTCCCTGCGTTCTTTTTTCTATGGATACTTTACCAGAAAATGCGTTTTGAAGTGTTCACGGAATTGTAAACGTTTCGTAAAGGCTTTCCATCTGATGGCTTATTGCCTCTACGCTGAGCATAGATAACAGTCTCTCTGCTTGCGAGTTAAAACAGAACGAAATCCTTGCTCGTTACCTGCCCTGAAATGAGAAACACGCTCATACAGTCTATGATTGTAATGAGCGTGTTAATGGGCGCGCTGATCGGATTGCCGCCGTTTTCCATGATTCCTTAAATTTCCCGGGACAACGTAATGCTCTCCTCCGCTCCCTGCGGCATATAATAATAAGAATTCCCTTCCGCATCCTGATATGTGCCATACAGGAACATCCCTTCCGGCGTATGCAGTGGGGTACGGATTTGCCTTAAGCTATAACACTTAGAGAGCATCTTCGTCCAATGCTTCACATTTCCCATGTCAAGCCCGCTCAAGTCCACGCTTTCCAATGCGCCGCAGCCCTCAAGCAAAAATCGCGCGCTTTCCATGCCCCCTGCAGAAATCCCACTCAAATTCAGGCTCACTAAACTGCCGCAGCCCGAGAACATATAATCGAACGCCGCTGCTCCCTTTATGTTAAGCCCGCTCAAATCCGCGCTCTCCAATGCGCCGCAGCCTGAAAACAGCCCTACTGCAGATGGCGCCTTTTCTGCATTCCATCCGCTTAAGTCAATCGTCTTCAAATTGGAGCATCCAGAGAACATCTCCCTCATGCTTAAAACCGGCGCCTCTCCAAATGCATCCAAATTCAAGCTCTCCAATGCGCTGCAGCCACGGAACATTCCCGCCAAGGCTATTCCTTCCGCCCGCAAGGCGATCCCATCCAAATTCAGGCTCACTAAACTGCCGCAGTCATCAAACAGATAGGACATATCCGACGCCTCGCTCAAGTCCAGCCCGCTCAAGTCCACGCTCTCCAATGCGCTGCAGTCTGAAAACAGATAGGACATATCCGACGCCCTGCCTAAATCCAGCCCGCTCAAGTCCACGCTCTTCAATGCGCTGCAGCCTGAAAACAGATAGGACATATCCGACGCCTTGCTCAAGTCCAGCCCGCTCAAGTCCACGCTCTCCAATGCGCTGCAGCCACGGAACATGCCACGCAGCCAGCTTACATTCCTAAAGTCCATTCCGCTCAAATCAATGCCCTTCAAGCTGCTGCAGCCTGAAAACAGATTGTCTACGGATTGCAGGGCTTCTGCATTGATCCAGCTTAAATCCAAAGCCTCAAGGCTGGCGCAGCCTGAAAACAGATTGTCTATATGCGCCACTGCGCCCATGGAGCCGTTGAGCGAAAGGCTCCTTAAGCTGGCGCAGCCTGAAAACATGCCGTACAGCGCCGCGCCCTCCCTAATCTCATACCCGTCCCATTCCAAGCTCACTAAGCTGCTGTTGGAGAATAGGCCTGCAAGCCTTAAGATCCCATCCATCTTCAAGCCGCTTAGCCTCAAATGCCCCGCGGCATACTCACTGAACATATAGCTTATGTCCTTTCCGCTCAAATCCAGGCTGCTCAAGTCCAAAGCCTCCGCCGTGCATCCGCCAAACATATAAGCCGCGTTTTTTAGTCCGCTTATGTCAATGCCCTCCATGTCCAGCTCCTTCAAGCTCCCACAGCCCGAAAACATATAGCCCACATCTTCTGCACGGCTCAAATTTACGCCGCTTAGATCTATGCGTTCCAGGGCGGCACAGCCCGAAAACAGATAGCCCGCATCTTTTACGCTGCCCATATTTATGCCATTCAGCCCCTTAATGCTAACCAGGCTGCTATCCTCAAACATCCCCCGTACGCTCTCCACGCGCTCCATGTCTAAGCCAATCAGCTCTAAATGCCCTGCACGGTATCCTCGAAACAACCTGTCCATATCTGTCACGCCGCTCATGTCAATGCCGCTCAAATCCAGGCGCTCCACGCCGCATTCACCAAACATTCCTTTCATAGCCGTCAGCCCGCGTATGCCCTCCAGCTTCAGCGTCTTTAAGCTGCCCTCTCCGCCAAACATTCCATCTACATCTACCCTCTTTGCGCTGCCAACCGTCATATTCTTAATCTCCAAGCTCTCCGAGGCATACTCTCCGAACATAGAGCTCATGTCTTCTATATGTTCCAAATCCATGCCGCCAAAGTCAAGGCTCTTTATGCTGCAGCCCGAAAACATTTCCTTCATGCTTGTCACATTTCCTGTGTCTAAGCTTCCAATGTCCAGAATCTCTAAGCTGCTGCAGCCCGAAAACATTCGCTCCATGCTTGTCACATTTCCTGTGTCTAAGCCAGGGAGCGTCAGGCTGCGCAGATTGCCGCAGTCCCAAAACATCCCTTCCATATCCGTCACATTCCCCGTGCCTAAGCCGCACAAGCTTATGCTTTCTGACGGGCTCTGATAAAACATCCTATTCATAGTTTCTATTGCTCCAGTGATTGTGTCGCTAAAATCCACATTCTCCACACTGCTTTGAGAAAACATCTCTTCTAGAGAGGTCAGGCTGCCCATAGCCGCGCCATTAAACTTCAGGCTTTTCACAGAGCTCTCATAAAACATCCTGCTCAGAGAGGTCAGGCCGCCCATAGCCGCGCCGCTAAAGTCCACATTCTCCACGCTGCTTTGAGAAAACATACCCCCTATACTCGTCAGGCCGCTTAGGTCGGCGTCGCTGAAGTTCACCTCCTGCAAGCTGCCGCAGCCCTGAAACATATGTCCCAAACCTGTTACGCTCCTCAAGTCAATGCCACTGAGATTCACCTGCCCCAGGCTGCTGCAGCCACCGAACATACTGCTCAAATCCGTCACGTTCCCCAGATTCAGCCCGCCAAGATCCACGCCCTCCAGGCTGCTGCAGCCACTGAACATACTGCTCAAATCCGTCGCGCTCTCCAGATTCAGCCCGCTAAGCCCCACGCTCTTTAGGCTGCTGCAGCCACCAAACATACTGCTCAAATTCGTCACGTTCCCCAGATTCAGCCCGCTAAGATCCACGCTATCTAGGCTGCTGCAGTCATAGAACATATACCCCATGTCTCTCAAGCCCCCTGCATCAAAGCCGCTCAGATCTACGCTCTCCAACTGCGAGAAGCGAGAAAACCAGCCCTCTGTTGATTCCACGTTCGTCGCCACAATGTCCACGGAACGGATGGCAATATTACCTTCCGCCCATTTACTCCCTCCCGCCACAGAAGCGTCGTATTCCCCGCTGATTGTCAGTTTCCCAGATGAATCCAGCCGCCAATCCATCCCTCTCCACTGGCCGCTTTCCACAATGCCGCTTCCCGGATCCGTCCGCGTCGCCTCTTTTGGCAGATTCTCCTCACCCATCGGCAAAGCATCCTTCGACGCGCCCTTCCGTTTTGCATTGACCGCCTTCAATGAGTCCGCCCTGCCAACCCCAATGGACATCTCCCTACAGCTTAAGCTGATTTTCCGGGCCTTCGGCGCCGCATGCGCAGAAACGCCCACTCCCATGCAATGCAGCGCCAGCAGCAAAAAGGCTGCTGCCCACAGACAAGCTTTCCTTCCGTTCTTTCCCATCTCAATCTCCCTCCATTCAGTCTGAAGCGCCCAACACCGTGCAAGTGGCGGAAACATCCTCATATAATAGCTCAACTATGTTCTCGCCTTCTTTCAAAGCCTTCGGTGAGACAATGACAAAATCCTTCACTTCTTCCGTCTTTTTGTTATTGTAAAGAACCTTGACGGTAAAATCCCCGTTCTTCAACGCCTCCCCTGCGCGGCCCGCGCCATGATAAGCCGCCGTAAGCTCCGTGGGGACGACTTCCACGCCATTTATAGCACAAACCGCAGTTGAGCCCGTCGGCTTATAGATTATGTTAAACATAAACTCCCCGGGCGTCGTAACGATCTCAGGCTCATATGCAAGGTCTGAGGGGGACGCTATCTCCTTCCTTTCTCCAAAGTGGATTGGCACCATAAGATGCGCCGGATCTATTCGATCTCCGACATAATATGCCTTTTTATCCGCAAGAACCGTATCTATTATCCCCCTCACTTCCCATTCCGTCTGAAGGCTATAGCTCTTTCCTTTTTCCGGAACAAATGTCTTTGGATCATAAGGAATCCCTTCTAACGATCCCCCCACATAATTCCAACCCCTGAGTGCATATCCTGACCTCCACTGCCCTTCGTCCGGGAGCGTCGGCAATTCACTGCAGAGATACTCTGCCTTTTCCTGCGCCCCATTCATCGCATTCAAATAAAAGACAGTATACGTCCCTTCCCCCTCGTCCTCCTTTTTTTCCCTTACCGCCACCTGGCAGTACGCTTCCGCCACACTGCCGTCAGCTCCATTCCACGCCCATGCCCGAATCCGGGCATTTCCTACCCGATGCCCGGTCAGCAGGCCCTCCTGGGTCACGCTGACCGTCTCAGGATCCTCCGACGCCCAATACAGCGTCTTGTTCGTCGCGTTTTCCGGCATAACGCTCGCCGTTAAAGCTGCCGTCCTCCCGACCTCAAGCGTAAGCTCCGTATGGCTCAAGCTCACTCCAGTCACAGGAATCAGATCCCCTTCTCCCTGCCCATTGATGACAGTGACCGCAAAAGACGCCGTCTTCCCATTGACGGAAGATACGGTGATCTCCGAGGAGCCTGAGCTGACTCCCCGAACCAGCCCTGTCTCCGTCACGCTCGCCGCCGCCGGATTGGAGGATGCGTAGCGCAATGCTTTGTCCGTCGCGTTTTCCGGCAAAACGCTTGCCGTAATCTGCGCCGTCCCGCCAACCTCCAGGATTGTTCCGGAAATCGACGCCCGGATCTCCTCCACCTCAACCACATCCCCACCTGGCTCTGGGCCTGGCGTCGGATCTGGCCCCGGCGTCGGATCTGGCCCTGGCGTCGGATCTGGCCCCGGCGTCGGATTTGGCCCCGGCGTCGGATTTGGCCCCGGCGTCGGATTTGGCCCCGGCGTCGGGCCCGGAGAAGGCACAGACGCGCCTGACGCCACCGTAATCATCACCTGCACAGATTTCTTGCCGCTTTTTCCGACAATGGCCGTTTGCCCCACAGAAGCCGCAATGACCCTTCCTTTCGCATCCACCTTAGCCACCGCCTCATTTTTGGAACGCCAAAAAACAGGCTGCGCCCCCGACTTCGGCTTCGTAACCTTTGCACTCAATTTTTGCGTATCTCCTATGTTCAGGGCATAATGATCCGAGCAGCTTAATACCAGCCGCTTCGTCGCCTTATACACCTTGACTTTACATTTTGCTTTTACTTTTGGATTTGATTTAGACGTTGCCGTGATGACGGCCGTGCCGCTTTTCTTTGCCCGCACCCTGCCCTTTTTTGTCACCGTGGCAATTTTTTTATTAGACGACCGCCATGTCACCGCCTTAGAAGCCTTAGATGGTTTGACGGACTTAACCCTTAGGGTAATGCCTCCCCCCGCAAACGTCTGCTCTGATTTTGAGCTTAAGACAATCTTCCTTGCCTTCACTGACGCCTCTACATCCTTGCCGCCACATATGCAGCTAAAAAAAAATGCCGCCAGCAACGCAAGCAGCGTCAGAGAATGCTTCCACTTCTGCTTCATAACACCCTCTCCCCCTTTTATAA
This sequence comes from uncultured Roseburia sp., assembly GCA_947652855.1. Lineage (GTDB taxonomy): Bacteria > Bacillota > Clostridia > Lachnospirales > Lachnospiraceae > Roseburia_B. The sequence goes on along the minus strand of CANTEO010000002.1, from coordinate 436 downwards.
TTTATAAAATAAGATATGGCAATTATATCCCCTCCCCTAAAAATATGCAAGCATAAAACGTATGCCCTTGTACCCTAAAATCTTTTTTAGAGCGGGGATATTGCCGGAAAAGCCCTATCCCCACTGACCATTACTTTTTCATCCTTGCTCTTGATGGGATACCCTTCTTTTTTAACAATTTCTTATAAGCATTCCATTTCTTTTTGAGCGCTTTTATGGCGGCCTTCTTGCATATCCCTTTAAATGCTTTACTTCCTACATTCTTTGCCGTCAGCTTTGATGTCTTTATGGCAATAGACTTCAGCTTGCTGCAGCTATAAAACGCCTGTTTCCCAATCATCTCCACTTTTGATGGAATTGTTATTTTTGTCAGTACAGTACATTTACCTGTTCTGCTGCTTCTTCAAGAGAACAATTTTCTAACTGTGCGCCGGCG
>CANTEO010000001.1 GCA_947652855.1 uncultured Roseburia sp. | reverse complement strand
GAAGAGCAGGCACGGCGTTTTTTCGCCGGACGCCCGCTAGTTCCAACAAAACCATAGAAAGCACAGGTGATTATTTTTGAGTTCAGGTTCTGTCATGCAATTGATCGTTTTATTTCTCCTCTTATTGCTATCCGCTTTTTTCTCTTCTGCGGAAACCGCATTTACGACAGCAAACCGCATCCGTATGCGCACTCTGGCGCAATCCGGCAGCAAGAAAGCCAAACGCGTGTTAAAAATCACGGACAATATGCATAAAATGCTTAGCGCAATCTTAATCGGGAACAACATCGTGAACCTTTCCGCATCTTCAATCGCCACGACGCTCGCCATCCGTCTGTTTGGCAGCGTAGGCGCAGGCGTCGCCACCGGCATCCTGACGCTTTTTATCCTGATATTCGGTGAAATATCGCCAAAGACGCTTGCGACGATTTATGCCGACCAGATTTCCCTTGCCTATTCTTCCCTCATTTATGGGCTGATGTACGTCTTAACTCCGGTCATTTATATCGTAAATCAGCTTTCCATGGGCTTTTTGAAGCTTCTTGGCGTAAACCCCGAAGCCGGAAAGGCGGCAATGACGGAAGAGGAGTTCAAAACCATCGTGGACGTCGGGCATGAGAGCGGCGTCTTAGAAAACGCCGAGCATAAAATGATCAACAATATGTTTGACTTTGGCGACTCCCAGGCAAAAGAGATCATGATTCCCAGAATCGACATGACGTTCATCAAATCCGACTGCTCTTACGACGGGCTGATGGCTGTCTTTAAAGAATCAAAGTTCACCAGATTCCCGGTTTATGAAGAGACGACGGACAACGTCACGGGAATCGTGAATATCAAAGATCTGCTGTTATGCGAGGACAAATCAGAGTTTCAGGTCAGCGGCCTGATCCGCGAGCCATATTTTACGTATGAGCAAAAAAACACTTCCGAGCTTTTTTTGGAAATGCAGCAGAATTCCATCAATATCGCTATCGTGCTGGATGAGTACGGCGCAACGGCGGGCATGATTACGCTGGAGGATTTGCTGGAGGAAATTGTCGGGGAGATTCACGATGAATACGACGCGGACGAAGAAGCCCCCCTCCTTCCGATCAACGAAAGGGAGTATTTTATTCAGGGCTCCATGAACCTGAACGATTTGTGCGACGAGCTAAGCCTCCCCTTTTATTCTGAGGACTATGACACGATCGGGGGATACCTGATCGGGCTTTTAGACCATCTTCCAGAAAAAAATGAGATCATTGTCACAAATGAGGATATTCTGCTTAAGGTGGTGGAAATGGACAAAAACAGAATCGAGAAAATCTACATGAAGCTGCCGGAGCAAGCGTCTGAGGAACCGGACGCCACCTAATTTCAGCAGCGTCCAGGCACAATCCGGCTTTCCCAAAAACGGGCGGTGACAATCCCGCCCGTCTGTTCTCCTCAATCAGAATCCATTTCAGAAAAGTGAATCAAATGCAGCACGCTTATTTCCTGCAATGCCCAAACGCGTTCAAAAAGCCGGAGGGGTCTTTGCCCACGCCTGTCTCTTTGATATGCGCTTGAATTTTTGCAAGCTCCTCATGGGAAAATTCCCAAACCTCCTGCACATGATCCCATGCTCCGCTCCCGGCCTTACGTACCGGCTTTACGCCAAGCGCCTTTTGAAGCGGCGTGACCGCCGTATATTCTTCCCCCGCCTTTTGGTTGCTTAAGGCGGTTTTTAATTTCCTGGCAAACGCCCCCGTCCTCCAAATAGAATTTTCCTTCAGCGTATCCAAATACTCCTCTGAAATAAAGCGGACCGTTCCGGCATCGTATGATTTCTGCGACGTGTCCACAAGGAACACCCGAACCGTCTCCTCCGTCACGCTTCCCGCCTGATCCTTCGCCTGATAGGTAATCGTCAGGCTCATTTCCTCCTCAGCCTTCGTAAAGTCTTCCTGCTGAAAATCCGGTATCGTAAATGACGTTCCCAATTTCTCATCCTTACCGGCCTTCATCCTGCCCTCTTGATTCGTATCTGACTTTAGCTCTTCATCGGTCGCGACGGCAAGCTGTAACAAATATTCCTCCGTCACGGCTCCCTGCTGCGCATCCTTTAGCGGCAAATACAGATCTGCTGCAAAAATTTCAGGAAATTGATCCCAAACCGCATATAAGTTGACAAATGGGTCATCCTTTCCTGCTCCCTCTTCCTGAATTCCGGCATAGAAAGGCTCCGGCCCTCCAAAGGTCAGGCCCGCGCCCGCGCCTTCTTTCGCCGCCTTTTTCGCCGCCAAGAGGAGCTTGCTGCCCGGCATCTCTTCCTCCTGCGCCGCATACACGTCCATTTTCCGCTGCCAATTCGGCTCTTTCGCCAGGCTATAGCCCATGAAGCGGCATGGGACAGCCTTCTGGTAAGGATGCTCCGCTTTCTCATCCAAAAGCCCCGTATTCGGATCCACCGCCTGCTTTTGAACCTCTTTCACAAAGCCATCCGCCTCACTGTCATTTTCCAGAAACGCATACCTATCCGTCAGCCGTTCCGCCTCATCTATGCGGTCGTCTCCCGCCGTCTGCCCATTTCCCATATAGGCGACCCGAAACCCGGTATCCCACTGCGCATACAGCGTCACGTCATCCTCCCCCGACAGCTGGCAGCCGCGTTTTTCCTCACTTAAGACAATCTCCTCTTCCGTTTCGATTTCCGGCGTCAGGCTCCATCCCAAAAAACGGTATACGTCCGAAAACAGCTCATTGCGTACAGACGCGCCTTCATAAGACAGCGTGACGCCCTCTCCCTTCGCTATCCAGCGCGCAGACGGGCAGCGCACCGGCCCGCCGCCTTCTGTCCCTAAGAGCGCTTCGTCTTCTTCTGTAAGGTTTGGCGAAAAACGGACTTCTTTCATGTCCTCCCAATCGGCGTAAACCGTTGTGTCGGCAAGAAAATACCGATAGCTGCCCATGCCGTTGATATTAGAGACCATTGAGCCGTCTGACTGAATCACCTGATCCCCGGCTCCGTTCCTCTTTGTGTAATAGCCCAAGAATTTCTGCCTGCGGACGCCGCCTGCGAGCGCGCCGTCCTCCCTCTCCTTCACCGGAAGTTCAATTTTTCCATTTTGGAACCTTTTGCTAAGCTCCCTGTCCTGGTAATACCCGTCGGCATACCGCTCATAAAACTGACCGGTTCCGGGAAAACGATTGGCCCCCTGATGGTCGAGCGTCACGCAAATCGCCTCCGCCTCCCACAATGCATAGAGCGTCACCGTATCTCCATGCGCCGCGGCAAGATTTTTCACGCCTTCCGTCTCTATGGCATTCCCGTTTTTGGATGCGCTAAATCCGCAAAACCGATAACCAATGCGCGCAAACCCATTTTCCCTTAAGTCAAACGCCTGCCCAAAATAGACGCTTTGCGGCTCCATCTCTCCGCTTGTGGCGCCGTTCCCGTCATACGCGACGGTATATTGCTTCCTTGCGACCTTCACATCGTGATACGACGCCCCTCCCGGCGCCGCAAACTGCGCCAGCCTGCCCGTAAGATGCTCCTTTGACGGCGTCCTGCTCCACGCTGGAACCATGTTTCCTTGCGCATAATACACGGTTTCCCGCTCCGTCCCGCTCGGATCTGACGGGTAATTCCCATTTTCGTCCATTTCCCAATACCGGACTGGCTGCAAATACTGCACATCCTTCTGCCAAAATTCCCCGTTCACGTCAGTTCCTTCGCAGTCCCTTGCGCATTCCATCCAGCGCTTTCCGTTTGCAATCGCATTGTCCTCCGCCTTCTTTTCCTTGTAATCATGCGCCAGGCGCGCAAGCTCCGTAGCCGCGCCCTTTTTGCTCCAGGATGTGCCGCAGGCTTCGCACTGATACGTCGTCTTGACATGAGAAGAGCCTGCTTTTAGGCAGCTTGCCTTAGCGTCCACAACCGTCTCTTTTCTTGCGGTATTTTTATGGGTCACAAGCGGCAGCCGGTACGTAATCCCTTCTTTTCCATCTACCGCCAAGTCCCTGCTGCCAATATCCACCGTCGTGACTACAGCGCCGCTCCCGCATTTCTTCCCCGAAGTCCGATCCGAATTCCCCAAATCCCAAAAGCCGCCATGCCAGCTCCCCACCATATTGCTTCCTTTTCCATACGCCTCCTGACGGCGCGCGTCCGACGCAGGCTTTACCTGGTGATTCCAGATATACCAGTAATGCTCCTTCACGTCGTGTCCGTCCAACTTCCCCGTTTCCTTCCAAAGCTCCCCGTCATAAAGGACTGCGGCGTCTTTGGGCTTTTCCACTGAGACTTGCTTGACATTGATGCGCCACACGCGGTTGCCTGTGCCGTCCCAGGGCGCGTCCGTATCTTCAATCTTGGACGTGCAGTTGAGAAACTGATAGGCTGACTCCCCTTTCCGAAACAAGATTCCATATTCCCCGCTGTTTTCCTTGTCCGAATCCGTCTGCTTCATCCAACAGTAAATCTTTGCTTTTTTCGTGTTATAGGCCGTGTCTAACGCAATATGGCTGACATCCTTTTTCCCATAGTGAAATACGTGGTATTTCTGCTGCGCCTCGTACTCGTCGGAAACCGGGCCGCTCATCACAATGTCGTAGAGCCGGCCTTCCATCCGAAATGTCTCGTCCTCCGTTTTCTCCCCGTCAAACGAATGCTCCAGGTACAGGACTTCTTCTGAAAAAAGCGTCTTTTTAGAAAGCAGCTCCTCTTTCTCCGCCTCATTTAACTGCGCCAAAAACACCCTTCGCTCCAAATTGGACGCGTTTCCAACCACCGTATTGAATTCCTCCACGGGCATCTGCCTCCAATCGCAGGTCAAAATCTCCGGCTGCCTGCCATCCTCCTCTCCCGCTGCCTGCACATTTGGCAGGGTAAGCAAGCCTTTGCCATAATAATCGTCCCTGCCGGCCTCACCCAAATCCTTCACGTTCCGATCTATGGCAAGCAGCGCCTCTTCATATGACGCAAGCGGCTGACGGGCTTTTTCTTCCGCAATCGCCGCGGCCACGACCGCCGCCGCCACCGAAGTCCCTTCCGGTGCCGTCCATTCCCCGTCCGCCCCATGCGTCCAAACCTTCCCATAGGAGCAGTAGCCTATTGCGGAGCCAAAATTGGAATATCGCGCAAAGCTGCCGTCCGCTTGGACTGCTGAAGCCGCAATGGCCCCCTTTGCGTTCGCCGGGGAGAAATCCGACACGTCCTTTCCCAGATTCCCGGCAGAGACAACTACAAAAATCCCCCGTTCCCTCGCCTCCCTCACCGCTTCATCCACTACCATAGAATTTGACGCCAGATACGCGCTCATGCTGATGCCAATGACATCCGCGCCATGCTCAATCGCGTATTGAATGCCCATATAAAGCCGCAGGGAAGACGTCTTTCCATTTGCGTCCGCAATTTTTACAGGCATCACGCTTACGCCTTCTGACGTATTCTCCAAAATAAGGTTTGCCATCGCGCTCCCATGCCCATTCTCATCCAAAGCGCTGCCAGACGCCGTCAAATCCACTGGATCCACAATCCTGCCCGTTTTCTCATTCCCCGTATATCCCGTGTCCAAGACCGCCACGAGCGCGCCCTTTGGCTTCGTCATGGCATTTCCTTCCCCCGCAGGGGGAAAAAGGGACGGATTGCGTTCCTTTGCCGCCGGGTCTGGAACCGTCATTTCGCGCCCTAGTCTTTTTGGCCCATCCGGCGTAACGGCGCCAGCCGGCTCCTCCAAACTTATCGGCGCACGGCTCCCTTCCCCTTTTTTAGGGTCGGCAGACGTCAATTGGTTATGGGGCTTTGCCGTTTGGCCGGACACCTCATATACGCTGTCCACCTCCACGGAAACGCCCAACGCGCAAAGCGAATCATACGCCAGCTTTGTCTGCTCCTGCGTCTCATAATCCAAAATAATCAGGCCGCCATATCCCTGAATCACGCGCTTCGCGCCGAATGGGTCAAGATTGGGGCCTCCCTTCACCAAAAGCCGCCTGCTCTGCCATAGCTGCCCCGGCCCCTCTTCGCCCGCCTCACTGACGCTATCCTCTCCTTCTTCGGACGCGGCCAATGCCGCCGCGTCCACAAACTCCTCAAATCCATCCGCCTGAATGACGTTCGCCTCATGCTCCCCATCCTGCGACCCGGCCACCGGCATCGCCGCCAGCCAAAGAAACAAAATCAGGAAACAGGCCGTTACCCGTTCTTTCAATTCCACTCCTCCTTTACTCAAATACTGCAATTAGCTTGATATCCTCAGACGCGGCGCAGGGGACGCCGCCCGACGCAAGGACGTTTCGGGCTCCCCTCGCGCCGCTCACCGTGACGCTCTCTGCCTTCCCTGTCCCTCCGGCGACAAAGCGCCAGTGAGAGAACCTCTTCCCTTCCTTTTGGGGAGGGACGGGAACCGCGCAAAAAGAGCCTTTTTTAACCCGGTATTCCTTGTACGTCTCCTGATCCGTCAGGCAATAGCGCACGGCGCGCTGCTCCGTCCCCTGCTCCGCGGCCCTGTCAAAAATCACTGTCCTACGCTCTGACACCGCCCCCTTCTTTCCATTCGGATGCGTAAAGCGCTCCACTACTTCCACGGAAAGAAGGCCCTTTTCATAGTCGGCGTCCAAAACGGAGACCGTGAAATCGGAATCGCTGTTTGCCTGAATCAGAAACGCCTTTAAAAAATCCGCAACAAATTCCTCATTGCTTAAAATCGCGTCATTATTTTCGCTCATCACGCCTGAAAGCGTGGCGTCAATCGCCTGTGAAAGAGCCAGGTTGGCCTCTTGCTGCCTTGCTCCCCTTCCATACAGCGTCAGCATCAGGGCCAGCATAAACAGCGCGGTTAAGCCGCAGGCGATTCCAAATGCAATTTTTCTCATGCGCCTTCCTTTCTCAATTGCTTGTCACGGGAATCTGATACCGCCCGCAAAACGCCTTCCGCTCTGCGTCTACGGCCGTTACGCACAATGTATACGCGCCAATGCATGAAAACACAAATTCCTCTGTTTCCTGCTTTTTTCGTTTGGCAAGCTTATCTTCCTTTGTCTGATACAGCACGCTCTTTCCAGACGCGTCGAATATATCTGTAATTTCTACCTTAACGGGATTTCCCTGCGCATCCTCTGCCGAAAACATGGCGTTTAAATTTACCGCCTGACAGGGAACCGTCTTTTGATAGGCATATACGACTTTAGGGACGCTTCTTGCGGCAATCGCCAAATTGACGTCCGCATCCTCTCTGTCCGCCGCGCCCGATAACGAAGCCCCTTCCAGCGCTTTTCCATACGCGATCTGGATAAATCCCTTCCTGCCGTCTGCCTCAATGCCAAACGCCGCCGCAAACGCAAGCGATGAGACGGCGCCAACCAAAATCGCCTTTCCGTATTGATGAAACATCTTTCCCTCCTTAACAGGCAGACGTCAGCGCATCCGTCAAAAACTGGCGCAAAAGGCCCGCTTCCGACTGACTAAGCAACAGCATGACTGCCCCAATGACCGTCAGGGCGGACAAAACGCCCACGAAAAGCTCCCCAACCTGACTGATTGCCTCTTCCATGCCCTACCTCCTTTTAAAATGCCGTAAACGCGTCTAGCGCAGCCATCATAAGGCCAAGCGCCAAAACAGCCAAAGCCACATACAATATGGCCTCTCCATAATCTTCAAACAATCCGTCATTCATATCTCCTCCTATCTTGCGAATCCCCTAAGCTGATGTTTTGTCTCAATCCCAAGGAACGGGAGCCTGCATTGATAGGCCACTGTCACATAAGCCGCCACGACCGCCGCCGGCTCCGCCGGATGTCCCTTGCCGTATGTCTTGCGCTGCCCGTCCTCTAACGTCACCTCTATGCTCACCTCATATTTCCGCTTCTCGCCCGCTTTGATGCAGGCATTCATCACGGAGGGGGAAAAATCGCTGTTCTGAAGCTCTGCGATCACATCCCTTTGATAGCTTTGCGCGCTGCTTACCTTGGACTGATAGTCGACGATGCCCACCCCAAGGAACACGACAAGCGCAAAGAAAAAGATGCCCAAAAACGCTTTCATGACCGATGCCATGGCTCCCTCCTTTCACTTAGCCCATATTGAACGACAAAAACGCGACCGTCACAAGCGTCATGTCCACCACCAGCTTCCCTCCCCCTATCAGGGACGGAAACAAAAACTGCCAGTACAGCGCGGCCAGCCTGCCTTCGTTTGCGGCCCGCTCGCTCTGACTAAGCAGGGACGCGTTTTTGGACAGGATTTCATCAATCTGCGCCGAAGCGTCCCCGCCCCGCCCGGAGGAAATGGCATACAGCATCCCCATCGCCGACTGAATCTCAAGGATTCCAAACTCCCGCAGGAAATTCAGATATGGCTCATTGGACTCCGGATCCTTTAAAATCCCGTCCCTAAGCTCCTTTAAGCCCTCCAGCAGGATCGCCGGGGCATCCTCAATGGATGCTGCGACTGCCGCGTTTACGTTCTCCGTCACTTGCAGCAAAAGCGAAATCTCCATCAGCCACTGCGGGAACGCCCTGGCGATCTCCTCCTTACAGCGCCTCTTCGCCAGCCGGTAGCTAATCGTATGCTGATTGAACGCGATAAAAGCCAGGGCCGCGCAGGCGGCTGCGGCATAGCTCCATTTCCGGATCAGGCACAGCGCGCCAAGCGTCAGGGGCAGGGCGGCATAAAGCAGGCTTTTTCGCCTCTCGTGAGGAAAGCAAAAATGCCTCACCTTATAAAACAGGGCCTTCTGCTCCTCATCTGTCAAATCCGATTCATTTTCCAGCCAATTGACGGCCGCCATGCCGTCCGCCTTACGATACGTCCGCATTGCGATCAAAATCATCGCCATCGTTCCGATTTTATATGCTTTAGTAGACATGATGTCCACCTCCGGGGCAAATTTTGTAATAATAAGCGGCGTAAACAGGCAAACCCCACAGACAAGCGCCAACGCGATATTCACCATTCGCTGCCTGTTTTTGCACTCCTTTTGAAACTTGCAGGTTTCCGTCTCCCAAATCGCCCTGCTGGACAACAGGATCTTCACGGCCGAGCCATAATCCCCGCCAATGCTCTCGGTCTTCACCATCAAAGCGTGAGCGTCGCGAAGCCTCTGGCAGCGGTACTTCCGTTCAATCTGCAAAAGGGCGGCCCCTAATGGGCTTTCCTCCGAATACTCATGCAGGATATAATGCGCGGCCTCTTTCACCGCGTCCCTCATCGGGGAATCCTTCGGCATAATTTTTTCCACATCCTGCAAAGCCGAGATGATTCTGGGCGTTTTCTGAAACGAATACAGCACCTGCTCTATATAAAGATTGACGTCCGAAAAGCGTTTTTGCTCATACATTTTTTTATAATTGTTAATCATGACGCGCGGCAGCGCAGCCAGGCCATACAATGCGACGGCGCCTACTTCCAAAACGCCCAGACGGAACACATGGCCGCTGGCAACAGCTGCCAAAAGCACGAGCAAATATGCCAAAACCGTATTCCTGACGCGGTATGCGTATCCATATTCTTCGATGGCCGCAGACACATTCTTCGGGTTCAAATAATACAAAAATGCCGCCACAGAACGTTTTATCCTCATTTTTTCACTCCTTAAAGCTCATGCTCATACGGCTCTGCAATGCCTGCCCGCCTCATTTTCTTCACGATAAAGCCAGGCAAAGGCAGATCCAGGGCCTCACCGTCCTCCACCAGCAAAAACACGCGATTTTCCCCATCTTCCCTGTCAAAAAAGCAAAGCTGGTCGATATAGCGCCTTCCCCCGCCTTCTTTTGTCTCTTTTAAGCGCAGCAGGATCCCCACATCAATAAAATCATAGATGTCATTCACCATCCGGCCCGCGTCCAGTGAATTTTGGATCATATTCAAAAAACGGTCCGGGATTTTCCGCACATTGTCCGTATGGATCGTGGTAATCCCCCTCACCCCGGTCGAAAAGCACTCCAGCAGCGACTTCGCCTCCTTAGACCGGGCTTCGGAAAGCATAATCCAGGACGGGTTGAGCCGAAGGCACGTCTTGATCGCGTTCGTGTAATCCATTACCGTCTGATTGCTCCGCTCCGCGCTCCCTCCCCGCTCTTTTTTCACCTTAATCGCAATGCAGTCCCTTCCCGGGTACAGCTTTTCATAGTGCCACTCCGGGTTGTCTTCAATCGTAATCACCTTTTCCTGCGGCGGAATGTAGCCAGACAGGAATTTCGCAAACTCCGTCTTCCCTACGCCCGTGTCGCCGCATATGACAATATTCATTTTTGCCAGCACGCAGTGAACCAACAGAGCCAAAATCCGCCTGTCGCAATATCCTTGCGCGATCAGCCCCTCTGCGTCATACCTTGGCACGGCGGGCGCCTTTCGGATGCAGAACGCCCGGCCCGTGTTCGTCGCCGCCTCATGCACCGCCGTAATCCGAAGCTCCTCTGACTCTGCCTCTAAGATGGGGTTCGCCGGATTGAACTGCCGCTCCGCCGCCATGCTGACCTTGTTTGTGAAGACTTCCAGAAATTTGGGCGTGATAAGGGACGCGTCCGCTTTGGCCTTAGCCTTATGAATGTCCGTCAGCCATAAATCCGTCCCGTTAAAGTCCACGTCCGTAATGGCCTCGTCCTGAATATAGGGCAGCAGCGGGCCAAAGCTCTCCTGATCCAGCAAAACGGGCCGACTCTTCTTCTCTTCCATATGCCCCTCCACGTCTTTACGCCTGAGGAATCACGCCGCCTGCGTCTTTATAAAAACTCTTAATTAAATTGGCAAACGCCTCATATACAATGCTGTTTGCGTCGTTCCCAATCACCAGCTTTATGACCGCAATGACGGCGATAATCGCCAGCACGGTAATGATCGTGGAGCCATACTGCTTAAAAATCTCATCCATAATAAAGTTCTCCTTTTCTGTCCATATAAATTAACGCGGCGTCAACCGCACGCTTTAAATGCTCCTGAAAGAAAACATCCTGATAGCCGCCCGTTGCCCGCTCAAGGCCCTTTACATACTCCATGACGCGATTGCCCTCATACGCCCGTTGAAAGTGAGGGCTGTAAGGGATCGGGCAGATCCGCCCGAGCGGGATCCGGTACTGCCCCGCAAGGCGCTTCAGTTCGTTTTGCTTTTCTTTGAAATATTTTCCGATTAAGAAAATGACGTTCCTTCGAACGATAGAATATTGCAGATATAACAGTTCCATGCCCTTTAGCGGGATGGGAATATTTAGGGCCAGAAGGTCGCAGGAAGCAATGATTTTCCCCGCGTCGCCCCCGTCTGCACAGTCTGAAAGGAAAATCCCCTCTGTGCGCGGCAAAAAGGCCCTATGCCCCCCTGTGGAGGCCGGAATGGAATAGTAATGCATCAGGCCGGCCGCTAATGCGGCCATATTCGCGCTTGTGCCGACAGAACGGCCTGCGCCTAAAAACGCAATATGCAATTGCATTCCCCCTGTATGAAATTATGCTGTATGGGATTTTTTCGATAAGATATAAAAGATAAAAAGATAGGATTATTTTATACCTAAAACAACGATTTGTCAACTCCCTTTTTTAAAAAGTCCATAAACTGCCTCTTATTGTCCGCCGCGCCTAAGGTTGGCCTTCCCAAATCCGCCCTTGCCCCGATGGCGCATTTTACCTCCAAAAAGCTTAAGCCCTTCCGTGCTTTTGCAGCCTTTAGCTCTTTCTCTAGCTCAAAAGCGTTATCCACGCATACTGCAAAGCCATAGCCGCAAGCGCCCGCCACTGCCGTCAAATCGGCTGCTTTCGCGGCGGTGGGCATTCCTCCCACTGACTCATGGGCCTCATTATTGATCACGACATGAACCATATTTTCGGGCGCGGCCCATCCTATGGCCGCCATTGCGCCCATATGCATCAAAACAGCCCCGTCGCCGTCTATGCACCATATTTTTTTCCCCGGGGCATGCAGCGCGACGCCCAACGCAATGGAAGAGCTATGACCCATTGACCCTACGGTCAAAAAATCCCTCTCGTGGGACTGCCCATTCAATTCCCGCGCCTCAAATAACTCCCTGCTCGCTTTTCCCGTCGTAGAAATCAGGACGTCCTCTCCCGCCACGGCCGCAATCCGGCGAATCACATCCTCCCGCCGCATCTTATTTTGATTCGCATAAGCTCCTTTCTTTTCATACCGCAGGGCATGCTTGCGCACTACGAACGCCGCCTGCCTCCCCTGACCCAACAGAGGCCGAAATCCCGCCATGGCCGCCTGCGCCTCCTCCGCTGTGCCGTCCGGCCCCAAGACGCTTGACGCGACGCCCATATCCTCTAAGAGGCGCAAGGTGACGCTCCCCTGATATTTGTGCTGAGGCTCGTCAGGAAGGCCCGGCTCCCCGCGCCAGCCAATGACAAAAAGCATCGGGATCCCATAGACCTGACTGTTTAGCAGCGACGCTACCGGGTTTAGGATATTCCCCTCCCCGCTGTTTTGCAGATAGACTACGGGGACGTTTCCCGTAGCCAAATGATATCCGGCCGCCAGGGCCACGCAGTTGCCTTCATTGGCGGCAATCACATGATGCCTTGGATTGGTTCCATACACATCCATCAAATAATCGCACAGGCCCCTTAACTGTGAATCCGGAACTCCTGTATAAAAATCGGCTCCTAATAAGCCGGCAAATGCTTCAACGTTCATCCCTCTTCCTCCAACTGCAAGATTTGACGGTACAGCGATTCCAGCGCATCCGCGTCCAGCCTGACCGGATGGTTGCGCAGCCGGGCCTGATTGACAGAATCCCGCAGCCATGCAGCCTCCCGAGGCGAAGCTTCCGGCAGGGGCAGGCGCAGCGATTTGACGAAGCCGTCAAGCCACTTTGCGGCCTCCTCGGCGCGGCTTTGGCCCATAGCCTCCGCAAGCTCCGCAAGCGTCTTACGAAGATACGGCTCCCCACGGGCGTCCCTGCACGCCATAGGATGCCTTACCATATGGAGCCATGCCTTGGAAAGGCACAGCGCGGCCGCGCAGCCGTGAGGCAGGCCATATCGGGAGGTCAGCTGATAGCACATGGCATGCCCGGCCGTCGTCTGCGCCAGATTGATTGCCTGGCCCGCTAAATGGGCCGCATACAGCATCTTCTGATTTCCTTGCCCGTCATTGAAAAGATAGGCGTCCCAGTTTTTCAGGATAAGGCCAAGCGCCGCTTTTGAGAGGCGCTTGCTTTCTTCTGTCGCATTGACCGACCAAAACGATTCCACCGCATGGCAAAGCGCGTCCAATGCCGTCGCCGTCCTCTGTAACGGAGGCAGCGTCTCAAGCAGCCTGGCGTCAAGCAGGACTGCCTGCGGCATGCAGCTTTCCTCCGAAACCGACTGTTTCTCCCCCTCAAAATAGACGACGGCGAATTTCGTCGCCTCGCTCCCAGACCCGGCCGTCGTCGGTATCGCCAAAAGCCCTATGTCATTTGGCGCGGCCCGCTGCTTCAAATAGCATTCCTCATCGCTTAGGCCGGAAAAGAGCTTGATGCATTTTGCCACGTCCATTGCGCTGCCCCCGCCGACGGCAACGATAAAATCGCTGCCGCTTTCCCGGAACCGGCGCACGCCCTCCACAACCGAGCCATACTGAGGGTTTGGCTCAAATTGCTGGAATTTCGTGACGCAAATCCCCGTTTGGAGTTCCAGCCGGTCAAAAAACGGCGCAATCCTCAAGCCGGAAAACGACTGCCCGCACACGAGAAATATTTTTTTTGCCTTCCGCCCTGTCAGATAGGCCCGCAGGCCTGCATAAGCCTCATCGGATGGAATCCTGCGCTGCTTCATCAAAACATCCCCATTTCAATTGATCTTGTTATCTTCTGGAATCAGGCGTATGATTTCCTGAAACGGCATACAGAGCGCATCGCACTCTTTTGCCCTGTGGCTGCGTAAAATAGACTTCGCCGCGTTCTGCATCGCAGGAAACCCGCTCCTCGTCAGATGATTCGCATAGATTACAATATTGACGCCCCTCGCCTTCCATTCCTCCTCCGTAACGTCATGAAAGGTTGTAGGAACCGCCACAAGCGGCGTAATGCCGTCCGCCTCCCGAAACCTCCCCACAAACTCAAATATCTCATCCGCCTCTTTTTTTCTGCTGTGGATCATAATCGCGTCCGCTCCGGCCTTCACATATGCCCTTGCCCTCTTTAGCGCGTCCTCCATGCCGTTTTCCAAAATCAGGCTCTCAATCCGGGCGCAAATCATAAAGTCCCCCGACCTCTGCGCCTTTTTCCCCGCCCTGATTTTTTCGCAGAACTGCTCGATCGGGGCCTGCTGCTGCTCCACCTCATTGCCAAACAGGGAATTCTTCTTAAGGCCCATCTTGTCCTCAATAATCACCATAGAGACGCCCATGCGCTCCAACGTCCGCACGGTATAGACAAAATGCTCCGTCAAGCCCCCGGTGTCCCCGTCAAAGATAATCGGCTTTGTCGTCACTTCAACGATGTCGTCAATCGTGCGGAACCGGGACGTCATGTCCACTAATTCAATGTCCGGCTTTCCTTTTGCAGTGGAATCACACAAAGAGCTTACCCACATCGCGTCAAACTGACGCGTCCCTCCACCCTCGTGAATCACGGTGTCCTCCGCGATTAAGCCCGTTAAGCCGCTATGGACTTCAATCGCGATGAGCTGCCCCTTCATCTCCAGGATTTTCTTTAAACGCCCCCGCCGGACATCCGGCATGGCAAGGCTCTCCCTAAGGCTGCTTTCCAACTCCCTGTAAGCCTTATTTTCCCCATAGGGAAATTCCACCAGCTTCCCGCCGTAAGACGAAAGCACCAGGAGAGCCTCCTCACGAATCGCTTTCTGAAACCCAACTCTCCAGTCATCTCCATGCACGACATAGTCCGGACGGTATTTTTCCAGATTCTCTTTATAGCTTAGCTTCTTCTGCTCCACCACCCGGCAAACGCCCTTGATATTCTCAAAAATGCTTTTGCGCTCTTCAAAGGGCAGCAGCGGATACCTTTTGTAATTTACAATCGCCTCATCCGAAAGCACGCCAACCAACAGCCTTCCCAAACGCGCCGCCTTTTTTAATATGGCAATATGCCCGCTATGCACGACGTCCGTGGAAAAGCATATGTAAGCCGTCTTAACCGTCTCTTCAGAAAGCCGCCCCAAAACCGCCTGTAAATCCTCCGGCGTGTCAATCTCATGGCAGAGCCTGCCTCCCACATCGAACGGATACAGCGCGCATTCCTTAGAGATCTTATTGAACGCCGACTCCGCGTAGCATTTGACGTCTCCCCGCTCACAGAAGCGCTCAATTTCCCGCATCCAGATTTGCCAGTCCTTACGCTTCCAATAATACAGCGGCTGCGCCGCAACGGCGCCGGCCTCAAATTCTATGCCGATCTTTGTAATTTTCCCCTCTGAAACGACGGCCTTAAAATCCTTTTGAGAACGCCGCTGCGCACTGCTGACCGCCATGCGGCTGCCCTTGCTCTTAAGCATCTGATCCAACACCGCGTCCTCAAACACCAGATCCCCATGCAGTAATAGAATATCGTCCTGCAAAAGCTCCCTGGCGCAATATATGGAATAAATATAATTCGTCTCCTCAAACCGGGGATTTTTGACAAAGGAAATACGAAGCGGAAACGAAAGGCTTTTGCAATGCTCCTCCAAGACGCGGTCAGAAAAGCCCGTCGTCATCACAACATCCTCTATCCCCGCGTCCAAAAGCTGCCTTAGCTGACGGCTTACGACCGTTTCATCCGACCCAAGCCTTGTCATGCATTTGGGACAGCTTTTGGTAAGCCCTCCCATGCGGCTCCCCATTCCAGAATTTAATATTAACGCTTTCATGTCACCCTCTAATACAGGAGCAAATGAGCGATGCGGCTCAAAATCCTGTCCATGCATTCTTGTCTCAATTCAGAGTCCTCAATCACATTTCCGTCATAGTCCGTCACCTTCAAAGAAGGGCTCTTTAGCACGAACCTCCCGTCGTCCTGCACTGGCGACGGATTGCAGAAATAAGCCTCCTCCTGATCCCCATGCAATACGCAGCGGTACGGATCCCCAGGATGCAGGCTTTCCGTGACGGCCCATTTTCTGCCGGGGCCGCCCATGCATTTTGGCAGGCGCGCGTCCCCTCCGGCCTGATGGGCAATTCCGGCCTCATGGCAAAGGATCGCCGTGTAGTCCACGTTGGAGGCGATCTCGGAAACCCTTCCGGCCCCCTCCTTTATCCCCCGGAACAGAAACGCGATATTGCTCCTCTCCTGCCCTAGGAATTCGGCGCCTTCCGGCAGCAGATAGCCCTGCCCATGATCCGAAAACAATGACACCAGCATTTCCTCATCTGCGTAATTTTTTTCCAGATAGTCAAATAAGCCGCCTAAAAACAGGTCAATGTGCCGCAGCACGGAAAAGTACTGGCTCCTCTTTGCAAAGCTGCTCCCCTGCTTCACCGAAGTGGAGTCCAAGATATCCATGCAAAGCTCCTTTAGCCCAAGCCTGGCCTGAGAGGCCCTTGGCAACTCCTCCATGTCCGCAACGTCATGAAGCTCCCCGATGGAAATCCACAAAAACTGGTTCGTCTCTTTCATCGCCTCAATCTGCCCAATCGCCTCATTCACGACCGATTCCACGGCAAATCCGTCGTTTTTATAAATAAAGCTGTCGTATCCCCTTGCATGCCCATACGAAGGCAGGATCCTCCAGTTATACTGCAGAGCGGACGTGTAGTAGCCCGCCTGCTTAAAATATTCCGCCAAAAGCGTCTGATCTTGGGGAAGGCTCCCGTCAATATCGCTGTGAAACAGCATATGCTCCGTGGTGTGAAGGCCGGAAACGAACGTCGCTATGGACGGGTACGTCCATTCCCCATTGGCATAGCTTCGGTCGAAAATCAGCCCTTTGCTAAAAAACCGGGACGTATTGGGCATCCGCTCCTCAAAGCAGCCGCCTTTTAGAAAGGCCCATGCCAGCCCGTCCACAAATATATTTAACACCAGCTTCTTTTTCTTCGGATCCATCTTGAGCGGAATGGCGTCCCCATAATAGCATTTGCCGGAGGACATAATGGAGGCGCCGCCCGGCACGCGAAAATATTGAAAGCTGCCCTTATACCGCTGGCAGACGTCAATCTCTTCTCCGTCCACAAAAAAACGATGATTGGTAAACTCCTGCTCCGCGGCAATGGGAACAAGGCAATCCGCGCCCTTAGGAAGCTCTGTCCGCTCCCCTTCCCGCACTTCCGTCACTTTCACAAATTCGCCCTTCATCTCCACAAGGTTATGCGCATTGCCCATCCCCCTCATAATGCTGTTCTCATCATAGATGCCAACGTACCTTGCGTCCCATTCGTTCAGCCTGTAATATTTCCCGACCAAAGGCTCCGCGCTCCGGAATCTTTTTTCAAAATACCCAAACCGGTTAAGCAGGCATTCCTGCATCAGCTTCATTTCAAACAGCCACTTCTCCCGCTGGCCCTCGTCTTCTATCGCCCGCCCGCGCCGCTCCATTCCCTTAACGACAGACGCAATCTCTTTGGCGAGATCCTTCCCCTCCAGCGCTTCCGTCTGAAACTGCTTTAAGAATAAAGCGATCTCAAAATGCTTAAACGCCAGATAGCCATCCTTCATATCACGGGAATATGCCTTAGCCAGATAATAGTGAATTTCAGGAATATAGGGATTGATGGAAACGCCGAGCCTTCCTAACGAAATCGTTTCCTGAATTCTTCCCTGACAAAGCCGATGCGCCATGCGCAGCGGGATCAAATCCATGTCGTTGGGATGCCGTTCCTCCAAGGCGGACGTCTCTCTTTGAATTTCCTGCTCTGACAACGCGCCTTCCTCTATCTTCCTGATCAATTCCTTCTTCTGATCGTTCATGACTCCTTATCCCTCACCTTTTTTCAATTCCAAATCTGACCCTCATCTTCTAAGTATACTGCCAATCCTGTAACTTTTCAACCGCAATCTCCGGCATGAACTGCCCTGCCGAAGCCAGGATGCTGTTCTTGCATGAGAAAAGAGCTGCGCACGGAATGCAGCAGCCCCTTACTATATCTCATTATTTTTTCTGCTGGAGCCTTTACGATGAAACGGCGGCTCTCTCCACCCCGTTTTCCCGCAGTATCCCAATCTCAAACTCCGGGCAGCTCTCCCTTAAAATGCCCGCCACCTCGTCCGAGTAGCTTGCAGCCATGACTAAGACAGCCCCCACTTCCCCGTTCTTAAGCTCTTCTGGAGCCACGATCTTTAGATGCGTCCCAGGCGTATATCTCTGCTGCTTAAATTCCGCGGAATCCACGACAAACTCTATTTTATCTTTTATGTCCGTCAACGCCAGGACAGAAAGCGCCTGATGCCCCGCTCCCCATACGGCCGCCTTTTTTCCCTGACGTAAGCAGCCGTCCAGAAATTGATGAACTTCTTTTTTGATCCTCTCTTTCCCTTCCTGAAAGTAAGACAGATCCATCCGGCTTCTTTTCCTGACTGTCGCCGCCAGGCAGTATTCATGCCATACCGCTTCACAGGACAGCACTTCAAATCCATTCATCTCTAACAGGCCCGTGAGCGTTTTCTGCGTAAAATACATCAAATGATCCGACATGAATTCAGAAAACAGGTTCTTTCTTAAAATCATGTCCATGTTCGGCACCTCGATCAGGCCCGCCGCGCCTTCCTTTAAATTATTCGCCAGGCCCTGCAGAAACGTGTCCGGCTCCGGGATATGCTCCAGAAAATTCATGATGAAAAATCCGTCAAACGGCGCGTCCGCAATCGGATAATCCACTGACTCGATATAGCCCTGCGCGACCGACAGCCCTTCTTTTTGACAGATCTCCACTGACTCCGCGCAATGCTCCAATCCAAATGCCTGCACGCCCGCACGGCGCATCAAGGCAAGGTACTCTCCCTTCCCGGCCCCGATTTCCACCACTTTTTTTCCATAAAGCCCCTGCTTTTGCACAAAATCCGAAAAATACCCGATCCGAAAGCTCTCCATTTCCTTTGAAACGGCCGTCGCCCGGATCACGTCCCTATAATATGGAACCGGACTGTCCGTAAGCTGAAGCAGGCCGCAATGTTCACATTGAAAAATATCTAATGAGATGCCATGATCCGAATCCAGAGAGGCCAAGTCAGGAAAATTCTGAGCGATTCCCGGCATATTTTGAAAGGAGAAGGCCGGCTTTGTCAAAATCAGGCTCTTACAGCATTTGCACCTCTTCCGTTCCTGCCCCAGGGCCTTTATCTCCTTAAGCAAAAGCCGAAGCATCTCTTTTGGACTTTTCTGCCCGTCATTGCGGATGACAATATCCGGCGCCTTAGGCAGCTCCACATCCATATTGACGCCCGCCACGTTCTGGACGACGCCGCTTTCCGCCCCATGATATAAATTTTTCTGATTCCGCTGCTTAAGGACATGCAGCGGGACTTCTATGTAGATTTCTGTATACTGCCCAATATGAGACCGACACCATTCCCTCACCTTGTCAAACATGGAAATGGTGCAGCAAACCACATTGACGCCCTGCCCTGAAAGCAGCCTGCAAAGCCGCGCATACCGCATTGCGCAGGCGAACCTGTCCTCATAGGAATATCCCAAATCATTCCCAAACGCCTGCCTTAGCGCGTCTCCGTCGAAGATGACGGTATTTGGATCTGTTTTGCGCATCCATTCATAAAGCATCTCCCCAATTGTCGTTTTTCCCGCCCCCGAAAGGCCAGTGACCCAAAACACCCTGCCAGCCATGCGCGCCCTCCTTTTGCCTAAATCATTCCTATGCATGCCCGTTTTCTGCTGCGCCGTCTGCAAAAAGCTCCTGCTCGGCCAGCTTTAAATCCTCTTGATTGTCAATTTCATACCAGCCGCGGTTGATATGCACCGCTTTTAGCCTGCTCCCCTCTTCGATCAGGCCCTGCAGCAGATCGGTCATATACATTTTGGGGTATGTCCTGTCCGTGCTCCAAAGGGGCCTCCCCTCCATTGTCCGCCGCTTCGCCTCACAGGCCAGGTCAAGCATTTCCCGCAATCCCGATTTTTGAAAACGCATTAAGCCAATATACTGGGACTGAATGTTTGCGATCTCCGTCGTCTTCTGCCCGATTTCCGTCAAAAAATCCTCCGCGTCAAACAGCAGCGTCTCCGCGTCGTCCAGCGGATTTTCACACCGCTTGGCCCAATACGCATGCCAGCCGTCGTCCACAACGACCGATATCCCGTGCGTTTCTTTTAAAATGGCGCGCAATGCGTTCGTATCATAGACGATGTCCCCATAAGAGACCAGCACGTCGTCCGCCTGCTCCATAACCGGCTTTGCGCACATTAAGGAGCATACCATATTTGTCGTCTCAAATTCCTCATTGACAAGAACCTTTATTTTTGTGCCGCTAAATTCCCGCTCCAGCACATCGCTGCGGTATCCCGCCACAATCGTGACGTCCTCTTCCCTGATGCCGCAGGCGAGCATCGTGTCAAGCTGCCGTCTTAGGATTGCCCTCCCATGTATCTCAACCATGCATTTTGGCCTGTCATCCGTAAGCGGCCTAAGCCTGGTTCCCTGGCCCGCCGCCAATATAATTACCTTCATTGCGCCACCCCTTTCTTATCCGAATAATGTCCGCACTCTTTGCATATCCTCCGTTTTGTAGGGCTGCTCTCTCTCAGGATGCCACATCGTCGCCAGAATCTTCTTTTGCGGATGCTCCACCGCCTCGATCACGCCGTCAGACGCCTGCGCCAGCATCCGCAGCGGCTCCTTTAGCTGCCTGCAAGCCTGATTATGATAGCTGTTCACTTCCTCTTCATAGCTGCCCGATATCTTATGACGGACGGCCACATGGCCTGGGACGTCCTCTAATTCGCAGCCAAAATAATCCAAAACAGACTGCATCCCCCTACAGAAGCCATAGAGCGGGACGCCCCTTTTTAGCGCGGCCCCGATCAGGGCCCGATCCGTCCTGTCCCGCTCAGGGGCGTTTCCGCCGTATCTGGACAGGCTGTTTCCGCCTGTAAGGACAATGCCTGCAGGCCCTACGGCCTCAATCAGCTCCCCTATGTCATGCAGTGCATTGGGAACCGGGACCGGCAAATACCCGCACTGCCCCAAAAACGCCGCGATCCTTTGATCTGCGCAGTCCCGCCGTTCCCCATAGCTTTCCACAATTTCCACCCTTTGCGTAAAAATAACTGTTTTTTTCAAAATAACGCTCCTATGCCTTCTGCGCCATCCAAATCCTGGTGGTATAGGGAACCCGGATGGTTTCCTTTCCCTCCCCTTCCACCAACTGGCCAATCTGCTGATTAATCAAGTCAAATTTTTCTTTGGACTGACGGTAAACCGTGCCGTGCGATTTCCATCCTTCAATAAAATCCTCTTTCCTAACATCATGCTCCACGTTCCCCTCAAGATATATCACATCCCGGAACAGCCCGCTTTTGGAAATCACGTCCGTCTGATCCTCCCGACGGGAGCCATAGCTGTAATTTTCGATATTCTCCTTCAAAATCATCTCGATTTTGCTTTGCAGCGCATCTTCCAGATCCCGATGGTTCCACATACACGCAAACCACCCGCCCGGAGCCAAAATCCTGGCGCTTTCCTCCAATGCCTTCGCACGGTCACAGACATTGAAGGAGGAGCCAAACGTCACCAATTGAAAGGCTTCGGCATCCATTTTCGTCTGCTCTCCCACGCCCTCGTGCCAGCTTACCTTCGGAAACTGCACTGTCCTTTTGATCCCATTTGCGCGCATCGCGTCATTTGGCTCCACCGCGCATACGTTCAGCCCATATTCCGCCAGCATAATTGTCAAATGCGCCGCCCCGGCCCCAACGTCGCACGCCCTGTCATTCGGCTTAACGCCCGCCGTCTGAAGCATCTTGTCAATCGCGCCCTTCGCATAATCCGGCCTTTTTAAATAGGCGTCCGCCAAATTTGTATAATCCCATTCTGTCTTCATGTCAAATATCCCTCCGTCCTTTCGTTTATAAAATGCTTTCGCTGAAAAAAACCTCCTGCGCAGTCAGGTAATGTTCCCATTTCTGCAATCCCCTTGCCATAAGCTCCTCCTCAACGGACCCCGCATTGCCGCAGGTAATCAGAATCAGATACGCCCTCCAGTCCAAAATCTCCTCCGGCAAAACAACTGGGACGCCCAAGATTTCCGTCCCCCTCTTCCCGCGGTCATTGTCAATGATGACGGACACATTCAAATGATAGGCCCGCAAAATCTGCCTGCAGTATGCCCCCGCCCCAAAAAAGGCGATCTTTCTGCCCCTGCTTGCCATATGGACGCTGTTTTCCTTAAGCCTGTTGACTTCCCTGTCCAGCATCAGCGCAAACAGCCGCGCCATGTCGGCTTCCAGGGAGGACGCCTCTGACTGGCTTTGCGGTATGTCCGTATTGCCATCGTAAAACAAAATCCCGTCTTCCCTGTGCAAAAACGTTCGTGCGATGACTCGGTTCTCTTCTTCAAACTGCGCCAAATACCGCTCTCTGCCTTCCCTGGAGAAATATCCTTCCTTCTTCCCGGAAATACCCCCCCCCGGGCGATTTTGGCACAATTGCATAACATACTGCTGATACATCGGATTCTTATCGAAGCCAGGAAGGCGGTTTATCGCCCGCTTCAGTTCCAGAAAATTTCCGAACAGCCGCTCATTCGCCCGATCCTCTATCCGAAATTGGGACCAGTCCGGATCAAGGCCGACCGCATCCAAAAAATCCGAAAACAGGTCGTTCCTCTTCCCTTTCCACTGCCCCTTCTCAAATACCCGGACGGTCAAATTCTCCTTCCCCACCACATCGCAGATCAGCTCCAGCTTTTTGAGGTAATGCGCAGAAGACAATTCTTCAAAGCCCTCCTCAAACTCCGCCAGGCTGCCCGTAAAATGGCCGAGCTTGACCCATTGGTTCCAATAAGACTCCAGATAAAGATCCTGCCTCCTTAAGTAAATCAATACCTTGAGGTTGCCGTACTCCCGCTTTGCCAGCCGGAGCAGCCGCTCCATATCCCAGTCATAGATGTTTTCCGAGGATAAGATCACGTGATTCTTTTTTAATTTTTCCCTAAGGCCAGACCATACGGCGTCCCAATGCCCCGGCTCTTGATTTAGCTTCTCCTCATAGACGTCATAAAATAGAACTCCATTTTTATCCCCCAGGGCGTTTTCCTTCGGATACTGCCAACCATACGCTTCCAGCACGTCCGCATTGTCAGATAAAAACTTCTGCAGAACTGTCGTCCCTGTTTTCGGCGTTCCGATATGAAGCAATAAAACGTGACCCTCATTCTGTCCCATGCTTTTGTTTCCTTTCTAACCTTCTTTTTGCAAAACCGCGCCACGCGCCTTATTTTAAAATCCTCACCTGCTTTCCTAGCGCGTCAATCTCTAAGACCTTTGCCTTCTTATAGCGCTCGAAGGCCTTCGCGCCTACGCCGACCGCAGCCGGGATCCCAAGCTCGCCCGCACGGATCGCCATATGGGAATTCGCGCCCCCATACATCGTGATGAAGCCTTTTATGTCATGTGAGAAAATCCAGTCATATCCGGGATCCGCGCTTTGGATCAATAGAATCTTGCCGGCCAGCTCATCCCTGCCGGCCTCCCCGTCCAGCGCACAGGCCATGCCCACCGCGCGGCTTGACGTAATGTAGTTCGCGTCGGAATCGGGATACCGGAACCCATACACATGATCCGCGTCCGCAATGAAGGGCGGAAGGGTGATCCCTTTTGTGATTTCATAGTCCCGTTTTCCCTGACGGACCGAACGCAGCAGGCATGACCTTACATCCCCGGTAGAGATATAGAGCTCCCGGACTGCCCGTATGTTCAAAAACGCGCAGTCCTCTTTTGAAATTCCCTCTCTGGCCCCGATTTCCCCGATCAGCTGCATCGCCTTGCTTAGATTCCTCGTAAAGGCAAATTTGCCGTATTCCCGCCCCTCAATCACCGTCTTGATAAAATTCATCAAATCCAGCATATTGTTCGTCAGGCCGTTCTCCTTAAGCTTCTCCCTCAAAGCGTTTAACTGGCTCAAAGAGATGCGGAAACGGCCTTCCTCCGGCAAGTCCGAATGCCCGCCCTCCCAGTCAAAATAAAGCTCAGGCGCCTCATCGTACCGCTTTGAGCCAATGTCGTACGTCCCTGGCCGAAGATGCCCGTACTTCTTTAAGAACCCGGCCCTGGAAAGCTCCCCAAAATCCCTGTTCATATTGGAGCTTACGGTGTTCACGTCCTTCATGAACGCCTCGTATTCCCCGTCGGAGAGGATCCCGCACGTCACCATGGACTGCAGGATCTGAACGGCGATAAACGCCGCCCGCGCCAGGCCGGCGAACGGAAGGGTGCCATAGCGCTTGCAGTCCTCAAGCAGCCAGTAGACCTTCTCTATGTCGCTCATGTCGCTGGAGAGGATCTCGTCATACCGCTTCTCTAATATCGCCAGCTTATCGTAATCTTTTCGCCACAGGCCCTCCTTGTGGTCGATGATGTGATTTGTGACGTTGCGCAGCGCCGTGCGTATCTTCTGAATCTCCTCCTCGTCAAACCCATGGCCCCGCAGCGCCTGAATGCGCTCCGGCAAATCAAGCGTGTAGCAGGAAAACACGATGTCAAATTCCGCCTTGTCATGCTTTTTTGGATTTTTTATGAGGCAGCCGATATAATAGTTCACCAGCTTCTCGCTGATCCCCTCGTCCAGCTCCGCCGGAATGAATGAATTGAAGCTTACCCTCACGTCAATATAGGGCAGGCCGCAAAAATCCACCATCAGCGGGAAGCTCCGCAGATTCCGGTATCCATAGTTGTCCCGCTGATATGCCCATACGCTGTCCGTTATGATTTCCTCATATAAAGACAGGGAAAGCGTCTTGGGGCGGATGCCAATCATCTCCGCCGGATTCCAGTCCGTCATTACGCTATAGGCCGCCTTTGTCCCGCATAAAAACGGCTTAGGGGAATCCCCTCCCCGAATTTTTTTGGCAATCCTGTCCAATGCCTGCCCCTGCTCCTCAACATGAATCCGCCGCCCGCTTACGCATAACGCGCGAACCTGCAGGCAGTATAGCTCCCCTGTGTCCGTGACGGCAAATTCCACATCCAAATGATCCAAAGAGAAAAACTCCTCCAGCTCCCGCAAAAGCAGGATGACCTCCCGTATCTCCTCTGGCGCCAGCTCCTCCGGCGCGCCCTTAAAATGATAGTACAATTCTTGTCCGCCGTCTGCGCCGCGCCCTGCCGTGATGGCGTCCGTCGCCCCCGAGCAGTCATAATTGACGACATAATAGTTCCCCATCGTGCTTGGCTCTAACGTAAACGCAACGCCGCAAATGCGCACCCGCCCTAACATCGGCTGAACCAAAACCTGGTTTTTGGGATTCCCGTCCTCATAGGATCCGATCACCTGCCCTACTGCCTTGATAAACGGCTCCCTGCCCCGCACATTTAAAACGGATTCAAATTTGCCGGCGCACGACGACTCTTTTGTGTCCTCATTTAACGCGCTGCTCCTGACGATCACAGCTTCCTTCCAGGCCAGCTCCTCATAGCCGCATAGAACCTTATCCCTATGCTCCCGCCACTCACAGACAGTAAAGCTATACTGGGGCAGCACGGCCGCGTGCGTTAAATTGCCATATAACGTATGTAATGTCTCCGCTTTCGTCCCTAAGTGATTCATCCTTCTCCGCCCATCTCCGGCCTTATGCATTCATAATGCCCTTTTTCCTGGTACTTCTCCATATACCCCAAAAACAGCTCCTTGACGTACGCATTGACGTCATACCGATCCTCTTCCTTGAAATTTTTGTCTATCAGCTCCTGAGCCAAGTCCGCAAGCTTAAAGTCCTGCCGAAGCAGCTCCTTTAAAAACCCGCTGCCAAGCTCTGTAAACTCAGGCGCGCCTCCCGTTTCATACCCATACGCTGCCCTAAATTTGGAAAAGACGACGCTAAGCCTCGCCTCATCCCAAAGCGTCATGACCTCCCGGAAGTCCTTTTTCCTCACAGCCGCCGGATCCTGCCCTGTGATGTATTTCACCCCTTCGGGCGTATTCGCCGGAAAATACACGCAAGTCCCGTTTAACGTCGTCTCAAGCAGGATATCGTCATAGGGGATGCCAAGCCATTTGCACAAGGCTTTCATGCTGCCCTTCGTATGGAATTTTAAATCCTCAAAGCGCACCGCCTTCACATTGTCAAACCCCTCTTTCTTTTCGGTCATGCTCCCCATCTCACACAGCAGCGTCTGCGTAAATATATCCCGCTCGCCTTTGATTAGGACGGACGCCTCTTTTTCCTCAAGAATGGAACGCTTCATCCAGGTGAAGCACTGCTGCACTGGCTCCCGGATCAGCAGGACATTCTCATAGCGCAAAAATTCGCCTGGAGAGATGCTCTCATACATCCTCTCCACATTGTAATTGGAGATATGCATATGGTACAGCATCCAATAGGCTTCCCCCGCCGCCTTCCGTCTGCCCAGGCAGTTATTGTACGCCGCAAAGTACGCCTTCAGCATATGCCCACAGGACGTAAGCTTGATTTCCCCTTCAAACGCCGCCCGCAGATGCCTCATGAATAAGACCGGGTCAATCAGGCATTCATATAAAAATTCGCCGTCCGGGCCAAGGCAGTAATTTCCAAATTTGCTTGTCCTGACGCAATCGCTCGCCTCATGCCTGGAATGAAAATATCCAAGCATCTGAGCCGCCATCTCGACCAGCAATTCCTCCCCCTCTAACAGCTTCAGCCTGTTTTCATAAACCTTCTCCCAAACGCTCCCGCTGTATGGGACGCAGAGGATATTCGGATGCGAGTCCAACAGCTGCTCAAAATAGTAGCTGCCGGAATTTGCCATATGATTTAAGGCCAGCAGATGATTCAAGTCCCTCACGGCAAACAGGCCGTCTTCTTCCTGATCCAGGCAGGGGCTTCTGAAAAAATCGTCGATGTCCAAAAGAAACAAGTACATCACGACGCGAAGCTCTGAATTGGCGTCATACAGATTATGCTGCTTGAGCCTTTCGGTCATCCTGTCCAAGTTTGCCCTGTTGTTCTTTCCAATCACCCTGGCAGAGTCCACGCAGACAAGATACACCGCTTCAGGATATCTCTCCTTCGCCTCTTCCAAAGAATAGATTGGAACGCCGTTCCTTTTGTTTCCCTCAGCCGCCTTTTTGGGATCGTCGTCGCAATAGCAAAGGGGCGCGGCCCCCAATTTTTCAAAAATCTGATATGCCGCGTCGCCAACCGCCCCCGCTCCATACAGGCAAAGCCCCCTTGCCCTGGCCTGCGCCGCAGTATCATACAGGCTCTTATGCCACATAGGCCCCTCCCTTCCTTACTTTCCCCACAATACGGTTTCCTTTACAATTTCCGCAATTGACGGATGGGGAAAGATCATATGCTTGATCTCTTCCGCCGTTTTCTTTTGCCGAACCATCTCAGACACCGGAAAAATCAGCTCGGAGGCTCCATTCCCCACAAGCTGCGCCCCGATCAGCGTTTGATCCCCGTCAAAGATCAGCTTGCAGGCGCCGTTTTCCTTTTCTGCTTCATTTTCAATAAAGTATCTGCTGCTATACACCATTGGCAGGCTTTTTGAAGTCACTTTTTTGCCGAGCCGCAGGCATTCTTCCTCCAATGCCCCCACTGCGGCGATCTCAGGGTTGGCATATACAACGGAGGGAACCGCCGCCTGCGCCTCTTGCCTTTTTCCTAAGATGTCAGCCGCGACCGCCTCAGCCTCCCGATACGCCGCATGGGCGAGCATAGGCGCGCCTGTCACGTCGCCGCAGGCATAGATATGGGGTATCCCGGTCCTGCCGGATTCATCCGTCACAAGCTTAGGGCCGCTTTCATCCACGCCTAGCTTTGACAGGCCAATCCCCTCTGCATTGCCCACCCTGCCGCCTGCGACAAACACCTGGCCTGCCTCTGACTCCTCCCATGCGCCATCCTTCTGGTATAAAATGCTGTGATCCCTCACCTCTTGAATGTCGCAGCCTAACACGATATCTATGCCCCGCTTCATAAGGGAGTCCTTCACGATGCCTCCCACGTCGGCATCCAGCATCCCTTCCAATAACGCTTCTTTTTTCTCGTAAACCGTCACCTTGCTCCCGATTTGATTAAGAAAAGCGGCAAGCTCAATCCCAACCGCTCCTCCTCCAATGACCGCAGCCCGCTCCTCAAACCTGCGCAGGGAAAAGAATGCGTCACTGTAAAACACATACGGCTCCTGTCCGTCGTTGCGCAAGCCCGGAATAGGGATCTCCCTCTGACGGCCGCCAACTGCAATTACCAAATCGTTTGCGCCATACCGCTCCCCGCCGACAGACACCGCAAAGCGCCCGCCGACGCGCCCTTCTATCTTGGCCTCGCCATGCACGCAGTCTGCATTGCTTTGCGCAAGCCTGCCACGTAAGCCGCCCAACAGCCGCTTAATGTCTTTCTGCTCTTTTTCAATTGCGCCCTCAAGGTCGAACGGCCCCTTTTTTCCTGCCAGGGCGTAGGCCCTCGCGCTATAGAGCAGTGACTTGGTGGGAATGCAGCCTTTATGGAGGCAAACGCCGCCAATCTCGTTTTTTTCAATTAAAAGGACGCGCCTCCCCGCCGACGCCAGCTCTATAGCCGCATGGCACCCGGCCGGCCCGCCGCCAAGGATCGCCACGTCATATTCCTTTGCCTTGCCAAGCTCCTCGCTCATTTGCAGCCTCTCCTTCCAAAAGCCCCCTCATCCAACGCATGACGTCATCCGCCAGCCGCTTCTCCGCTTCGTCTTCAAACGAAGCCTTCAGCTCTTCCATTGCCTTGCCCAACGCATCCAGCCGGACGCCGATCAGCTTCTTTTCTATCGCCCCAATGGGCGCTTGAAGCAGCGCGTCGGAATCCAGCTTTAGCGCCGCAATCCGATGCTTCTCAACATTCATCAAAAGCGTTACGCCTCCCCATGGGAAGCCCTGCCTCGCGCGCCGCTCCCACTGCCCGCCATAGCCTCCGAAGATCCATTCCTTCGACGCGTATTTTTCCCGCAGCGCAAGAGGCGCCGCCTTAGGGCCTATGACGCGCTCCTCCACGCCCTCTATGGCGTGCCGCTTCTGCATCTCCCTTCGATACGCCCGCTTTAGGCTGTCCTTGACGGCGGGGACGGTCAGGGACGGCTGCAGCGCGCAGAGGTTGACGACCCTGCTGCGCACAGACGCAATCCCTTTCCTCTGCATTTTCCCCCCGCTCGCCCCAAGGCACAGATTCATCTTGTCCAAATCCGAATGCACAAGAACCGTCCCATGGTGCAAGGCTGCCGCCTCATTGGAATAAAACGCATTCCCAGAGAATTTATATCCGCCCGCCAGCAGGTCGTTCCTTCCGCTTCTCTCTACGTCAACCCCAAGCTCCAAAAGCGCCGCCTGTATGACGGCAAACGCATCTTCCTTCTGATAATCCTGCTTTGGCGCAAGGAAGGTGAAGTTTAAGTTCCCCAAATCATGAAAGACGGCCCCGCCCCCTGTCATTCTCCTGGCGATTTTCACTCCGTTTTCCTCGGCCATCTGCAAATTGCATTCGGCATACGGATTTTGATTCCTTCCCAAAATGACCGAATCCCTGTTTTGCCATAAAAACAGAGCCGCGCTATTCTCCTGCCCGCAGACAGAAAGCAGATGCTCCTCCGCCGCCAGGTTTTCATACGGGTCGGCCTGCGCCGTCTCAAAAATAAGCAGCCTCACGTTTCGTCTTTTCACTCCCTTTTCAGCCATTTAACAGGACGACTGCGCCGTCTTCCACATTCTTAAAGATATGGACGCCGTTTTGCACCGTCACATTTTTTCCGATGCGCACATCCGAATAGACGGTGCAGCCCTGTCCGATCAACGTGTTTTCCCCTACCGTGACATTTCCCGCCAGCGTCGCCCCGGACGCGATATGGCAGTGATCGCTTATCTTGCAGTCATGCGAAATGACGCATCCGGCATTTAAGATGCAGTTGCTCCCAATCTTCGCCTCCGATCCGATAATGGCGCCCGCGCAGATCAGATTCCCGGCTCCCATTGTGACGCTTTGCTCCACCACCGCGCTCCGATGGATCACATTGATGAACTCAAACCCCTTTTCTTTCAGCATTTCATATGTGGGCTTACGCCAATGCGCCTTTTGTAAAAATCCCACGGCGTTCACCATTTTTTTGCGCCCTTCTTTCAAAAGACGTTCTAAGATCTCGTCGTCCCCAATCACCGGCACGCCCAAAACCTCTTTTTTGTCCGGGAAATTGCTGTCAACGATTCCATACACCGCAAACTGCGGATCTTGCCTTAAAATCTCAACGGCAATCTTTCCAAACCCCCCGCCGCCGTAAATGACGGCCTGGTTGCTCGTCACTTCCGCCATTTCATACGGCTTTTGAATGTATGGCAATAAATCCTTTTCCCGTATAATTTTGTCCGAAGGCAAGAGGCGAAGGTCAATGCCATGCTTCTCGGCCAGCCGCTTTGCCTTTTCCGTCAATTTCCGCTCCGGCTGCCCTATCGCTGTTTCCTCATGCGCCTCCCGGCTGGCGCTAATCAACGCGATCTCAGTCCCGACCTCTGCCTCCGTCTCCTCTTTTATTAAAAATGAGATGACGCCGTCGGACGGCGCGCAAATCTCGCTCGTCTCTTTCGACGTTTCCAATACGGCGACTGCCTGGCCCTTTTTCACTGCCGCGCCGTCCTCCACAAGAAACTGCGCAACCATGACCTTGTCGTCATTTACGCCCAAGCGCGGCATCACGATTCTGTCTTTCATTTTACGAACTCCCTGATCCTCTCTATTATGCATTTCCAATCTGGCAGCGCCTGCCGCTCCAGCTTGATTCCATTCGGAATTGGCAGGTCATGCGCCCCAATCCGCAAATACCCCTCCGCCAGCCGCTCCTGCGCGCACCACGCGACAATCTCGGCACCGATCCCCGCCGTTACCGTCCCTTCCTCCACCACGGCCATTGGCGCTTTGCCGTTTATGGCTTCCCGGATATCCTGCTTTGGCAGAGGCAGCAGCTGGCTGACGACTACAAGGTCTGCCTGAATTTCATCCTCCAAAAGCAGCTCCTCCGCCGCCTTCATTGCGTCCCGAACCATCCCGCCATACGTCACGACGGTGATATCCGGCGCCGTCTGCCGATCCAGCGACAGACGCATGGTCGAATATCCATAGTGATTGATTTCCTCCACAAAAAACGAGCCGCACTTGTGATCGGATACGGAAAGCATCCGCTCGGCATACAGCTTTTTATTCTCAATCACGACAGTCGGGGAGGAAATCGTGTCGAAAATGGTCTGATACAGGAGCTTGGGATTGTGAAGCGGGGAAAGCGCAAGCACTTTCAGCAGGGGAATCCCCATCAGAAATTTTTCCAAAGACTGGCTGTGCGTAGGCCCGTACCCTCTTCCTCCGCCCATCGGCGTGCGGATCACCATTGGGACTTGTACCGCCTCCCCGTAAATCCAGCCATATTTTACGGCATGGTTTAACAGCTGATCCATTGCCAATGCCAAAAAGTCCCCAAACATAATTTCGACCACCGGAATCTTCCCCGCCAGCGCCATCCCGACTGCCATTCCTACCATGCATGCCTCGCTTATGGGCATATTGAACAGATTGCCCGGGTGCTTCCCGCTTAAGCCTTTGGTGGCCTTAAACGCGCCCCCATAGGGATCCTTTACGTCTTCCCCATAGACAATGATGTTCTTATTGCGTTCTATTCCCTCCCCAAGCGCCTCCCGAATCTGCTCATTGCATCGTTTGCCGCCCTCGCAGAAAAACGTTTCCTTAACCGAGAGCGCCTCTGCCTCGCAGCTTAAAATCCGGGCCGTCCCCTGGCCCTCCAAGTCAAGCGCCATTTGCGCAAACGCCTCAGAATGCCGCCTAAGGCGCCGGCCCACTTCGTCCCTTCCGAGCTTCCTCTCCAAGACGGCGATCGGATCCCATTGCATATGGCGCTCAATCTCCGCCGCGTCCCTCGTGTCGTCGCCCTTGCTGTGCGCCCCCAGGCGAAAGTTATGCACGACTGCGCACACCGGCTGATTTCCTGTGTCAAGCTTTCGAAACGCCTTTTCAAAAAAATCCAAAAGCTCGTCCGTATCCGTGCTGGCAATCTCAAGCGTCTCGACCGCAAATCCCCGGATCCGCTCTGCAATGTCTCCGCTAATGGCGTCTTCCCGCCTTGTGCTCATCGCGTATTGATTGTCTTCCACAATAAACAGCATCGGGATCTGAAACACGGACGCAATATTGAGCGTCTCATACACGACCCCCTGGCCCAATGTCCCATCTCCCAAAAAGACGACGGTTCTGTCTTTTTTCTGATCCAGCTTTTTCGCAAACGCCACGCCAAGCGCATTTGGGAGGATGCCGCCTTGAATCCCATTTGTATAGAAATTCTTATAATGAATATGCTGGCTCCCGCCACGTCCCCCGCATAGGCCGGATTCCTTTGACATAATCTCCGCCAAAAGCGCCCGTTCGTCTCCGCCATAGGCCAGGTAATGCCCATGGCACCTGTGATTGCTAAAAACAACGTCCCGCTCCCCGACAAAGCTCATGGCCGCGGCGGCAGTCGCCTCCTGCCCAATGTACGTATGCGTCGTCCCAGACAGCTTGTCCTGCGCGAACAGCTCTAGCGCCGTGCGCTCAAACGCCCGTATTTTGACCGCCATGTCATATGCATCCTGACGCCTTCGTTCCTCCATATGCCCTGCCTTTCATCCTTGCCTGTTGAAATACATTTGATACGCCGCCCTCTGACATTCTATGAAATTCGCAGGGCAAGCCCCAAACCAGCGCAAATCCCCGGCTTGCGGCCGCTCCTTCTCCTGCGTGGCGATAGCGGCGCCCGCCAGGGGCGCGCACTCATATAAAAAGGAAATAAAATGGCCCCGCTCCCTGTGATCCGAAAAAATCTCCCTTACGCAGGCCGCGTCCCCTAAGACGTCCACGGCCGTCCCGACCTCCTGCATCGCCACTTTCTGAATCCGCTCCCGCATCGTCTCCCCAAAGCGGATGATCCCTCCGGGAATGTGCCAGACAGGCCCCGCGAACTTATCGTCGCGCCAGGCGAGCAAAATCTCCCCCTTTTCATTGCGGATCAGCAAATCCACATTTACCATAGGCACGATAGAAGATGCAAATTCGAACACTTTTTCCGGCAATCCCAGTTTCGGGTTCGGTATCTCCTCCAAAATCTCATCCAACGCCTTCTCGTATAAGCCCATACGCTTACCCTCTTTCATAAAACGGCTTCTTTGTGACGTCCTCTTCGGTAAAGACTTCCTGACACGGAACCGGCAGCGGCTTATGATAAATCCTGCCCGCCACGTATTTTTGAATAAAGTCCAGATCCTCCGCGATCAGGCACGTATCACGATGCTCCCCAAAATGACAGATGTTCATCCCCGTCTGTATGATATCCTTTAGGCTGCTGTCGAACACATTTCCAATCGAGGTATGGATATACGGACACGGAAGGACGTCTCCATACTGCGTCACAGAAAGAAACGCCTTCACGCCAATGCATCCCATGTCCAGCCCATATCCGGGCGTCAAATGCGTGCATACCTGATACTTCTTCTCCAATTCCCGCATATACGCCATGTCCTTTCGGTCAATCAGGTTTTCAAAATGGCCTTCCCATGCCCCGACCGGCTTTGCATAGGAGACGAAGACATTTAATCCCATGCCGTTAAAATATTTCAGAAACTGAATGAACTCCTCAGAGTGCAGGCGTTCCTTCGTCACGACCGTCTGTATGTATAAGGGCAGGCCCACCTCTTGACAGGCTTTGATCCCCTCTAACGCCCTGGCGTGCGCGCCCGGCATATGGCGGAACGCGTCATGCTCCTCGGGATCCAGGCTGTCAATGCTAAGCTGCATCCGGTCAATGCCGATGGACTTTAGATACTCCGCCTTCTCCGCCAAAAGCCATCCGTTCGTGTCGCAGTTAATGTAAAATTTCTCAGGGTTGATCTCATTGACGATCTCCTCCAGATCCGGGAAAATCGTAGGCTCCCCTCCCGATATGACAAAGCGGGCCAAGCCCATCTCATCCGCCTGCTTTGCAATCCTCCCTACGTCTTTCGGCGTCAGCCTCCGGTTCTGATTCGCGCCTTGAAACCGCTTTATGGAGCAGTGTTCACATTTCATATTGCAGATATAGTTGTACTGCAGCTGAATGATCGCAATGCTTTCCCCTCTCTGAAACTTTTCCGTGAACTTTGACACCTTCTCAAAGACCAGGGGCTTTTTCTCTTTTAAGTAATTCCTTCCAGACTGTTCCTTTTCCGTCAATCCCATATTCAGGCCCTCCCTCAACGAAATATGCTTTTCGACAAATAGATGGTTGTTTTCCTTGGCTGTACAAAACGGCTCTCATCCTCATAATAGGAGTCATTCTTAAAATGCGTCGTGGAGATTTCCTCAAACACGCAGCCATGCTCCGTGAAAAAGCTGTGCTTCACATTTCTCTCCACTACCATGCTCTCTCCCGGAGACAGCTCCATCTGCTCTCCGTCTAACGCCAAATGCAAATCTCCGTACACGACAGAAAAGGTCTCCTCCTTTTTTTTATGTAAATGAACGGGATGATTTTGTCCCGGAAGCAGCGCCAAGATTTTTTTGCAGTACTCCCGGTTAATGCACTCAATGATCGCCACTCCCGTCTCCTGATAGCGGCTTAACCCGTAATGATGGGAGATCTCACACTTGCTCCCTTCGGGAATCACGACGTTGCTTTCCCGAAGCAGCTTAGAGATCTGCTCTATGATCTTTTCTGTCTTCTCCCTGGCGTCGTCTGCCTGGGCATCCTCCCTCATGATCGCGTCATCCGCGCTTTTTTCACTTTTTAAGGCAATATGGCTGTATTTTGAGAAGTCTTTCGCCAAAAGCTGCCCGGGGACGCAGGGAAACGCAAAATAAACATTCTCCTCGGAAAGGGTCTCCCCCGCCTGCATTGGGCCTTTTGCAAAGATCCCTCTCGAAAGGGCCGAAAGATCTTCCTGCTCCTTTTGGGAAGGCGCATACCTCTCCCCGCTTACCCCGCACATACCAAATGCCCTGCGCGCCTCCTCAAGCCATGCTTTCACTTGCCCTGGATTGGCGGAATAGGCGTTTAGGGAGATTTCCTCTGTAGGAAGGCCCACGTGCTTTTCAAAAATTCTGGCCCCCTTTGCAACCGCAAGCATGACCGGAGCGGCATCCTCGGGCGGCTCATGGGTGGAAAAGCCAATCGCATGATCCGGGAATGCGCGCCGAAGCAGGTCAATCTGATTCATCTGCAGCTTCTCTTCCGGCGTCGGATACTCCGCGACGCAATGCATCAGCGAAAGGGGCGTTTTCCGGTTCTCAAAAAACAGCGCCACCCGCTTGATGTCGTCCATGCTGCTGCCCGCCGTGGAGGCAATCACGGGCATCGTATGCTCGGCGATCTTTTCCAGCAGGGGCCAGTCCGTAAATGAGCAGCTCGCAATCTTTATGGCGTCAAACCCCTGCTCCCAAATCCGCTCCGCGGAAACTTCGTCAAACGGCGTGCAGATGGTGAAAAACCCGCAGCCCTCCGCCTCCCGCTTCAATTCTTCAAACGCCGGCCCGTCAAGGCGCGTTTCCTGAAAGCGCTTTACGTTCTTTAGATCCAGGCGGCCGCGGTATGCAGGATGCAGAAATGTGTCCAGGTCACGGTACTGAAATTTCACCGCAAAATGAAATTCCTCCATATAGTCCTTTGACGCCTCACGCAATGCATGAATGATCTTCTTTCCATGCGCGACGTCCCCCTGATGGTTATTTGCCATTTCAAAGATAAATAACGGCTTATCAAACATATTCATCTCATTCTCCTTTGCACGTTCTTTCCATTTGCCGATAGATCCGCTCCAATTCCCCCTCTTCCAAAAATGGGTACGGATTTTCCAAAAACGCCGAAACGCGCTCTCCCTGTTCCGTTTCCCTTGAAATGCACTTGGGAATCTCGTCAAACTGCATGGAGCCGCAAATCTCACAAATCACGGCCCCATCCCTGGCAAACGCCTCCCGAACCGTCCCCTCGGCCTCATCGTCGCTGTCAATGCGGTAAAATGGTATATGGTATGCGTCCGCAATCCGTTTTAAATCGGGCATGGAAACGCCGCTTTGCGGATTGCACGCCACATAATGCCCCGCAAAATTCCTCTCCTGCATAGAGGCAATGGCCGCATATCCCCCATTGCAGAACAGAAACATCTTCACGTTCACCCCATACTGGCAAACCGTCTGCAGCTCTTGAATATTCAGCTGAAAGCTGCCGTCTCCCTCGATCATGACAATCCGTTTCCTGCCTGACGCAAAATACGCGCCTATGGCGGACGGCAGCGCGAACCCCATGGAGCCCATGCCCATAGAGGAGATCACTGCCTGCCCTTCCTTATGGCAAAACGCCATATGCCCGGCCGTGTTGCATCTGCTGGTGGAGGAAACTACGACGGTATCCTCCTTTTGGGCCAGCCTTGAAATTGCATCCGTCGCCCGATACAAATCCGTTCCCGCGGCTTCACAGGGCTGCTTCTCTTTCCAAAGGGGATATTCCTGCCTGACCCATCCGCACCAATCCCTCCAAGGCCCCATGTCCTGCAAAGAGATGCCCCCGCTTTGCTCCAAAAGCAGCTCAAGATACCGCCTTACGTCGGCCTCGACAGGAAAGAGATCCGGCATTTTCAGCTTGCGGACTTCATTCCCGTCAATGTCCACCACGATCTTTTTCGCCCGAAACGCGAAATGCCCCTCATTAAAAGCCGTAATCATATTGTCCAGGCGGCTTCCAAGGACAATGACAAGATCTGCCCCCTGCAAAATCAGGTTTGCGTACCTGGGCGCCTGAAGGCCGGGGCTTCCAAAAAACAGGGGATGCCCGCTTTCATAAACGTGCAGGGCGCGCCATGTCGCAAGGACGGGAACCTGAAGCCTTTCATTCAGTTTCCGAAACGCCGCCTCGCTCTCTGAGGCGCCGATCCCATGCCCCAACAAAAACACCGGCCGCCTGGCGTTTTCAAGCAGGCCCGCCGACATCCTGACCGCCTCCTTAAGAGCAGCCTCCCGGCCGGCATCCGGCGCGCCCTCCTCCCCCTCTTCCGTTGGGTCAAACGGGCACAGCCTGTCTTCATCAATCAAAGCCGACTGCACATCCAGAGGGATATCCAGCCATACCGGGCCTCTCCTTTTGCTTAACGCAAAATGCACGGCCTTTTGCAGATGGTACAGGATATCATCCGGCTCCGTCACGACCGCGGCATATTTCGTGACCGGCCTCACCATGGACACAATGTCGTTTTCCTGAGCCCCGAATTGCCGAACGCCCCTTAGGCTTGCAAAATCGGCCCGCTTCACCTGACCCGACAAAAAAAACACCGGCGTGGAATCCATGTATGCGGCGGCAACCCCTGTCAGCGCATTGACGCCCCCTGGGCCTGTCGTGACCATGCAAAGGCTCAATGCATTTTTTTTCATGCTGTATGCCGCAGCCGCAATGGCGCAAGCCTGCTCATGATGGCAGCAGACATATTCCATGCCGCTGTTCCCTAACGACTCCACGAGGTGCATCATGCCGCCCCCGCTTAATAAAAACGCGCAGTCAATGCCCTGACTCTTCAGAAAACGAATCACAAAGTCCGAGACCTTCATGTATCCTATACCCCCCCCCAATCTCCGAAAAGCGTCTTTAATTCTCCGTTTCGCGCTTTTTTTATGAATGCATCGCAGTCTGGAAAGCGGTCCGCCAATCGCTGTGGAGATTCCTCATTCAGCCTTAACAGCTCAAATTTCCATCTGTCCCAACAGAGCGGGATATATGCGTTCTTCTTCCAATCCGGCGCCACTTCCAAAACGATGTCCCTCACTTTGCGCATCAGCCCGACGGGACGCTCATCATACCGCGCCATGGCGTTGTAGACGGTAAAATAATAGGCGCTTAAAAGAAAGGCGAACTCCACTTCCTCATGGAACGCTCCATACAGCTCTCGGTCGATAAAGTTCTGCCGCATCAGCAGGCCGGCTTTATGTATATTCAGGTAAAACTCTGAATTTTTCCTATGTACGATGGATTCCTCATGGATCCTGTAATTATAATAGCCATCCTCCACCATTCCAGTTTTCTTTGCACAGGCCACAAACAGCAGCGTCACCGGGATATCCTCTGGTGAAATCAGCGGAAACGACAAGCCCTGCTCTGTCAAAAACGCTTTGCGGTACGCCCCGGCAATCACAAATCCCAGATCGTTCGCCAAGTGTATCATGGCCGTCTTCTTCTTTTCGTCTGTCATTTCACCTAGGCACCCTTTCGGGAACGGCTTGTACAGGATGCTGCGCTCTTCAATCCATCCCCGTTTCCCTGTAAACACAATGTCCGGCTTTCCATGTCTCGCGGCGGCATGGATTTTTTCACATAAGTCAGGATCCAGCCAGTCATCGTCGCCAAGCATCATGACATACTCGCCGTCCGCGGCCTGTATCCCCGTATTCCACGTGTTCCCGGCTCCCCGATTCTCTTCCTGCGCAATCAGCTTGATTTTGCCCGGATGCCTCGACGCGTACTCCTGGGCAATGCAAAGGGAACGGTCGGACGATTTGTCGTCCACCAGGACAATCTGAACCTCCTCAAATGTCTGCGCCAGCACAGAGTCAATGCAGTCGCTTAAATATTTTTCCCCATTATATATGCCAATCACAACGCTTATCATCGTTTTCCCTCCTCTCTCTCATTTAAAAATTCCAAAAATTTGTCGTAATCCCTTATGTAGTCCTCCTCTCTGTAAATGTCTGACGCCAGCACCAAAAGCACCGCGTCTTCTGAAAAATGATACATCTCCCGCCACATATCATTCGGGACATACAGCCCCTCATACGGCTTTTCTAAAGAAATGATCTTTTTTTCTTTTCCATTATCCAAAAGGATATCGCAGCTTCCATGCACGCATACCAAAATTTGCTGTAAATTCTTATGGGCATGAAATCCGCGCCGCACCCCTTCCTTCGTGTCATACATATAGTACACGCGCTTGATCTCAAAAGGGATGTCCTTATATTCTTCCAAGGCAATGAGCTGCCCCCTGTCGTCTCCATGCTGGCTGAACACATATTTCACAATCTGCATCTCTTATCCTCCGCACTGAAATTCATTGATGGCAGTTATCACATACGCGGCCTCATCCGGGGTCATCCCATAAAACAAAGGGAGGCTTAGTATTGTCCTGCTGATCTTTTCCGCAACAGGCAGCGAGCCGGCCGGAAGGCGCAAATCCCTGTACGCCTCCTGCAGATGCATCGGAATCGGATAGTGCTTTACCGTACAGACGCCTTTTTCGCTTAAATAGCGCTCCAATTCGTCCCTGGCCTCACACCGCACCGCAAACACATGATACAGATGCCCGTATTCCTCCGAGGACGGCAACGGGAGCTTAATGCATGGATTTTTTATTTCCGTTAAATACCGGGCCGCAATCTTTTGGCGCTCCCGGTTCCACCGATCCAGCCTCAAAAGCTTCACGCGCAAAAATGCGGCCTGCAGTTCATCCAGCCTGCTGTTTACGCCTTTATAAATGTGATGGTATTTGAAATCGGAGCCATAATTCCCCAGTGCGCGCACTTTATCCGCCAATCGCTTATTATTCGTGACGACGCAGCCCCCATCGCCCAACGCCCCCAGATTTTTTCCCGGGTAAAAGCTAAACGCCGCCCCGTCCGACAACGCGCCCGCCCGTCTCCCTTTATAGGTGGCTCCATGGGCCTGCGCCGCATCCTCCAGCAAGAACAGCCGATGCCTCTTAGCGATTTCTTGCAGCGCGTCCATATCCGCGGCGCGCCCCTGTAAATGCACGGCAATGATGGCCTTCGTCCGTTCTGTGACGGCAGGCTCAATCCTGCCCGGATCTATATTGCAGCTCTCCCACTCCGGCTCCACGAACACCGGAACGGCCCCTGCATACGTCACGGCTAACGCCGTGGCGATAAAGGTATTTGACGGAAGGATCACTTCATCCCCCGCTCCGATCCCAAGCGCCCGTAAAAGCAGGCAAAGCGCGTCCAGGCCGCTTGCCACGCCCACGCAATGCCCTGCGCCGCAATAGGCCGCAAATTCCCTCTCAAACGCCGCGCATTCCTCTCCCTGAATGAACCGGCTGCGATCCATCACCCTCCGATACGCCTCATCCAACTCACTGCGAACCTCTTCGTGCATTGGCCTAAAATCTGCAAATAATACGTTCATGTCCCACCCCTGCGCCGAGCCATCTTCCGTCATGCCCGCCCTAACTGTTTTTTATGAAATGCAATGACACGTTCAATCCCATCCTCAAACTTCACCTTAGGGTTCCATCCCGTATCTTCCTGAAGCCTGCGGATGTCCGCCTCCAAATGCATTGTCTGGGATTTATCATACGCACGGTTTCCAAATTCCGCGTCTTCTAAGTTCCCTAATTTTTTGCACAAAACCGTCAAATATTCTTTCAAGGGCCTCGCATCCCCGCTCCCTATGGGGTAGCTGACGCCGTCCGCTCCCCTTTCCGCAATGGAAAACAGCGCGTCCGCGATATCGTCCATATAGGTAAAGTCCCAGATCTGATTTCCTTCGGAAAACGTCGGCCGCTCTCCCCTCATGCTTTTTAAAATAGTGGAATTTAAGACTGAGCGCATATTGTCGTGGAGGCCGTACCCGCTTAGAATCCTCGCCCAATTGTGACGCATCCCATATTCCCT
Organism: uncultured Roseburia sp.; assembly: GCA_947652855.1. Taxonomy (GTDB): domain Bacteria; phylum Bacillota; class Clostridia; order Lachnospirales; family Lachnospiraceae; genus Roseburia_B. Next base: position 107,993 of record CANTEO010000001.1, on the reverse strand, counting down.
GCACATCAGCTTAGTGGCATGGCCCGCGCAAAGCTTCGCTGTGCCGTAAGCGTTTTCCGGCACGCAAAGAGTGTCCGGCCCCATCGGCGCATCCTTCCTGCCATATTCCGCCTGACTGCCCGCGCCTACAAACACCTTGCACCCAAGCCTATGGGCCAGCCTTACCGCATTGCATGAGTAGCCCACGTTTTTTAACTGCGCGTCCAAGTCGTCCCGCCTGTCTTTGCCGCTGTCAGCCCATCCCAAATGAAAAAACGCGTCATAGCCGCCCGCCGCAGGCACATATGCATCCAGCTCCTCCAATGAGCAAAGCTCCACGTTCAAAAGCCTGTGCGCAGGCAAAAGCTTCCGCCTTTCCGATTCCCTGCGCTGCAGCAAAAGCGCCTCAACTCCCTCGCTTAAAAGCTTCTGAATGAGGGCAAGGCCAACCGCGCTGCTTCCGCCTGTCACCGCCGCTTTCTTAAGAAAAAGCTTCATATCCCTGTCCTTCCCTCTCATCCGTCAGAATTCTTCTCACCTGGAAACTGATTCATTATTCCCATTTTACCCCCCCCCTACAAAAATTTGTCAACCTGAATTTTCAGGAATTTTCCTTTCGCAAATCTATTTCCAAAGCATATTCCGCAATCATTAGGAACAAAAATTAAAGAACCCATGAAGCGATTCGATTGCCTCATGGGTTCTTATGCCTTCGTTCATTCTATTTTCCCTAAAAGTATCCCTCCGCCTCCCTTCTATCAGCATAACACATTCCGCCTATCCATAGGAAGACATTTTTCTGTATTATAAAAAAGAATGTTCGATGCCAAGCATAGCCCGGCATCTCCCATTCCCTTTCTTTTACGGCTCAACCTCCTGCAAAATCAACGGAATCTGCGACAGAAGATTGTCGATATCCTCAAACATGGCGCTTTTCGTCGTGCCAAGCTTGCTTGCGTATTTTATGTGCTTCACGACCTCACCGTATTGAAGCTTCAGCTCATCAAAAAACTGGTAAATGCCGGAAAGCTCTTTCTGTGAAACCTCAATCACGTCAGAAATCTCCGCCTGCACAGAAGAGGCCCCTTCCGCAGTCTCCTCAATGTTGCGGAACGACTCGTATGCGGCGTTAACCGTGTCAATGTTTTGCCCTAACGCTTTCTTAGAGGCCAAGATGCTCCCATTCAGCTGCTGCGTGCCGTTCTCCACTTCATGAATGCCGGAATCCACCGCCCCGGCCAGCCCCTTGATCTCCTCCGCCAGCTCCTTTACCTTTGTCGCGACCACCGCAAAGCCTTTTCCCTCCTGCCCTGCCCTGGCCGCCTCAATGGATGCATTGATGGCAAGGATATTCGTCTCATCCGCGATCGACACAATTTTCTCCATGCACTGCCGAATCCCTGTAACGGCGTCCTGAAGCTGCTGAAACGTATGCTCCATATTGCTGTAGGACTCCTCCACCCGCATCGAGGTGTCTTTTAGCTCCTCCACCTTATTCTGCGTATCGGACACTGTCTGGGCAATCCCTTCCCGTACCTGCGCAAACTGCCCCGCCACCTCGTTAATATTGGAAAAAGACTTTCCAAACTCCTGTAAATTGTCATGAAAATGATCCGCTTTCTTCAACACGCCGGCAAACGAGCTGCCCACCATCCCAAGCTCCCGCAGCGACTCCACTTCTTTCCCAACCAGATCCTTTTGATATTCCTTCAAGCTGTCCGTCATATACAATACCGGATAAAGGCCGTCCTCTTCCTTACGCCCTTGCTTCTGCTTGATTTTCTTTGAAAACAACATTGCCTCTCCCTCCTACACTTTCTACTCAAACACCGCACAGGTCATCGACTGATTGACAAAACGGTTATTATAATGCTCGCCGTACCCAACGAACCCCGCATGGCTGCCAAGCGCCGACATCTCTTTCAAATACGGCTGCATATAGCCCTGTTCGCTGAACAGCTTATACCGGAATAGGCAGTTGACCGAAAAAACAGCCGAACGCTTCGGAAAATCTCTGCTGATCTGCTGAATGGTCTCCTTTACCGTGGCCCTGTAATCACTAAGCTCCAGCAAAACAAGGACATCGGAGTCATTCACCTGCCGAAAGCAGGAAAGCGCATTGCCATTGACTTCTTTTATGGAAATAATATCCATGTCGTCCCCGTTTAATTTCCCAAATGGATTCTTAAACGTCTGCGTCAATATCTCCCTGTCCGTCACATGAAGGATATTCTGATAAACCTGCTTCGCCGACTTCCCGTCCAAGGAGCCAAGCATATATTTGGCTTTATCCGTATTCGACGCAATGAAGCGGTAATTTCCAAGCGGACGGTAAATATTTTCCTTATACGTCTTTACCTTCCCACCCCGATTCTTGACAATCGCATAGGCCACCGCATCCTGATACACCGTCCCGTTGGCGGATACCTTTCCCGCGTCTCCGGTTCCCCCGACCAAAGATATTTTTCTTCTTTTTAAAGCAGTATGTATCGTAGTCAATGCGCAGGCGTCGTTTCCCGTGCAAAAATCTATGCATACAGTATCCCGGCTCTCAGCTCTGACAGCCTGCAGGTCACGCTCCATGCGCCCGATGTACTTAATCGGCATATTAGACACCCGCTCTAATACATTGGCCGATGCGCTGACTCCGTCCAAAAACGCGATGACGCCCACTCCCTTCTCAGCGATCCTGGTGTCGTAGCTCATCCCAATGCATCCGATGCTTGGAACGTTAGGAAAGCTTTTTTCAAGAGCCGTTACGTGCGCCTCAAACTGAGCCTCATTTGAAAACAACATGATGAACTCCGGGTTCCTAAGCCCAGAAAGAGCCTCATCCAAGCTTCCCCTCTGGCTCATGCCAAAAAACTGTCTCATACTGCCTCTGCCTCCATAAATTGTAATATTTTGTAATTTGTTACAACTGCCTAAATTATACTAAATAAGAAGCCCTGCCGTCAACTCCCTTCTCGACTTTGTAATTTGATAAGGTCAAAACAAAAGCCACACAGCATCAAAATGCCGGACGGCGCGGCAGCACGAAAAAGCAATCCGCCCTAAGGGCGCCAATCTCTTTTTTCATACGCCTGGTTTAAGTATTCCGCAATCCCCTCTAAAGACGCCTCCGCAAACGGAAACGCCCTCCTGACCTTCTCTTCGTCTGCGGCCGCGTCAAACCCATACGGCCCCGGCCAAACATAGACGGCAAACTCTTCCAGCTCCCCCTCCCCTTCCCTTCGGATCAGATACCGCATCCCCGAATGGCTCCCTGTAAACCGCTCCTTTTTATAAAACTGATAGGTCAGCAAATCTTTTCTTTGTATCATTTGGCAAACCGCTTCTTTCTGCTGTCATCTCAATAAAACACATGATTCCCTAACACTGTCCCGTCTACGCCGGAGCTTGCCCTGCAAAAATACAGATAGCTCCCCCAAAGATTCCCGGACAGCGCGGCGCTCGCCGCCTTCGTGCAGCTGCTCCCCGCGCCCCGCGCCAAAACCATCGCAAACCGCCCGCTGGCTACCGGGGAAAACTGGCCGCCCTGATAAATGACGCCGGAGACCGTATTGGGAAAGCTGCCGCTTTTGACGCGGTTGATTACGACGCTGGCCACCGCCCATTGCCCTTCATAGCCTTCGCCGCCAGCCTCGCACTCCACCAATGCGGCCAGCATCGCCAAATCCCCGGCGCCTGACGTTACGCTCCCTCCGCCCGAGCCTTGGCTGTCCCCCGAACCGGCCTGACTTCCCGAAGCTCCCGAAGGCTGGCTGGCCTGCTGCTCCTTTTGCTTTGCCTCCTGCGCCTTCCTCTTCGCCTCCTGCGCCCTCTGCTTCGCCTCCTGCGCTTTTTTGCGCTCCAGCTCTTCCTCATACGCCTTCATCTTGGCAATCTGCTCCTCATAGCCGCTCACCGCCTCCTGAGCAGCGGATATCTCGGTTTGCTTCGCCTCAATGCTTGTCTGCGTCTTTGCAATGAGGCCGTTCACTTCCTCCTTCTTCTGCTCCATGCTCCCCTGCATGGCTACAAGCTCCTTTTGCTCCTGCTTTAATTGTTTCTGCTTTTTCTTGATCTGCCTACAGGTATTCTGAAAGCATTCCAACATCTGCCTGTCATAGCGGTTCAGCTCCTCCACATATTCCGCCCTGTTCAAAAAATCCGCCATAGACTCGCTGCCCAATAAAATAGAGGCCAAATCCCCGCTTCCATTCTCATAAATATACTGGATGCGCCTCTTCATGCTCTCCCGCTGCGCCGCCAGGGATTCCTTCGCCTCTGAAAGCTCCCCGCCCGTCGTCTCAATCTGGCCTTTCTTCTCTTCTATCTGCGCCTCAAGCTCATTGATCTGCCCAGAGACCTCCGAAAGCTGCCGGTTCAAGCCTGCAAGCTCTCCCTCAAGCCCGTTTTGCTGCTCCTTTAAATTCCCCACCTTCGCTTCGGCGTCCTCTTTCCTCTCCTCAAGCTCGTCGATCTTCTTTCCCGTATTCTTCAGCTGATCCCCCGTCTGAGACGCCGACGCGTCCCAGGAAGAAAGCAAAAGGAGCGTCAACGCCGCAAATGCCGCCTTTTTGACATTCTTTTTTCTCATATGCGCCCTCCAAGATTCCTCTCAACAGCAAATGTGCAAAAAAATTTTCTTTCTACAGTATACCTAATTGTTTTATTTTCTTCAATATGTTATAGTAAGATAGATTAGAATATTGTATGTTATCGTTCAATCCTTATGGCAGGGAGAAAATTAGCGTCAAGCGAGCCGAAAGCCGCCTTTGGCGGTACGCCGGACGCCTTGCGCCGATGCCTTTTCCCTCCAGCGAAATGCCGGGCAGGACAATGCGCCGCGACGGATGGACAGTAGCTACTGTATGCGTATGCAGCGCAAACGTTCTGTCAGGTGCAAAAATATGCAATATACAAGCAAAAGGAGCGTGAAGCAATTGAAATTTGTAGAAAGCAAAGACCTACGGCCTGGGATGCGCCTAGCGAAGCCGATCTATAACAAAATGGGGGTTATGTTATATGACCGCAACAGCTACCTGACGATGTCAGGCATTAAAAGCATCGAAAACTTTGGTTTGATTGGGCTTTTCATCTTGGAGCCAGCAGAGCCGCTTCCCCCGGTTTCTCAGGAGGATCTTGAATTTGAGCAATTCCAGATCGTCTATATGTTCCGTATCAAAGACATTATGGACCGCCTGCAAAAAGAGCAGGAGCCGGAGGGCCTGCCCGAGCTGACCCTGGAGATCCTAAAGCAATTCGGCTCTTTGAGCAGAAAGCGGAATTTCATCCAGACACTGCGCAGCTCTGTGGATTTTGTGTACAGGCACGCCATCAGCAGCGCCATCCTCTCCGCCATGATCTCAAACATGATGGGCTTCAGCCAGAAAGAGAAAATCAATCTTGTGACAGCAGCCTTACTGTACGACCTGGGATATCTTTACGTCCCCCGGAACATCATGGAAAAAGCCGACTGGTCCCCGGACGACCAGCACGTCGTGAACGAATGCTGGAAAAAAGGCTTTCAGCTCCTCTTTCCTGACACCAATAAATATATGCTGCCGGCTGAGGTATTGAACACAATCCAACAGACGCTTTCTTTTATGTCAGCTCCAAACGCAGAATCGTTAAAAGAAAAACCGATTTCCAAGTATGCGAAGGCGCTCGTCGTTGCGGACCGCTTTAACCGCCTGACTGCGATGAACCTTCACCATGCCCCGGTTTCCGAAGTGTCGGCCATCCGCAGCCTGCGGAACTCACCCGACCTATATAACCCGATGGCGGTCTCAGCGCTTGCCAATTCCATCCGCGTGCTGCCTTCTGGATGCAGCATTGACTTTACGAATGGAGACAAAGGCATCGTGCTGGTTGACAATCCGGCCAATTTCCTCGCTCCGATTGTGTTGAATTTCCGTGACAATCAGATTTACGACTTAAGCGACCCCGCCGTCTCGGCTCAAATTCAAATTGCCGACATTATGAAAACGATGGACAACCGAATTGTTGTCGATGAAGAGACGTTGAAGCAATTTTCCTCTGATGAGAAGCTTTCCAGAACGTTGGCCCGTTTCCGGAAACAGATGCAGGAAAAAATGAAAAAATACGAATCAAGGAAAACAGCAAACGTATAACGCACGCATTTCCAATCGTTCCATTTACATAGCAGGGAGGCGCAGCAAACGCTGCGCCTCCTTCTTTTATGCAATGTCTTTTTTACAATACCGAATAAATGCGGCCGCAATCCCAATCAAGGCAAATGCCATGCCCGCAGTCAAATATGCCGCGTCAATGCCTCCATTCGCAAGAATGTCCGCGCCCTCCGCATATCCAAACGGCGTCACATACTTTAAAAACTGCATCTGCTCTGTCAAATTCGCAATGATATTCAAAAAATAAAAAAGCGCCGCAATCCCAAGGCCAATTCCCAAGCCGCCCCTTCCGATAAAGGCGGAGATGCCAAAGCAGATGGAAGCGATCTCAATTTGAAGCAAAAAGTAAGCCAAGAACAAAAGAGCCATTTCCTTAAGCTCCGGCTTCTCGCCAATCACAGACGTCGCAGCCGCCGCTACGCAAATGACGGCCGCTTGAAACAGGGCGATCTCCGTAAACACTGCGCCAAGCTTTTGTACGACAGCCCTTCTGCGGCTTATGGGATGCGTCAGCAAAAATTCAGCCGTATGCTCCTTCTCTTCCTTCGCCAAAGCTAAGCTGCCGAGCAACGCGGCAAAAAATGCGCCGCCAAGGCCAAGCACATTTCCGCACTCCACGCTAAAGTATCCCATAAATTCACCAAAGCTCACCCTGTCCATGCCAAATGCAGCGGAAAACCCGCCCATTTCGGAAAACATTCCGTCAATTTCTCCCATTTGGCCTTTCATCTCTGGAAAAATCAGCACGCAAACGCCAAGCATACACGCAATCACAGCCGTCCAAATCAGCAGCGCGCCCTTCCCTTGGCGAAGCTCATGTCCATACAGCGCCATCACCTCTCCCTCCCTTCCGCATCGTTTAAGCCGGGCAGGGGCGCATAATAATGCAAAAAAACCTCTTCCAAGTCCGGCTCCGTGATATTGACGTCAGAAAGCGGAAGGCCCGACAGAAAACGCAGCAGGCCGTCCGGCTTTCCGCTATATAGAAAACGGATGGCGTCGCCGGTTTTCTTTACGTCCTTGATATGCTCTAAGGCAGGCAGCGCGTCCACCCCTCTGACCGTTACGCGTTTTGCATTTGTGTTCCCAAGCTTTTCTATGCTGTCCGAAACAAGCAGCCGCCCTTCCCGAATGACTGCCGCGTGCCTGCAATGCCGCTGCACTTCAGAAAGGACATGGGACGAAAGGAACACTGTCGCCCCTTCCCGGTTCCTCTCCTCCAAAATAGAAAAAAACTCACGCTGCATCAATGGATCCAGCCCGCTGGTCGGCTCATCCAAGATGCAAAGCTTAGGCTTATGCTGCAGCGCGCAGACAATCGACGCCTTTTTACGGTTGCCAAGCGACAGCTCGCTCACCCTCTTTTCGGTATCCAGGCCAAGCCTCTCACAAAGGCGATTTGCCTCATGCCGACAGTCCGCCTTCCTAAGCCTTGCCGAAAGGCGGATCACCTCCTTCACCTTCATGGACGGATAAAACGCCGCCTCTGACGGCATATATCCAACCTGCGAAAGGATCTCCTCTTTCTGCCGCGTCACATCCCTGCCAAATATCTCCGCCCGGCCCCCGGTCGGGAAAATCAACCCTAACAGCATACGGATCGTCGTGCTCTTGCCGGCCCCGTTTGGGCCAATGAACCCAAAGAAATCTCCCTCTTCCACCGATAAGCCCAGGTCGATGACCCCTCTTGACTTCCCATAATATTTTGTAAGGGAAGACGTTTGAATCGCGTTCAATTCTACTGTTCCTCCTATTCTTTTTGAATGATCAGGATAAAGGCTAGGCCGTTACAGAAACTGACGAAGCGCATCCATCAGCGCCTCAATGTCCAGCGGCTTTGCGACATGGGCGTTCATGCCGTTTTTAATCGCCGCCTCTTTATCCTCATCCATTGCATTGGCCGTCATGGCAATGATTGGAAGGTTCTGAATGTCCCTTCTCGGCAAGTCGCGGATCGTCCGGGTGGCCTCATAGCCGTTCATGACCGGCATCTGCACATCCATTAAGATAATGTCATAATAGCCCTCCTCCGATTTGCTCACCATTTCCACCGCGTCCGTCCCGTCTGGGGCAGACTCTACCAAAAAGCCCGCCTCCGTCAAGATCACTTCCGCAATTTCACGGTTCAGCTCAATGTCGTCCACAAGCAGCACCCGCTTTCCGCTAAAATCATCCAACAGCCACGCGTCTTCCTCTTTTTCCTTCTCGCCTAAATGATTTGCCGCAAGCAGCGCAGATTTTAAGTCCGACATAAAAAGCGGCTTTGCGCAAAAAGCCGTAACGCCCGACTCCTTCGCCTCGCGCTCGATCTCTGTCCAGTCGTATGCCGTTAAAATGACGATCGGGGCCTCCTCCCCTACCGACCCGCGAATTTTCCTCGCCGTCTCCACGCCGCTCATTTCCGGCATTTGCCAATCTATGATGTATGTATGGTAGGAGTCCCCTCCTTCATACGCCTTACGGGCGCGGTACACCGCCTCCCTTCCAGACGTCGTCCACTCCACGCGCATCCCAATCTGCTTTAGCATCCTGCTCACGCTCTCGCAGGCATTGAAGTCATCGTCCACGACCAACGCCCGCAAGCCATTCAATTCTCTAATCTGCTCCTCGTTCTTTTCCACATCCTGCAGCTTAAGGCTGATCTCTACCGTGAATGTGCTGCCCTTCCCTAACTCGCTCTCCACAGAGATCGTGCCGTTCATCATCTCCACAATGTTCTTCGTAATCGACATCCCAAGCCCCGTGCCTTCAATCCCGCTGCGGGTTGTGCTGGATTCCCGCTCAAACGGCTCAAAGATATGCTTTAAGAATTCCGGCGTCATGCCAACGCCATTGTCCTTAATAATAAACACATAATCCCCATAGCCATGACGGAACGTCTTCTTTTGGATAATCCGAAACGAAATGCTGCCCTTCGCCGGCGTGTACTTCACGGCATTGCTCAATAAATTGATAAATACCTGATTCAGCTTCAGCGGATCTGCGATCACGTCTTCATTGACAACCCCAAACGTGTCAATGAACAGCTCCATCTGCTTGGCCTTCATCTGCGGCTGGATGATATTGACCAGGCTGTGCATCAGCTCGGAAATATTGCAGTCCTGCTCTTTAATCTGCACCTTGCCGCTCTCAATCCGGCTCATGTCAAGGATATCGTTAATCAGGCTAAGCAGATGGTTGCTGGAAGAGAGGACTTTTTGCAGGCAGTCCTTTACCTGATCCCGATTCTCTATATGGTTGACTGCAATCGTCGTAAAGCCGATAATCGCATTCATTGGCGTGCGGATATCATGCGACATATTGGAGAGGAACGTCGTCTTCGCCACATTGGCGTGCTGCGCCTGCATCAGCGCATCCTCAAGCGCCTGCCTTTGCTCCCTTTGCTTTTGAACCTGCTCCGTAATCTCCTTTGCCACTGCCATTACCATAATGTCACCGGTAGCGTCGTCCTGCGTCATGAGGAATGTCAGCCTAATGCACATCTGCCTGCCGTCAAGGCCCATCCCCCAGTAATCAACGTTTACCTCCGCATCCCCCTGCTCATAGCATTGCTTCAGGTGATCCGTCGTGACCGTATTGCTGTAATCTTCTATGGATTCCTCCAAGACATATGCCTTCCAGCGTTCAAAGCAGTCGGAGACCTTGCATGGATACGTAAGGCCCACCAGATCCATTAGGGAAATCCGCTCTCCGTCCGCCTCGCGCACAATGTCGCCCGCTATCCAGTCCTTCGTCAAATTGAACTCAAACGTGCAAATGGCGTTTGAGGTGATCGCGATCCGATATTGCCTCTCCTTGCGGTTCGCAAGGGCCATTTCCGCCTGAATGCGGAGCTCCTTCTCCTTAACCTCCGTAATGTTCTGCCGGATAAACAGCACCTTGCTGGCCTGCCCGTCCTCACGTTCCAGGCATATAATATTGATATGCTCCCACTCCGCATTCCCGTCACGCAGGACATGGCATTCAAAGCGCAGGTCATTTTGATCCCGCAGAGCCTCTATTACCGAGCTTCGCTCAATTTGCCCGGCAAATTCCCTTCGGCCCTCCTCTTCCGTCAAAATGCTGCACAAATACTCCTTAAAATCCCGGTAAACGCCCGTAACGGCAATCTCGCCGTCTTTTGGCTTTGTCCCTGCCAGGTAGAAATACTCCTCTGTCCGAAAATCCACCATGGTAAAACGGGAGAAGAGCGTATTGACGCCGCTTATGATATACCCCATCTCCCTGTTTTCCTTTTCCAGCAGCTTCTTTTCCCTGCCGGCATGGACCAGCGCCACAATCATATAAATGACAAATAATCCAATCAGCATGACCTCCAATTGGATTCCGACAAAGTTCTCGTCCCAAATCATGCGCTCCGTGACATTTTTGGGAAACGTCTGCACAAGGACAAAGCGATTGACTGGAAGGTACCGTACGCAAATATTGTCCGTTTTGCTTCCGGAATCACAAAGAAACGCCCCTTCCCCGCCATTTTGAAAGACTTCCCTTACCATCCCTCCCGTCTTATCATCAATGATGCCGTCCTCGCAGAGCTCCTCCACCAGATCCCCTTCTTTTCCCCTGGCCTCTGAACTTGCAAGGATCTTTCCGTCCGGCATGCACAGATGCACCGAGGCCCTCTCCCCAAAATATGTCGCGGCAAGCATATCCTTTAAATATTCCTCCGCAAGATATGCGCCCCGCAGCACGCCAATCGTTTTCCTGTGAAACCGAACGGGCGTGTAAAAGCACAGCATCGTCTCATCATAAAATGCAGAGTCAAATACCGCGGATATGCCGCTGTCCCCCCGCATTCCTTTTATGTAGTAATCCTTTCCTGACGCGTCAGAGGTCCGGCCGTCAGAATTATGATTAACCCCATTCTTATCTGTAAACACCAATGCGTCAAAAATAGAGTTCTTTTCAATCTCCTCCAGCATTTTCAAGGTGATTTTCGGCTGCTCCAGATCCTGACCCAAAAAATAAGCGTAAGCCCGAATCAGGTTCCGCGCGTTATTTAACTCCTCATCCACCCGGCCCGCCGCCTGACGCGCGGAATCGGACGCATAATTTTTATTCCGCTCCACCATGCGCCATCTGTTCTCTGACGTATACCAATGAAACAAAATCAAGACTGCCGTTAAAAGAACCGCCACATACATCGCTTTTTGCAGATACTTTCTTTTTTTCATGTAAGCTGCCTCTCTTTCCTGCTTTTCCAGTTCTATTATATAGCGAATCGGCCCGTTCGACAATATTTCTGCGGCATTTTCTTCTTAAGAATATAGCATTTCTGTTATGTCTATGCCGAAAATTAAAATGTAAATTCCAGCCGGGTTTACAGACTGGACGAATTTGTTTATAATAGTAGCAGCCGATTCAATTACTTATCAAACAGGGAATGTGAGGAAAGCAGAATGAAAAGAAACGATATTCATAAGATACTGATTATAGGCTCCGGCCCAATCATCATCGGACAAGCGTGTGAATTTGACTATTCCGGGACGCAGGCGTGCAAGGCGCTCAAAAGCCTGGGGTATAAAATTGTATTGGTAAATTCCAACCCCGCGACGATCATGACAGATCCGGAAACGGCGGACGTGACGTATATCGAGCCATTGAATGTGGAGCGCCTGACGCAGATTATTGAAAAAGAGCGTCCGGATGCGCTGCTGCCTAATTTAGGCGGCCAGTCGGGGCTGAATTTATGCTCCGAGCTGGCGAAAGCGGGCGTGCTGGAGCAATATCATGTAAAGGTCATCGGCGTTCAGGTAGACGCGATTGAGCGGGGCGAGGACCGCATTGCGTTTAAGCAGACAATGAACAGCCTTGGCATCGAAATGGCGCGGAGCGAGGTCGCCTATTCCGTAGAGGAGGCGCTCTCCATCGCAGAAAAGCTTGGCTATCCCGTAGTGCTGCGCCCGGCCTATACGATGGGCGGCGCAGGCGGCGGCCTGGTATATAACGTAGAGGAGCTTAAGACGGTATGCGCCAGGGGCCTTTCCGCCAGCCTGGTAGGGCAGGTGCTGGTGGAAGAGTCGATTTTGGGTTGGGAAGAGCTGGAATTAGAGGTCGTGCGTGACGCAAAGAACAATATGATTACGGTATGCTTCATTGAAAACATTGACCCGCTCGGCGTGCATACGGGAGACTCGTTCTGTTCCGCGCCAATGCTGACGATTGCGCAGGACGTGCAGGACGAGCTGCAAAGGCAAGCCTATAAAATCGTAGAGGCGATCGAGGTCATCGGCGGCACGAATGTGCAGTTCGCCCACGATCCAGAGAGCGGAAGGATTATCGTCATTGAGATCAACCCCAGGACGTCCCGCTCTTCGGCCTTAGCCTCAAAAGCCACAGGCTTTCCGATTGCGCTTGTGTCCGCAATGCTGGCGTGCGGCCTGACCTTAGACGAAATCCCCTGCGGCAAATGTGGGACGTTAGACCGTTACGTGCCGGACGGCGACTACATTGTCATCAAATTCGCCCGGTGGGCATTTGAAAAATTCAAAGGCGCCCAGGATAAGCTTGGCACCCAGATGCGCGCCGTCGGGGAAGTCATGAGCATCGGAAAGACCTACAAGGAGGCGTTTCAGAAAGCCATCCGCAGCCTAGAGAATGGAAGGCACGGGCTTGGATGGGCGAAAGATTTTGCAAAGAAAAGCAAGCATGACCTTTTAAAGATGCTCGCGACCCCAACCAGCGAACGGCAGTTTCTCATGTATGAGGCTTTGCGCAAGGGCGCCACTGTCGAAGAGCTGCATGAGCTGACAAAAATTAAAAGCTATTTTATTGAGCAGATGAAAGAGCTGGTGGAGGAAGAAGAGCAGCTTCTAAAAGGGAAAGGGACGATGCCTGGAAACGAGGCGCTGCGCCACGCAAAGCTTTCTGGCTTTTCCGACAAATACTTAAGCCAGATCTTAGGGCTTACGGAAAGCGAAATCCGCAAGGCGAGGCTTGACGCCGGGATTAAGGAGGCATGGGAAGGCGTTCATGTGAGCGCCACAAAAGACTCTGCCTATTATTATTCCAGCTACCATATCAAAGATACGGCCACAATCCGCACGGACAAGCCCAAAATCATGATTTTAGGCGGAGGCCCAAACCGCATCGGGCAAGGCATCGAATTTGACTATTGCTGCGTCCATGCCGCGCTCGCCCTAAAAAAGCTTGGATTTGAGACAATTATCGTCAACTGCAATCCAGAGACGGTCTCCACCGATTATGACACCTCCGATAAATTGTATTTTGAGCCTTTAACGCTTGAGGACGTGCTAAGCATCCATGAAAAAGAGCAGCCTGTCGGCGTCATCGCGCAGTTTGGCGGGCAGACGCCGTTAAACCTGGCCGCCGATCTGAAGAAAAACGGCGTGAACATCTTAGGGACGACGCCGGAGACGATCGACATGGCGGAAGACCGCGACTTATTCCGCGCCATGATGGACAGGCTTGAGATTCCGATGCCTCAGGCAGGGATGGCCGTCAATGTGGACGAGGCGCTTTCCATTGCGAATGAAATCGGCTATCCGGTCATGGTGCGCCCCTCCTATGTGCTTGGAGGTCGCGGCATGGAAGTGGTGCATGACGACGAGGCGCTGGCCTTTTATATGCGGGCGGCCGTCGGCGTGACGCCAGACCGGCCCATCTTAATTGACCGTTTCCTGCAGCATGCGACGGAATGCGAGGCGGACGCCATCAGCGACGGGACGCACGTCTTCGTGCCTGCGGTAATGGAGCATATTGAGCTGGCCGGCGTGCATTCGGGAGACTCCGCCTGCATCCTGCCGTCAAAACACCTTTCCAAAGAGCATATTGAGACGATCAAAGAATACACCAGAAAAATCGCGCAGGAGATGAACGTCGTGGGACTGATGAATATGCAGTACGCGATTGAGGACGGCACGATTTATGTATTGGAGGCAAACCCAAGGGCCTCCCGCACCGTTCCGCTCGTTTCCAAAGTCTGCGGCATCAACATGGTGAAGCTGGCGACAGAAATCATGACGGCCAAATTTACGGGAAATCCCTCTCCCGTCCCATCGCTTTATGACCGGGAAATTCCCTATTATGGCGTAAAAGAAGCCGTGTTCCCGTTCAATATGTTTCAGGAGGTGGATCCGCTGCTTGGGCCGGAGATGCGCTCAACGGGCGAAGTGCTTGGCCTTTCCAGCAGCTATGGAAAAGCCTTCTATAAGGCGCAGGAAGCGACGCAGACAAAGCTTCCCATGGAAGGGACTGTGCTGTTTTCCGTCAACGACAAAGACAAGCCGGAGCTTGTGGAGACGGCGCGCGCTCTCTATGAAAATGGCTTTCAGATTATGGCTACCGGAAGCACCTGTGACAAAATACGGGAAGCCGGAATGGAGGCAGAGAAGATTTCCAAGATCAATGAAGGGCGCCCGAACATTTTAGACGCCATTGCAAACAGGCAGATTGACCTAATCATCAATACGCCAAATGACAAGAAAGGCGCCACGGACGACAGCTATATCCGAAAAGCGGCGATCAAAAACAGGATTCCGTATATGACGACGATGGCGGCGGCCAAAGCGACGGCGGCGGGCATCCACTCTATGAAAAAAGGAGAGGGGCAGCCAGTGAAATCGCTGCAGGAATACCACCAAAGCATCAAAGGCTAAGATCTGATTTTCAGAAACTATTAAGAGGATGTCGCAAAATCATCTAATTTTGATGATTTTGCGACATCCTCTTTTCTGTTTTTCGGCATAGAAACGGAGCTGTTGCTCTGGTAGATTATTCATCCACTTTTGCAACAGCCCCTTTTCTTTTATTTTACGGTTACTTTGATTTTTTTATAAATGCCGTTTTGTGCATACGCGTAAATGAAGCAGGTCCCTTTTGACTTGCCCTTGATGACGCCTTTCTTTGTCACTTCCGCCACCTTAGCGTTGCTGGACTCATAGCAGAGCTGCCTGTGTTTTTTGAGCGGCTTCTTTGCCTTGACCTCCGATGCCTTTATCTTAAAGGTCTTTCCTTTCTTCACGCTCACATTTGTCTTCTTGGCCTTTACCGCCTTCGCGTTCCCATACTTGCCGCCATTCGTGAAGATATGGGTGGTCTTTGAGGCGGCGATTGTGACTGCCTTGCCGTCGATGATCTTGTATGCGCGGACGACATATCGGTATGCCTTCCCTTTCAAGAGCCTCTTCACTTGAAAGCTGGTTTTCCCATTTTTCTCAATGGTCTTTATCAGCTTTGCCTTATTGTCCTTTCCGCAGCGGGTGCCATAGACCTTGTAGCCGTCTGCGGCCTTCACCTTCTTCCATTTCAAAGTTAGTTGCTTCTTCGTAACCTTTGTCGCCTTTACCTGAAGGAGCGAGAAGGTGGAGCCTTTCATGTCTCTCTCTGTGTCAGGGCCCTCAAAGCTGCTGTCGGTAAGCAGCAATGTCTCCGCCTCCACGCCGAGCTCTTCCGCCAATGCCTGAATCTTTGTCGCGGTCTCCTCGCTTACGCCCAATGTCTCTGCAATTTTTTGAATCTGCTCCTTCTTGTCAGCGGGCAGGCCTGTGTCTTTTGTCAGTTCAGCATAGGCGCCCTCCGCATCCGTCAATGTTTTCAAGACAGCCGCGGGAACCAGTTTTCTCTGTGCGTCCGTCAGGGCGTTGTAGGCGGCGCGCGCATCCTTGATCTTCGCCGCGCACTCGTCTGTCTTCACCACTGTGCCAATGGCGTTTATTTTGCTGATGGCGTTCTGCGCGGCGGCTTGGTCCAGCTTCGCCTGGCTGTCTGCATCCATGGCGTCATTATAGATTCTCTCTGCGTCGGTCAGCTTCTTGACCTCGGATGCGTCAATCATCTCTTTCTGGCTGTCGGTCAGCTTGTCATAAGCTTTTCTTGCGTCTTCGATCAGGTCTTTTTTGCTGACGGCATTTTCCGGCGTCACCTCGCCGATCGCGTCGATCTTCTCTTTGACTTCGTCTGTCACCAGCTTATTGTACGCGTCTTCTGCGTCTTCTAGCTTCTTCTCGCTTTCTTCCGGAACCATGTCTTTCTGCGTCCCGGTTAAGTCGTCGTACGATTCGCGCGCGTCTTCTATTTTCTGTTTGGTCTCCTCGTCATTTTTGACCGGGCTTGGGATCGCGTCGATTTTATCCTTCACTTCGTCCGCCGCCGCCTGGTTGTGACCGCCCGTCGCATTGTCGTAGATTTTTTCTGCGTCGGTTAATTTTTCCTTCTCTTCCGGCTCAATCAGCTCTTTCTGCCCGTCGGTCAGCTTGTCGTACGCGTCCCTAGCGTCTTCGATCAGGTCTTTTTTGCTGACGGCATTTTCCGGCGTCACCTCGCCGATCGCGTCGATCTTCTCTTTGACTTCGTCTGTCACCAGCTTATTGTACGCGTCTTCTGCGTCTTCTAGCTTCTTCTCGCTTTCTTCCGGAACCATGTCTTTCTGCGTCCCGGTTAAGTCGTCGTACGATTCGCGCGCGTCTTCTATTTTCTGTTTGGTCTCCTCGTCATTTTTGACCGGGCTTGGGATCGCGTCGATTTTATCCTTCACTTCGTCCGCCGCCGCCTGGTTGTGACCGCCCGTCGCATTGTCGTAGATTTTTTCTGCGTCGGTTAATTTTTCCTTCTCTTCCGGCTCAATCAGCTCTTTCTGCCCGTCGGTCAGCTTGTCGTACGCGTCCCTAGCGTCTTCGATCAGGTCTTTTTTGCTGACGGCATTTTCCGGCGTCACCTCGCCGATCGCGTCGATCTTCTCTTTGACTTCGTCTGTCACCAGCTTATTGTACGCGTCTTCTGCGTCTTCTAGCTTCTTCTCGCTTTCTTCCGGAACCATGTCTTTCTGCGTCCCGGTTAAGTCGTCGTACGATTCGCGCGCGTCTTCTATTTTCTGTTTGGTCTCCTCGTCATTTTTGACCGGGCTTGGGATCGCGTCGATTTTATCCTTCACTTCGTCCGCCGCCGCCTGGTTGTGACCGCCCGTCGCGTTGTCGTAAATCTTTTCCGCGTCGGTCAGCTTCTTCTTTTCTTCCGGCTCAATCAGCTCTTTCTGCCCGTCGGTCAGCTTGTCGTATGCGTCTCTGGCGTCTTCGATCAGGTCTTTTTTGCTGACGGCGTTTTCCGGCGTCACCTCGCCGATCGCGTCGATCTTCTCTTTCACCTCGTCGGCTGCATCCTGATCGGCCCCTGACAATTTTTGGTACTCTTTTTCCGCATTTTCAAGCTTTTTCCTGCTGCTCTCAGGAACCATGTCCTTCTGTGCCGTCGTCAGCTTGTCGTAGGCTTCCCTTGCATCGTCGATCTTCTGTTTTGTGTCCGCATCATTTTTAACCGGGTCTGGGATCGCGTTGATTTTTTCAACCACGCTGTCCGCCGCTGCCTGATTGTGACCGCCTGTCGCATTGTCGTAGGCTTTCTCTGCGTCGGTCAGCTTCTTCTTCTCTTCCGGCGTGACATATTCCTTCTGTCTGTCCGTCAGGCTGTCATACGCTTCCCTGGCGTCCTCGATCCGATCTTTTTTGCTGACGGCGTTTTCCGGCGTCACCTCGCCGATCGCGTCAATTTTTTCCATTGCTTCTGCAGCCGCAAGCCTGTCGTATGCATTCAGGGCGTTTTCCAGCTTCTTTCTGCTGCTTTCCGGCACCATGTCTTTTTGGGTT
This sequence comes from uncultured Roseburia sp., assembly GCA_947652855.1. Lineage (GTDB taxonomy): Bacteria > Bacillota > Clostridia > Lachnospirales > Lachnospiraceae > Roseburia_B. The sequence continues at coordinate 90,277 of CANTEO010000001.1, read as the reverse complement.
CCGGTCAGGCTGTCATATGCGTCCTTCGCTTCTTCAATTTTTGTCCTGCAGCCCTCGTTTTTCTGCACCGGGTCTGGAATCGCGTCAATCTTTTCCACGACCTTGTCTGCCGCTTCCCTGTCTTTTCCATTTTGTGTCTGGTCATATGCTTTCTCCGCGTCGGTCAGCTTCTTCTTCTCTTCCGGGGCAATCAGCTCTTTCTGCCCGTCGGTCAGCTTGTCGTATGCGTCCCTTGCGTCTTCGATCAGGTCTTTTTTATCAAGCACATTTTCCGGCGTCACCTCGCCGATCGCGTCGATTTTATCCCTCACTTTGTCCGCCTGCAGGCTGTCATACGCGTCCTTCGCGTCTTCCAGCTTTTTCTTGTCCTCTTCGGAGACCATGTCTTTTTGAGTCCCAGTCAGGCCCTCATACGCATCCTCCGCGTCTTCTATCTTCTGTCCCGTCTCCTCATTGTCCTGCACTGGAACCGGGATGGCGTCAATCTTATCCTTCACTTTGTCTGCCGCTGCCTGATCCTTATTCCCTTTTGTCCCGTCGTACGTCTTCTCAGCGTCTGTGAGTTTTTTCTTCTCCTCTTCTGTAATCAGCCCTTTCTGGCCGTCCGTCAGGCTGTCATAGGCTTCCCTGGCGTCCTCAATCGCCTGTTTTTTCTCTTCTGCGTTCTCAGGCGTCACAGTCCCAATCGCGTCAATTTTTTCTTTGGCCTTTTCTGCCGCCAGCCTGTCGTATTCCTTTTCGGCGTCAGTCAGCTTTTGTTTTTTCTCTTCTGGAACCATGTTTTTCTGGCTTCCAGTCAAGCTGTCATAAGCCTCCCTGGCCTCCTCGATCTTCTGCGCGCATTTCCAGTCATGCTGTACCGGCATCGGGATCGCGTCAATCTTTTCCACCACTCTGTCTACTGCTGCCTGGTTCTTCCCTCCCGTTGCCTGGTCATAGGCTTTTTCCGCGTCGGTCAGCTTCTTCAATGTCTCCGGGGCAATCTGCTCTTTTTGCTTATCGGTCAGGCTGTCATACGCGGCCCTCGCGTCCTCGATCTCCTGCCCTTTCTCTTCTGCATTCTCAACAGTGACGTCGCCAATGGCGTCAATTTTTTCTTTGACCGCCTCTGCTGCGAGCCTGTCATATTCTGCTTCTGCGTCAGTCAGTTTCTGTAACACGCCTTCCGGAATCTGTCCCTTCTGGCCTTCGCTTAAAGCGTCGTATGCTTTCCTCGCCTCGTCAATTGCCTTTTTGCAGGCTTTATCATAAGTTACAACAGACGGGATCGCGTTTATTTTTGCGATTGCCTGCGCCACTGCGTCAGAAGCCCCGCCGCCTGATACCTGCGCATAGAGTTTTTCTGCATCGGTCAGCTTTTTCAAATCCTCTTCCGGAATCCGTTTTTTCTGGCCTTCGGTCAATGCCTCATACGCTTTCCTTGCCTCTTCAATGAGCTGTTTTTTACCAAGGATAGTGTCCGCGTTTATTTCACCGATAGCATCTATCTTCTGTTTCACTGAGTCTGCCGCGAGCCTGTCGTATTCTGCTTCTGCGTCAGTCAGTTTCTGTAACGCGCCTTCCGGAATCTGGCCCTTCTGGCCTTCGCTTAAAGCGTCGTATGCTTTCCTTGCCTCGTCAATTGCGTCTTTGCAGGCTTTATCATAAGTCACGGCAGACGGGATCTCGTTTATTTTTGCGATTGCCTGCGCCACTGCGTCAGAAACTCCGCCGCCTGACACCTGCGCCAAAAGCGCCTCTGCATCGGTCAGCTTCTTCTCTAAATCTTTTGGAAACTGCTCCACCAGAGGCGGATACAGCTTATCATAGGCTTCCCTTGCTTCTTCAATAGCTGTTTTCCTGCTTAAGACGTTTGCCTCGTCTACTTCACCGATGTCGTTTATTTTCTGTTTCACTGCTTCTACTAACGTTTTTTCGGCGCCGTCCCATTTCCCTAATGCTTCTTCTGGCACATTAGAGGCCTGTTCCTGATCCAGCTTCTCATACGCCTCCCTTACTTCCTTAAGGGACTGCGCCTTGTCCAAAACATTCTCCACCGTCACGTCGCCCAGATTATTTATCATCTCTATAAATTTTTCTGATTCCGGCTTGGTTTTTACAATAAGATATACGAAACCGTTCGAAGAATTAGCGCCTTCTAACTTCATCGTATATCCTGTTCGGTCACTGCAAAAGCTATCCAGCGAAAAATTCTGTGGACTCACATTCGCAACCAATACACGCGGCGTCTCCTCTGTCGGCAACGCCTCTGTACTAATGCCAATCTTAGACCCCTCTTTCATGCCTTTTATCGCATTAATTCTGCTATTGTTCGTTAAATAAAAATTATTCGGCAGTTTGCCTCCTTCATTCTCTACGTAATTATCGTATATCGTTATCGGCCCGGCAAAAGAATCCGCAGACGCGCCAAATTCAGGCTCGCCCACTCCATATATTCCTCCTCCACATTCTGATGCCGTATTGTCTTTCATTTCACCGGCATCCATGTAAAACAGCTTTATGCCGTCTACAAAATATACCCCTCCTCCGCGTTTTGCAGAGTTTCCGGAAATTGTTCCTCCGTATATCAGAATCAGCGGTTCATAACTATCTCTATCATCACAAAATATTCCGCCTCCATAATTTGTGGCATGGTTATCAGCAATCGTGCCTCCATGCATATAAAATCTATTTGCCTTGATAGTTACGCCTGCACCGTCAGGCGCACAATTTCCAACTATGTTCCCGCTGTACATATATGCATTATTTACATTGCGAAAATTAGAATTCCTTAATCCTGCACCGCTTGAATTACTGCTATTGCCCACAATATTTACATTGTAAAGCCTCAGCTTACCACGATAATGGCTTACCGCACATACCTTTGCATCGCATCCTTCGGCAGCAAAAACGCCTGTAATGCATCCTCCTGTAAGCTCTTTCGTGCCGTTTTCCTCATCTAAAGTCCACAAACCGTTTTCACCCACAGAAAATTTGTGCTTTTCTTTTGAACAATCTGTAAGCGTCAGGTCTCCAGCTCCATTCTCTATGAGGGCAAAATCGCTGCTCATATCCGCTGGATTACGGGAAGGATTGACCGTCTTATCTTTAGGTTTGATGATATGGCCGTTTAGACATAAGCCTTTGCTCATCGCACTCGTGCTCACATATTTTTCTGACAGCTCCACATCGGCAGTAAGATAATAGCGCCCTCCGTCTGTTGGAAGCGAATCCGACTTCGACCATGGCTCCCAAATACGGGGAATGTGGTCGTGATGATGATAATGAATATTCCCTTCCTCATTCGGACACTCTCTTTCTCCACATGGCGCATGGGCATGAATGTTATTTACAGCCGCAGTTCCTTCCGGATCGCCGCTCACGCCGCCTACTCCAAAAATATCTTTATTGATCCGCTCATTTTTTTCATAGAAACAGCCTCTAATGATTCCTTTGTTTTCTCCGGCAATGCCTCCGACATTGCTTCCTGTCCCCACAACATTTTCCGCGCTTTTGCAATTTTCTATCATGCCTTTTTCAAGGTTTGCGCCTGTAATGCCCCCTACATAATCTTTTCCGTTAATTTTTACAATACTGTCGCAATTGATGATTTTTCCTTCATTTTTTCCGGCAATGCCTCCGACATACTCTCTTTCCGACGCAGTAGGATTCTCACTCATTGAGTCAGAAAACTCCCCTACCACAGTAAGATTTTGAATCGTCCCTTTATTATGGGCAAACAATCCCACGCAGTCCCTGACAGAGCCGTTCGAAACACGTTGATAGCTGCCAAGGCCCGTGACCGCATATTCCTCTCCATCAAAAATTCCTAAGAAAGGAATGATTTCATGATCCTCACTCTCACTTGGCGGCCAGCCTATAACGTCTACATGATTGTCAGAAGAGCCAATATCTATATCTTCCGTAAGTTTAAAATATTTATCCCTTAAGCCACACTTAGCAGAAACCATATATTCACAAAGATGTTGGAGGTCAGCATATCCTTCAATCGTAAATGGCTTTTCTTCCGTACCCCCATTCTCCTTTTCAAACCAAGCTTCAATTTCCATATCCTGCAATTTTTTAAATACCGCATAATTCATTAGGCCCCTCTGTTCGTCAGATAAAGCATTATATGCCTGCCTTGCCGATTGGCATAGTGAGCCATAGTTATCAAAGCCCTCCTTTTCTATATCACCTATTTGTTTTCTGACTGCCTCTATCGGCTTATGCAGCTCATCCTGACTCTTCTTCAAACACAGCCGTTTGTTTCCTTCATATATTGCAAATTCATAAATCGGATCATCGCTTTCAAAATAAGAAAGAACATCGTCAGTCCATTTCGAAACAGATTCCTTTGTAAAAAACAGGTCATTATCTGAAATGCCGCCAATCGTTATGCCAAACTTTGACCCTTCTTTTAATTTCTTTGCGATCTCTATCTGCTTACACTGGTATCGCTCTTCAGAAAACGTCTTTTCAAAATAAAGATTGCTGCTAAATTCATGCACCTCATCTGTTTTGTAATCTTGTATTTTTTCAAAATTACCCGTTATCGTTCCGCCGTTGATTGCAAATTTCGATGAATTGGTATATCCCAACCATACGCCGCCGCCTTCCTGCGCTGCATTTCCGGTAATTTCTACGTCGTTTATAATAAAGTCCTTATCATACTTATAATAAATTCCGCCGCCCTTCTTTGCGTCATTATTCGTTATTTTACCGCCGTTCAAAGTAAATTCATATGAACTGCCCCATCCACCGTTAGCCAAAATTCCGCCGCCCATTACACCGCTGTTTTCAGAAATTTCGCCGCCATTCATTGTAAATTTCCCACCATAGACAAATACGCCGCCGCAGGTATTATGTTCTCCGCCGTTCTTATAAATTTTACCGCCGTTCATTGTAAATTTGCTTAAGCTTTCACGCTCTATAAATACACAGCCGCCGGCGTGCTTTTTTGCGTCAGATTCTTTTATCATGCTCATATCCACATAGTTGCCCACGATATTTCCGCTGTTTAAGAAAAATGCTCCGGCATTATATAATGCGCTTCCGCCTTTTCCCGCATCATCATAAGTATATTCACTAAGCAACATTTTGCCGCCGTTTTTGTTGCCCACAATATTGATACGATACATCTCTAAAGTTGAATATGCTTCATTGACAACTGCCGGGCATGCTTCGCCTTCGCCTTCACCGCCGCGCGCCCCGGTAATACATCCGCCCGTAAGCGTCTCTGTGCCGCCCGTCTCATCTAACGTCCATAAGCCCGTTTTGCGATCTACTGAAAATTTATGTTCTGCACCGGAACAATCCGTCAGTGCGAGCGTACCTTTTTTTGCAACCATAACAGACTTATTCGGACTGTCTATCTTTACGATATGCCCATGGAAACAGAGATTGATTTGCGCTGAGACTGCTTGTTCCCAAGAATCCGTTAATGTCACATCTTGTGTCAGATAATAACTTCCACTCTCTGTTGGAAGCGAATCCGCCGACGTCCATTCTGTCCATATGATTTCATTATGGCTTTCGTCTGTACATTCAGCATCTGCGCAGACTTTGTGTTTATGCTCTCCCGTCGGATCCTCTGCCGTTTTTCCTGCCTGATTATATCTCCCGCCAGATTCTGCGCCCAAACCGCCAGTAAGTTCCTCCGCTTTTACATAGGCAGCGCCATTCCCAAGCGTTCCTGCAAAAAGCATCGCGCTTAGAAATACCGCTGTCATCCGCTGCCAAAATTTTCTTTTTCTCTTTGCTATCATTCCTGCTCCTCCTTAATTTTAGTCTCGCGATTCTTAAGTTTATCATAAGAATCTAACAGAGCATCCCGCGCTGCAAAAACAACATTATTCCGACCAAATTTAACCTTGAGCAACAGAAAATGCCCGGTAAAACGCGGCCTTCCTGCAACAGCCGCCTCCCCGCATTGCTGCATTTTAAAAGAGGCTGCCAAAGCAGCCCCTTACCATATTTCCCTCACAAATTCCTCATATTCAAAATGCTTTGATAGACGTCCAAGCGCCCATACCCTTCCTCACGGTTCGGGTAAGACTGATTCGCCACCTTACGCGTGCCGTTGACGATCTGATTGCGCAGCTCCAGGGAATTTACGGTACGGTTATCCATCGCATTGATGTTCCACTCAAACAGCAGCGCGCAGGCCCCGGACGCAATCGCCGCAGCGGCGCTTGTGCCAGTCATCCTGTCATATACGCCAAATTGGTTCTGCGTATGCACATTGACCGCCGGAGTGACAAAATCCGGCTTGATGCTGCCATCTACGGCATAGCCCCTGCCGGAATCCACATATATGCCGTCTGTGACCGCATTGTACCCTCCAACCGCCATGGAGAATTTTGCGCTGGACGGAACGGTGATTGTCGTGTCAGGATTGGAGCGCACAAAAAAAACTTCCTCCTCCAAGAAGTCTGAAATTGGCAGATACAGATTAAAGCTCCCGTCAGAGATGCGGAACGGAAACACCTCCACAATCCAAAGTCCCCTGACCGGATTGGAAAAATCCATATGAATGATCTGCTCCCTGCTCCTTAGGCCCCCAAGCTGGTAATCAATCAAAAGGCTGGTGCCCTCCAGCAAAAAACGATGCCTCTGCTGCTGCCCGTTCCAAACCGCGACGCGCGGCAAAACCTCTCCCGTCGGGGAAGTGACAGAAATGGAAAACAGCTCAAACGAATGGCTCCACAGCTCTACGATAAACCCCCTCATATCCTCCGTGACATTGATTTCCACCCGCTCCGACGCCTGCGCCGTCAAATTCCCATAAAAATGATGCCTCGCGTTCGCCTCGCTTCCCACCGCAATGCAGACCGCCCTGCGGTACATAGTGGCGATATCGTCCAAATACGTCGCAAGCCTTCCGTTGCTGTCACGGTTTCCCTGATTCGTGCCGAGGCCAAAGCAAAGCACGAGCGGCTCCTCCCGTTCCTTTGCAATCCTGTTCAAATAATCTATCGCCGTCAGAATGTCGTTTTCCTGATATGCGACGGCATCGTCTTTGATGTAATAGAAATCCCGCAAATACTGCTTCGCAGGCTTTAGCTTCACGACGGCGATATCCGCGTAAGGCGCCGCGCCGATGAAGTCATTCGCTTCATCCTCGCCCCCCGCGGCAATCGCCGCCATTTTTGTCCCATGCCCGATTTCATCCCTCTCCAGCACATACTCCGTCGGGTTTTGCTGCTGCAGGGCATCGTCTATTTCCTGCTTTCGGTACTCTGTCCCATAGATGAACCCCTTTGGATGGGGGCCAATGTCTATGCTTTGATCCCAGATAGCGACAATCCTGCTGCTGCCGTCCGTATTCCGAAAAATCTGGCTCTCAAAATTAATCCCCGTGTCCAAAAAGCCGATCAAAATCCCCCTGCCGCCAAGCTCTAAGTTCCGCTGCGTCTGCACCCTGGAAATCCCGCTGACCTCAAGCGCGCTCTGATCCAATAATGTATAGCACTTGGGTATGCTGGTGTATTTATATGTCCCCACCGACATCTCTGGAACGGCTCTTCGATCCAGATAATAGATGGCATAACGGTCCGCCACATTCTGCCTACAGACATACTGAAGCGTTGGGATTGGCTCATAATCGTTAGAAATGATGTCATAGTATTCATTGGAATACACCGCGTCATGACAGCCCAAATGTTTTCCCGCCTGTTTTTTCTTTCTACCACTATATTCCTGTAAGGACGCAGTTATGCCTTACGGGAGCGCATTCACCGGAACGCCCCCATGCCCTGAATACTCGCGCATGGCAATCAATGGCGCGCCCTTCCCGTCAAGATAGGCTTTCGTGATCGTCACTGTGCCAATCCCATCGTCTTTTGGAATCTCATACATAATATCCAGCATGAACTCCTCCAGGATCGCCCGCAGCGCCCTTGCCCCCGCCTTTTTCTCCTTTGCCTTGGCCGCAATGGCATACAGGGCCGCCTCCTCAAACTCCAGCTTCACCTCATCCATCGCCAAAAGCTTCTGATATTGCTTCGTAATCGCATTCTTCGGCTCTACCAGCACGCGTACCAGCATCTCCTCCGTCAGCGCCTCCAAAGAAAACAAAACAGGCAGACGGCCCAAAAACTCCGGTATCATCCCATACTTACGCACATCTTCCGCCAACACCTTTGTCAAAAGATTCTCTTCTTTGTCATACTTGTCTTTTAAATCCGCCTTAAAGCCAATAGACGACTCCTTATTTAAGCGTTCCTTGATAATCTCCTCCAAATCCGGAAACGCCCCGCCGCAAATAAACAAAATGTTCCGGGTGTTCACCACCGCCATCGGCACCATTGCGTTTTTGCTGCTCGCCCCCACCGGAACCTCCACCTGAGCGCCCTCCAGCAGCTTTAACATCCCCTGCTGCACCGACTCCCCGCTGACGTCCCTTTGGTTGGCGTTCCGCTTTTTGGCAATTTTGTCAATCTCATCTATGAAAATAATACCCTGCTCAGCCCGCTCCACGTCGTTGTCCGCCGCAGCAAGCAGCTTACTAACGACGCTCTCAATGTCGTCCCCGATATACCCGGCTTCTGTCAGGGAAGTGGCGTCCGTAATCGCAAGCGGCACGTCTAAAAGCTTCGCCAGGGTCTTCACCATATACGTCTTGCCAGAGCCGGTCGGGCCGACCATCAGCATATTGGACTTTTCAATCTCCACCCCGTCCGCCATGTCTGACGTAATGCGCTTGAAATGATTATAAACCGCCACTGACATCACTTTTTTGGCATGCTCCTGCCCCACAATATATTCATCCAGGCTCGCCTTAAGCTTATGGGGCGCGGGAATCGCATGGATGTCAATCGCAGGGGCGTCCTTTTTCTTTTCCTTCTTTTTCTTCACCCTTTGCCGAAACGGGGAGAAGCCCTGCATATCTCCCAGGTTGATCATGCTGATATTGGGCATATTTGGCATATTACCCATCATGTCCCCCATAGGAAACCCTGAGCCGTTCATCGCGTCAAACGTCTTTTGCATACAGTCCTGGCAAATGCAGATGTTCTGCGGCATCCGTATCAGCTTCCCGGCCACGCTCTCTGTCCGCTTGCAGAGATAGCAAATCTGCTCATAATCCTCTTTCTCCTGCTTGTCGCCCCCGCCTTCCTCTTTGGGGCTGTCCACAGACGGCTCATCCAAGGGGTCCACTTCATAAAAATCCATATTCGGCATCGCTTCGCTTCTCCTTATTCACATCAGAATTTCTTATCGCGCTTCGTTTTGTCCATTATAGCATACAAAACACAAAATCCGCAACCTAAGCCCAAGAACAAAAACAGAGCGCTCACGCCAGATTGCGCCATAAGGGGGCGGGCCGCGCACCGCCTATTCCGACAGCAATTCCCTTAAGATCTCATTCACCATCCCAGGATCGGCCTTGCCCTTTAGCTCCTTCATCGTCTGGCCGACCAAGAACCCCATGGCCTTTTTCTTTCCGTTCCTATAGTCCTCCACAGCTTTCGGGTTGCCCTCCAGCGCCCGCATGACCGTCTCCCGAAGCACATCCGCATCCCCGATCACGGCTAATCCATGCTCCCTGACATACTCCCCCGGGTCAACGTCCTCTTCAAACATCACCGCAAACACCTCTTTCGCGACCGCGCCATTGACCGCGCCGTCGTCGATTAAGTCAATCATCTTCGCCAGACGCCCCGGAGAGAGGCCGATGCGCCCCGGCTCCCTGCCGCTCTCCCTCAAAAGGCGCATTGTCTCTCCCATAACCCAGTTCGACGCTTTTTTCGGCTTTCCGCTGATCTTGGCCGTCTCCTCAAAAAAGTCCGCCAGCTCCCTGGTTTCCGTCAAAACCTTTGCGTCATATAGCGGAAGGCCGTATTCTTCCTGAAACCGCCTGACCTTCTCCTCGCGAAACTCCGGCTGACGCTTTCGAATGTCCGCAATCCATGCGTCGGAAATATGCACAGGGGGAAGGTCGGGATCCGGAAAATAGCGGTAATCCTTCGCGTCTTCTTTCGAACGCATCGAATAAGAGTTTCCTTTCGCGTCATCCCACCGCCTTGTCTCCTGCACGACCGGCTGGCCGGACAATATGAGGTCAATCTGCCTGTTCCGCTCATGCTCCGCCGCGCGCGCAATCGCCTTGAAAGAATTTAAGTTCTTCATCTCCGTCCGCGTCCCAAATTCCGTTTGGCCCGCTTCCCGCACCGACAAATTCACATCCGCGCGCATGGAGCCTTCCTGCAGCTTACAGTCCGACGCGCCCAAATACTGAATCAAAAGCCGCAGCTTCTCCAAAAAGGCAATCGCCTCTTTCGCTGACCGCATATCCGGCTTAGACACAATCTCAATCAAAGGGACGCCGGAACGGTTAAAGTCGATGATAGAGCTGTTTCCCAATTCCTCATGCACCAGCTTTCCGGCATCCTCCTCCATATGGATTTCATGGATGCCAATGCGCTTTCTGCCGCCCGCCTCCGTCTCGATCTCCACGCTTCCGTTTTTGCAGACCGGAAGGTAAAGCTGCGAGATTTGGTAATTTTGCGGATTATCCGGGTAAAAATAATTCTTCCGGTCAAATTTACAGTCCTTTGTAATTTCACAGCCCGCGGCAAGCCCGACGGCGACGGCATATTCCACTGCCTGGCGGTTTAAAACAGGCAGGGAGCCGGGCATCCCGGTGCAGACCGGGCAGGTATGCGCGTTCGGCGCCCCTCCAAATGCGGTGGTGCAGCCGCAGAAAATCTTCGTCTTCGTCGCAAGCTCCACATGAACCTCAAGCCCTATGACGGTTTCAAATTCTTTGCTCATCGTATCGGCTCCTTCCTGATCCTAATTCGTCCCAGGCGGACGGGCTTTTCAAATATGGCCTCGTCTTCTCATACGCATAGGCGGCGCGCAGGATCTTCTTCTCCTGAAAGCAATCCCCCATCAGCTGCAGGCCAATGGGCATCCCGTTTTGGCCTAAGCCGCAGGGCAGGCAAATCGCAGGCAGGCCCGCAAGGTTCGCGGAAACGGTATACACGTCCCCCAGATACATTTTCAGCGGGTCGTTTAAGCTTTCGCCAAGCTTTGGGGCCGTCCTGGGCGCGGCCGGGCTAAGGATCACGTCATAGTCGGCAAACGCCGCGTCAAGCTCCTGCCTGATTAGGGCCTTTACGCGCAGAGCCTTTAAATAATAAGCGTCGTAATGCCCGGAGCTTAGCGCAAAGGAGCCAAGCAGGATCCTCCGCTTCACTTCTGCCCCAAAGCCTTCCGAACGGCTTTTCTTATACATATCATGAAGCCCCTCATACTGCCTGGCGCGATAGCCGTACTTCACGCCGTCAAAACGCGCCAGGTTCGAGCTGGCCTCCGCGCAGGCAATCACATAATACGCAGGCACGGCGTACTCCGTCAGGCTTATGTCAAATTCCTTTAACACCGCCCCTTTGCCTTCCAGCTTCTTCGCCGCAGCAAGAACGGCCTCCGCCACATCCAAGTCTGCGCCCTCGCCAAAATAATTCTTTGGGATCCCGATCTTCAGCCCCTTCACGTCGTCCACAAGCGCCGCCGTAAAATCCAAATCCTGCCTTCGGATTGATGTCGCGTCCTTTTCGTCATATGAGGAAATCGTCTCCAAAATCGCGGCGCAGTCCGTCACGTCCTTCGCAATCGGCCCAATCTGCTCCAACGATGAGCCATACGCAACCAAGCCATACCTGGAAACCGTGCCATACGTCGGCTTCACCCCCGTCACGCCGCAAAAAGAGCTTGGCTGACGGATGGAGCCGCCCGTATCCGAGCCCAGGGCGCAGGGACATTCCTCAGCAGCCACTGCGGCGCAGGAGCCGCCCGAGGAGCCGCCCGGCACGCGCTTTTCGTCCCATGGATTTTTCGTCGCCCCAAAATAGGAGGTTTCCGTCGTGCTGCCCATGGCAAATTCATCCATATTGGTCTTTCCAATGAGTATCGCGCCGGCCGCTTTCAGGTTTTTCACCGCCTGGGCCGAATAGGACGGGATAAAATCAGAAAGCATCCTTGAGCCGCAGGCTGTGCGCATCCCTTCTGTGCAGATATTGTCTTTGACGGCAATCGGCGCCCCGGCAAGGGGGCCGCAAGCCATGCCCGCCTCAATCCGCCTCTGCGCCTGCTCCGCCTCCTCTAAGGCGCGCTCCCTGTCCACCGTCACAAAGGCTCCAATCCTGCCGTCCTTTTCCTGTATGGCGTCAAGCGCCTCCCTCACCGCCTCAGGCGCCGACGTTTCCCGTTCCTTTATTTTCCTGCTAAGCTCCACGGCTGTCAATTCCATAAGGCCCATCACAAATCCCCCCCTATTCCATGTCAATCGTCCTTGGCGCCAAAAAGCCCTGCCCCTTCCGCTGCGGCGCGTTTGCCAGCGCCGCGGCGCTGCCGTCCCCATTGCAGACAACGTCTTCCCGAAACACATTGCCCGACGTAAGCACATGGGACAGCGGCTCAACGCCCGACGTGTCCAGTTCATTTAGCTTGTCGATATAAGCAAGCATTTCTTCCATATCCTTCCTGGCGCGCCCCGCCTCCTCCTTTGAAAGGGAAAGCTTCGCTAAAATCCCTACATATTCAATTGTCTCCTCTGAAACCATGTTTGCCATCGTAATGCCCCTTTCCCTCTCTGATTATCATATAGCGCCTCCCTGTTTCCCGATTCCAGGGATTCTGATGGAATGATCTACACAAAACGCCCCGGAATACGGTTTCCTGTATCCCGGGGCGAATCATGCCACGCGAAACGCTTAACGCGCGCAACGTGCCGGCCTACTTAAAAATCAAAGCCTATTACTTCTTAATCTTAATTGTCACCTGCACTTTCTTATTCGTGCCGTCCGTTGAGACTGCCGTGATCTTCACCGTCTTGCCCGCGCCGGCCTTCTTCGTTCTCACTTTCCCCTTCGCGTTCACTGTCGCAAACTTCTCATTTGAAGACGTCCATTTCAGCTTCTTGTTGGCCTTCTTGCCGTTTGTCTTCACCGCCGTTTTGACTGTGTAGCTCTTCCCGGCTTTCACTGTCACTTTCTTTTTGCCTTTCACCGTCACCTTTGTGACCGCGTTCTTCATGATCTGAATGCTGACCGTCTGCCTCACGCTGCCGTCTGCTGACGTAACCGTCACTTTGACCGTCTTGCCCGCGCCGGATTTCTTGGTTGTGACTATGCCATTCTTAAGCGTCGCGTATTTTGCCGACTTTTTATCCAATGTATAAGTCAGGCTCTTGTTTGTAGCGTCTGCCGGGACAATGGTAACTTCCTTCTTCAAGTCAATCTTTTTGCCCTTCGCAATCTGGTACTTCTTCTGCGCAAATCGGATGCCAGTCACTTTCTTCTCCGCGCTTGCCTTCAAGTTCTTCTGAGCCTCCATCAGCTTCTGAGTCAGCGCCTTCAGCGCTTCCACGCTCAAATTGCCCTTATCGTATTCCGCTTTCAGCTCATTGTACGCATTCACAAATGCAGTCCATGCAGCTGCCGGGTAAAGGCCGTTTGCATTCCCCGCGTCAATGATCGCCTTCATTGCATCCAGCTCTTTCTGCACGTTCGCCTTTTCAGCTTCTGTCTCTGGATCTGTCGGACTCACGGAGCCTGCGCCCTTTGCCGGAATCTTGACGGTAAATTCTTTCGTCACGCTCACCGCGTCTTTGCCTTCTCCAAATGTGATGGTCGCCTTCAGCGTCACTGTCTGCTCTGCGTCGCCACGTATGATTGTCGCCACGCCGCCTTCCACTTTGATCGCATCACTGTCGGAAACCCATGTGATTTTACTGCCGTTTGCGCCTTGAGTCGGAAGTGAGAGCGTATCATTTGTACCAATTTCTGGTAACGTCAGCGCTTCTTTGTCTGCAGCTACATTCTTCTCCGCAGTCTCCTTCGCCTTCGTCTTCAAGTTCTTCATTGCTTGATCCAAATCCGCCTTCGCCTGATTTACAGCCGCCTGATCCACAGTGTCGCTTTCCGCTGCCGTCTTAGCCGCCTGCAAAGCCGTCTGCAGCGCAGACCATGTGCCTGCCGTATAATCCTCAGCGACCAGCTTCTCCGCATCTTCAATCGCCTTGTTCAACGCCGTTTTATCTACAGTGGGCTTTTCATCCTTCTCCCACTTCGCATACAGCGTCATGCTGCTTTCTACTACATCTTTTTCAAAATCAAATTTTTCACTTTCCGTGCATGCCTCGTCTTTATACCAGCCAACCAACGTATAACCGTCCCTCGTCAACTCCGGAGCGGAAATATGCTCTAATGCCAGGACATTCTGAGGCTCTGCCGTAAGGTCAGGCACATTCGTGTTGAAAGTAACCCGATAGGTCTTCTTCTCCCATTTTGCATATAAGTCAAGGTTTCCTTCCACCGTGTCTTTCGCAAAATCAAACTTCATCGTGCAGGCTTCATCTTTGTACCAGCCCTCAATCTGATAATGCTCTTTCGTGCCGTTTACAGTCGGCCTCTTTACAAGCTGGCCTTTCTCCACTTCCTGACTCTCAGCCGTGACTCCCTCTTCATTTGTATGGAACGTCACCGTGCAAATGTCATCTTCTGAAATCCATCTTGCATACAGCGTCAAGTCTTTTGTCACCTTCGCCTCAAAATTATACTCATTTTGAAGCTTCTCATCTGTATACCAGCCTTTAAAAATGAATCCATCCCGCGTAGTCTCCGGCTCATCCACCGTCATGCCATGCTCTACTTTCTTTGGATCCACCTTCGTGCCGCCATTTGTCTCAAATGTCACCGTATATTTCTTTTTCGCCCACTTCGCATACAACGTCGTGTTTTTCTCCACTTTGCCCGTTTCAAAATTAAATGCCGATCCTGTCCCTTCTGCATCCATAAACCAGCCGACAAACTCAAAGCCTTCTTTTCCTGTCGGATCCGCCGGTTTTTTGGGCGCCGTGCCAAGGTCAATCTTCTGCTCATCCAGCATCACGTCTTCCTCAGAGCCGTCATTGCGCATAAACCTTACCATGGCCTGCCATTTTGCATAGAGCGTAATGTCCTTCGTCACTTTTGTGTCAAATGCATACGCATTCTGAAACGTCCCATTGTCTTCGAACCAGCCGCCAAATACTACATCCGCTTTCTTCGGATCTACCGGCTTTTCTGCTGTAGAGCCTTCTTCCACGGTCTTCGCGGAAATTTCCGGAGCGCCGCCGTTTGTGTCAAAGCTCACCGTCCATGTCTTCACCCATTTTGCGTGCAGGGTAATGTCCCCTGTCACTACAGTGTCAAAATCATATGGCTCGCTTTCAACGTCCACATACCAATATTTAAACGCATAGCCGTTTCTCGTCGGGTCTTTCGGCCTTTCCACCGTCTTGCCGGCCACAATGTCCTGCGTAACCGCTTCACTGCCGTCTCCCTTATCGAAAGTCGCCTTATAAATCACGCCAGTCTGTATTCCGACAATTTCAATCTCCTGAACGCCCACTGCGCCCTCCGACGTAAAGGAAACCCTGACATAGCGCTTCAAAGAGGCTAACGCCGCAACGGCAATGCTGTCCACGCTTCCCTCACTTGTCGCGTCGCTCTTTTTGCAAACCTCTGTCCATTCCTCTTTATCCGCGCTTGTTTCCACACGGTAATCCGCAGCCTGCTGCCCATCGGCAAATTTCAGCTTCATAGATTTTGCCAAAGTCGTCTGCGCTTTCAGGTCTATGGAAATCCATTTTGCATCTCCCGTTATGCTGCATACAGTATCCTCATTTCCATCCACTGCATCCTTTCCGTCTGCGCCCGACGATGTTTCCGCCGCTTTGCCCAATGCAACATTCGTCGGATACGAAACTTTCACCGTCATCGTCTTCTTATCCTTGGAAACCAGGATGTCTATCGCCGCATCCCCTTCATTCAGTCCCGTCTTGACATTTCCTCTGACATCCGCTATAAACGCCTCATCGCTACGGAACAAATAGCCGCTTTTTGCCGTAAATACCGTCTCAACCGTATATAAATTCTTTTCTGGATTGCCAAACTGCTCTGTTTCTTTCATTTCAACGCCGTCTTTTTTCCAAACCGTCTCTGCGCTAAACGACGCCTTATCAGGATCACTCGGCGTAATGGCCGGCTCTGTCGGCGTAACGCCCTCAACCGGGGCATCATATGCCACTTCAGGCGTTTCAGCCGCTTTCGCGTAAGTGACCGTAATCACCATGGTTTTGCCATCTTCCGCAACTGTCGCTTTCTGGCTCGCCGCAATTTCGCTGTTTCCTTCTGCGCCTGTCACAATCGTCGCCGTGCAATCCTGATGGAATGCCGCCAGCTCATGCGCCGTCAATGTCGTCTTCGCCACATAAACATCCTTGCCATTGAATTGCTCCCCAGCGCCAAGGAGAGTCCCATCCATCTTGCTCCAAACCGTCTTCACGTCATAAGGAGCCATAGAAATCATTGCCGTGGGCTCAACCGTCTCCAGCATATTCCTGATAAACGCCGCCGCATTTCCTTCTTCGCTCTCTTCAAGCGCGCTCAGATGAAGGCTCTCTTTCTGCTCTGCCGTCATAGCCTCGCCCGCCCCGCTGTAGAATGCAATGTCAGCGAGATATCCCAATGTAAAACGCCCTCCAGGCGTCTGCGCTCCATTGCAGCCAATCGCAAACGGATCGTCAAAATGCTTTAGCTTCGCAAGCCTTCCCTCCCTCTCATTCAGAGTAAACGGCGCTCCATCCACGGAAAAGCCCATGCTGGCCTGTTCTCCCTTGCCATCCACAACAATCAGGATGTCATGCCACTTGTTTAAAAATCCCTCGTCCAAATTATATTCTGCCTGAGGCCACAAGTCCGTGCCTATCGCAGAGTTCATATAAAAGATCAATTTCGTCTGATTGCCTTCTTTTTTCACTACAAACACATATTGACTGCCTTTACGAAGAATCGTCTGCTCATCCTCTGATGAAGGCAGCTCTTTCAAAAACAGCTTCAGAGAAATCGCCAACGGATCCTCACCCACTACGTCAAACTTGTCATTTCCGCTCTCTGTCGCCAAAGCGTCATTGAAATACCGGACTCCGTCCTGCACCCCAATTTCTGCCTGCCCTTCGCCAAGATGCTTAAGCTCTGCCGCGTCGTCCGTCCAGTCAGCAATAAAATCATAACCCTCTGCGCTTTTAACGCTTGCCGGCAACGGATAATTTCCTGCCTGCGGCATCTGATATCCCAAAGAAACCCCTTTCAGCTTCACTCTGTCCATCACTTTTACAGGGATGGCTTTCCGATACAGCGTCTCTCCCCTCTTTGATATGACAGACACTATGACATTTGCGTCTCCTGCTTTTAGCGCATTCACTATGCATCCGCTCTCGGATTTCTCCACGCCAATGATCTCTTCTCCGCCTTTTGCAACGCCGTACTGATAGCTTATGCCATTCAATCCTTTATGATCTGCCTCATCACGGCCGCCGCTTAATATAATCTTTGTCGGAGCCAAAAGCGGCTTTGCAGCTCCTGTCGCCAAAGCTAAAAAGCTCTTTTCCATCTTCAGGTCCAAAATGGAGCCGCAGGACAATGGCGGATAAGAAACCGTCACCGTTACCGTCTTTCCATTTTCAGAAACCACAACGTCGCCCGCCGTCACTTCTGCCTTCTCGGCATGAAGCCCGGCCGCCACTGCAGCCTTAAACGACGCGTTGTTCTCAGTCGGGAACGCATATCCGCCATTTGCGGCATAAGTAACCTTCGCCGTGTATGCCGTCCCGCATTCTAATACGTCGCTCTCCGTTAAGGCATTCCCTTCTGCATCTGCCCATTCCGTCTTCACCTCATACTTCGGCTGTAAGGCAAAGTCCGCTGTCGGCTCTACTGTGGCAAGCTTTGCAAGGATGCTCGCATATCCTTTATCCGCAGAAGCGTCCAAGGCATCCAAGTCAATAGTAGCAAGTCTATCTCCCTGATAGAACCTTACATCTGCCAAATATCCGTTTTCCGCCCTAAAAATACGCTCTGGCTTTTCTGTATTGTACCCAATCGCAAACTCCCGCGCTATGCTAGCCTCATTAGTGGTAATCCCTCTTGTTTCCGCTTTGTTTGACGGCTTTCCATCCACATAGAGCCGTATCTTTCCATTTGCGTCCATCACGGCAACCACGTCGTGCCAGCGATTCTTCCATTCGCTCTCACGCGCTGGCGAGAATTCATCTGAAATATAGTTCGCGCATTTCCAACCCCCGTCATAAATGCAGAAGCTGAATCCCCGGCTGCCACTATAATTAAACATCTCAATCCAATACTGCTGATCGCCTTTTGACACAATTGATCGTTGATGCTCAAGATTTTTCATAAAGATCTTAAATGAAATCGCTATCGGCGTTTTGCCCGTCACATTGAATTTGTCATCTGTCGCCGTCGATTTCAACTGATCCATAAATCCCCATCTGCCGTTTCGGTTCCAGATATCCATTGATGAAGACTCATCTACTTTTACCAGCTCTACAGGCGCCTTCGCCCTGTCCTTTAATGCAATGCCATTGTGTCCCTGCGCCTTGGCATAAGTCGGAAGGCAGCCATCCTCCGGCTCAGGCAACGTCACGGCAGGAGCCTCCGTAATCAATTCATTTCCTGCGAGCACTGTCACGCTGATCTCTTTTGTATACGGCGTATGCCCTGCCGCTGAAGCCGTCACCACGACAGCCAAATCCGCTCCCTCGGCCTTAGCCGTAATGACGCCTGTGCTGCGATCCACCTCAATAAAGCTTTCACAGCCCTCTTTCACAGCGTATGTATACGTAATCTTCCCAAACCCCGGATGCTCTGCGGCATCGCGTCCATCGCTTAAGATTGCCGAAATCGGGCGGATCGCGCCGTCCTCACCCTGCACCAACGAAATGCTGTCTTCCTCAAACTCAATGCCCGCAATCTCATTGTCACAAGCAATCGCAGGATAGGAGGCCGTAACTGTCATTGTGCTCCCATCCGCAGAAATAGCGACAGTCGGCGTCACGTCATCTACCCCCGTGCGCACTTTGCTCAAAGCCAGGGCCTGAAACGCCGCTGTTGTCGGAAATTTGAATCCGTTCTTCGCCGTAAGCGTCATCACAGCCTTATATGACGTATCGCCGCACGCAAACTGTTCTTCAGCCGTCATTTCTTCCGTCCCTGCGCTCCATGTCATCTCTTCCTCGTAAGAAGAGTGGATGAAATAATCCACAGTGGGGTCTACGCCTTCAAGCGTGGACTTGATCTGTGCAAGCCCCTTATCCTCTGACGCATCCAACGTTGCCAAATTGATCTGCCTAAGCGCCGAGCCTTCCGCCAAATCGCTGGCTCCATAGAATTTGAAATCTGCCAGATAACCAAACTCTGAGGTAAACTCACGCCCGGACACACTGCCATGGAATCCGATCGCAAACGGCACATCAGACGACGCGAGCGATGTGCATGTTCCCATATTAGACGACGCTTTTCCGTTCACAAACAGACGCGTCTTTCCGCTTGCGTCCAACACTGCAACGACATCATTCCATTTATTCTTCCACTCACTCTCATTAGCCGCGCTCAGGTTGTATTTAATCGCTCTCCAAGTCTCATCAAAAACGCAAAATTCTATTCCATCGCTTTGAACCTGAATGGCATATTGATTGTCTCCCTTAGTCACAATGGCTCTCTGCGCCCCTGACGCCAGCTGCTTCAAATATACTTTAAAGGAAATCACAAGCGGATTATTTCCTGAAATATTAAGCCTATCAGACGCATCTGTTGACAGCCACTGTCCGTTAAAGCCCCAGATGCCGTCAAACTTCCTAATCTCCGCAGAGACGCCATCTTTCACTTTCATGCGAACAGGGTTCTTCGCCTGATCCTCTATTTTTGTGTCTGTCTTCACCGGACTGTTGCCTTCCCTAGGCGCCGTGAAGGCAATCAAAGGCGCGCTCTCAATCTCTTTATCGCCTATCTGTACGGATAAGCGTTTCGTAAAGGCTGTCTCTCCGGCCACCTTGGCCATCACCAGAACTTTTGCCTCGCCATTCTTCTTAGGCGTAATGGTGCAGTCCCCATTTTCAGCCGTCGTAATGCCGATCACGTCTGATCCGCCCTGTTCCAGGCCAAACTCATATGACACATTGTCGTACCATTTATGAGAAGACAATGGATGGTTTCCTGACAGGACAATCCCGGTCGGCTTTTTCACCGTCGCTGTATCACCCAATGATAAGACGATATCATCCTCACTTTCCATCACGATATCCGCCACGTTATACTGACAGGATACAGAAGGATAGGTGACTGTCACTGTCATCGTCCCCTCATCCAGAACGTCAACCTCCACTGTCGCCGCGTCGTCCCCCGTCTCAACCGCATCTCTCATAGCAGTTTTAAATGCTTCGTCATCCGTAAATTTGAATCCTTCATTTGCGGTAAACGTCGTCGTCGCCGTATACGCCGTGTTTCCGCATTTGAATTTGTCCGTCGCTTTCATTACCTTCTCGCCCGAACTCCAAACCGTTTTCGCCGTCTCATATGGAGGATTTAAAGAAAAGTCCGCAGTCGGGTTTATGGAAGAAAGCGTTTTTTGAATCATGCTAAGGCCTTTGTCTTCCAAAGACCGCAACGCCGTCAGGTCAATCCCTTTCAAACTGTCTCCACGATAGAATCTCACATCTGCAAGATAACCATTGTCAGTTGTAAATACGCGAGCCGCCTCATTCGCTTTTTCTGTATTCCATCCAATCGCGAACTGCTGGTTCGTCATATCCGTATTTGATGTGATCCCGTCCGTAGCGTTCACTCCTGACGCTTTATCATCTACAAATATACACGTTTTGCCATTCTTATCAATCACGGCAACCACATCATGCCACTGATTCTTCCATTCACTCTCATTCTCTGCCGTAAAACCAGTGCAATTATTGTTCCTCCAATTCGTATCATACACACATATGTTGAAGCCTCCATCAACCAGCTCAAGCATATACTGCCGATCCCCCTTGGCTACAAGCGTGCTGTGATGCACAATGTTCTTCAAGTATACCTTCAGAGAAATCACCATCGGCTCCTTGCCCGTCACATTGAATTTGTCATCTGTCGATGCAGTTCTTTGCTGAGTATTAAAGGCCCATCTTCCATCAAAGCGTTTTATATCCAGAGCGGTTTCCGCATCCTTTCCAACTAATGCAACAGGATCCTCAGCCCGGTCTTCCAGAGTCATCCCTGTCGGAGCCGCAACCTCTGCATCCGTTGGAAAAGCTCCATCCGCAGGCTTTGTCAGCGTAACGCCCGGAGCCGCAATCGCCGTTCCTTCTCCGACCGTAACCGCAACATTTCTCGTAAACAGCACGTTCCCCGAAGCTTTCGCCGTCACAGTAACCTTCGCCGTGCCTGCCGCCTTGGCCGTAAGGAGGCACTTCCCATCTCTGCCTTCCGCAGACAGGATAGCGTCTTTTCCGACCTCCACCGCATATTCATAGGTCACGCCCGCATATTTTACGGTATGATCGTCCGGGGAACGGTCGCCCTCCAGCATAATGGATGGCGAAACCTCTTTCGTCGCGCCTAAAGGCAAAAAGACATTTTGGCCTAGCACGCTGCCCCCTGCCCCTTCCAAGCGAATGCCCACGGCATCATATTTGCAGGAAAGCGTCCCATAGTCTACCTCAACTGTCATCGTCTTCCCGTCCGTGCTTGTGACGGTTGCCTCTACATTATCCTTTCCCGTCGTCACTGCCGCTTTCACTGCGTTTTTGAACGTGTCATCTGTCGCGAATGCATATCCTTCTTTTGCGGTGAAGGTTGTCGTCACTTTATGAGAAAACCCACACCGGAAGACATCCCCCGCCGCCATTGCCTGATCCCCTGCACGCCAAACCGTCTCGACATCATAAGGGGCGTCCAAGGAAAAATCTACATTGGGCGTCACGGACCTAAGCTTACTTTGTATCTCACTTAAGCCCTTGTCTTCTTGCGCATCCAATGCCTCCAAATCAATCTGCTTCAAGGCATGCCCTTCTGCCAAGTCATTCGCGCCATAGAATTTCACATCTGCAAGATAACCAATATCCTTCGTGAAATCTCTGCGCGCTGTAGTCCCATCTATCTGATATCCGAGAGTAAACGGCTCCTCTCGCTGCGTGATCTTCACAGAGGAACCCGCATTTCCCCATTCATCAGACGTTCCCTGATCCACAAAAATTCGATGCCTCCCCTTACTGTCAATCACTGCAAGGACATCGTGCCATTGATTCAGGCTGTCAGCTGTAAATCCTCTATAGTATACTGTGTTCCAATCTTCGCCTGCATACCATTCCAACCCGTTGCCTGTCGTCTGAATGGCATATTGCTTATCGCCTTTTCCCAAAACAGTTCGTTGTGGCTCGAATTTCTTCAGATAAATTTTAAATGAAATCACAATAGGATTTTCACTCGTGTCGCTGTTTTCCGTATCATAGACATCAAATTTATCTGTCGCAGAATTGGACTTCAACTGTCCGTTAAAACCCCATACCCCATCTATATTCCTGACATCCAAAGTCCCGTTTTCATCCTTAAACTCCATCGTCACTGGGCTGTCAGCTATATCCGTCAGCGCAATCCTGGATTCTGCCCCCCCCCACTCAACATTCTTCGGCGCGCGCTCCTCCTCTGGAGCCGTATAGACAAGCCCCGCCGGAGCCGTATTGACCGTAACCGGATCCGCCGCTGCCGCCACGCCGTCCTCCGCCAAAGGCATCACGCCTGCCTCTGTCCCTTCTGCGCCATCCGTCTCTGCCGGAATCTCTGTTGCCGCAGCTGGCGCAGGCGCAACAGAGACGACCGACCCAAACGCCAACGCGCAGGCCAGCACGCCTGATAAAATCTTTTTCCACTTCATATTATGTTCTCCTTTTCCAAACCATGTTGTCCGTTTCACTTTGCAAATGGCATAAAAGCATCTGCAAAGCCTGCAATATACAAACCTGTCCCCTTTGACCTCCCTTCCAAATTATAAATGCCGTCGCTTGTAACTATTATGCATATTTTTATTATATCACCTTTACTTTTGTTTTTTCACTGGCACTTTTCACAAAATATACCTTTTCCATTTAGATATGATGAATAAATTTCGCCAAAAAACGGCTTCATATTTCATGAGACACGAACATTTTTGCCGAATATGATATCATTGGAACCGCTTTCGTTGCGGGAAGATTCCACAAAAAACGCCGTAAGGGACATTTCTCATTTAAAAACGTCCCTTACGGCATTTATGAGGGCAGCTGCCAAAAGGCCGAAAAATCCGCCGGCGCTTCTGGATGGAACCCTCAATGCTCCAACAGGCTGGCTTTCGGATCCTGCGCCTCAAAGTCAAACACGCATCTCTCATACGCATTGATGATATGCGTCTCCTGATACTTGTCATAGCGCTTATGCTCCCTCCCATAAGAAAGATGCACATGCCCGTGCAGAAAATATTTCGGCTTATATTTTTCCATCAGCGACCGAAACGCCTGAAATCCCTGATGCGGCAAATCCCGCCCGTCATTTAATTGATACGCCGGGGCATGCGCGACCAAAATGTCAAACCCATGCCGAAAGAGCAAGGGCAGGCGCAGCTTCGCCGCCCTCTGACGCATCTGGCGCTCCGTAAACTGATGCTCCCCTTCACTGTAACGCATGGAGCCGCCAAGGCCCAGAATCCGCACCCCTTCATGCACATAGATCTGATCCTCAATGCAGATGCAGCCCTCTGGCGGAATCTTCGCATATTTGTCGTCATGATTTCCATGCACATATAAGACCGGGGCGCCGGAAAGCGTAACCAAAAAGGAAAGGTAACGCGGATCCAAGTCGCCGCAGGAAATAATCAGGTCGATCCCCTTTAGCTTTTCCTTATCATAATAATCCCAAAGACATTTCGACTCCTCATCCGCAATCGCCAGAATCTTCATATGTACGTTACCCTTCCTTATCCTTCCTTTTTCTTGATTCCCTGCTGGCTCATGATTGGCTTCGCCTGCTCCTTTAGCTCCTCCTGTTCCGGGATCGAGCCGATGACATTCTCCGCCAGCCAATCCATCGTCATGATCTCATCCGGCATAAGCCCTTTTTCCGGATCTGACTCCACAATGCCCGTCTGTGAGTAAAGCACGCCTGCAAACGGGTTGAAGATCCCGGCGACGATGCTGGCTTTTAACAGCTCCACCAGGCGCTTCGTCCCAATCGGAAGGTATTTCGACGTAATCACGTCAACTACCCCTTCCGCAATGCCCCACCAGTAATTGATCGCCTTTACGGATGAATGGCCCTCATCGTATTTCCACGTCCCTTCCATAATCGTCCATATAAGCTGCTCATAAAACCTCCCCCAATGCCAAAGCGGCATCGCCAGGTTCCTGGGCTTTCCATCGTCAATGTGGTAAATCCCAAAAAAACGGGACGCCTCCTCCGGGATCGCCATGTCCCTGCCGGAAATGCAGGAAGACTTCGCCTGCCGGATGTTCTCATCCAAATCGACCTCTTTCTTGGCAGACCATTCCAGAAACACCTTCGCCCTTGGGTTTATCATCTTCGCCCCAAGCGCGAACGCATTGATATTTGCGATGGAGCCGTAAATCGGGTAATCCGCAATATACGTCAAAAGATTGTTTTCCGCCATTGCCCCCGCGATCGCCCCCATTAAGAACTTTGCCTCGTGCATCCTGGAATAATAGGTTCGGATATACCGATGGGATGTGTTTAGGGAGCAGTTTAAAATACGCACGTCCGGGTGGGCGATCGCCGCCTTCACGCTCGCCTGCGCAAACGGCGGCGTAGTCGTGAAAATCAGGTTGCAGCCAGACCCGACCGCATCCTCCAATAGCTCGTCTATATTTTCTCTCGTCCCGTTCTCATAGCTAATGGTCGTCACTTCCTCCGGGAACCGCTCTTCCAAATGCAGCCTTCCAAGCTCATGCGCATACGTCCATGCGGAGGTCCCCGGCGTTTTTTCATAAATAAACGCTATTTTCAGCTTTTTGGGGGCGGAGGGCAGCAATATGCTAAACAGCGGCTTCTTTTTCTGATCCGGCTTCATCCGAAGGTCAATTTCCTGCTCCCCCTCCAACAGCTCAAACTCTTCCCAACTTTTTGCAATCAGTTCATTCATCTCACTCGTCGTCTTTCCATCTATAAAATCATATCCATACAGGTCAATAAAGGACAAAAACGCGTCCCCTGACGTGATTTTCAGCTTATCCCCGCCCTTCGCATGGTATTGCGAAGCAAATCTCGTATAAATCGAGCTGAACTTTAACAGCTCTTCATCCGTCCAGGCCTCCCCCGGCTCTTTTCCGACGGCCTCCTGCAGCTTTTGAAACCTTCCCGTCTGGGAAAACCAGATGTAATTGATCGGGGCGGCCTGGTAGAAGTCCAGGAATTCGTAATAGATTTTATTCTCCTTCTCCTCCGTGCGCTTTGGTATGATGCGTATCACTTCTCCGGGAATGGACACGGCCCCAAAATATTTCATGACGCTGGCCCTTTTGTTCCCCTCCTCCACGTAAAACCGGTTCATGTACTCATACGCCTTGACCGGCTCACGGATACCTTCCTCCACATGGCTTGTGCTAAGCTCCGCCCACTTGGAGGCGAATTCCGTCGACTCTCTTAAGATCGGCATGAAATTTCCCGCAAAAGAGCTGCTCCTTCCCACATTCTTCGTGCCTGCGAGCTTTTCCATCGGAATCTGCACCAGGCCAAGAGACGTTTCCGAATAGGAGCCTTTCCCTGGCATTATGTCGTCAAGAACCATAAGCGTCGGCTTCTCCCCCCGCAGCAGCCGAGCCTGATAATCCTTTTTGCCCAGTTTAAACGCTTTTCCATAATCTTCTTTTCCCATCCTTGCCCTCCATTGAAACTTCTGCGCCCATTCGGCGCGCTCCTTGCCCAAAACGCTTAAAAAGGCGCGCCCGCCTCCGCGCGCTCTTGAAAAAAATCGCCATATCCCATTCCGACGCGCGTTTTCGCAAAGGCGTTGAAAAACGCCCTCTTTTGCGGCCTTCCTGTGATATGGCAATGCACTGTTTCATCCTAACGGCTCAAGCAGCTTATACTCTTGACAGATACTCTCCTGTCCTTGTGTCAATCTTGATGACGTCCTCCTGGCTCACAAATAACGGAACGTACACCGTCGCGCCCGTCTCCACGACAGCCGGCTTTGTGGCCCCTGTCGCCGTGTCTCCCTTAAAACCCGGCTCCGTCTCTGTGATCTGCAGCTCCACGAACAATGGCGGCTCCACCGCAAACACATTCCCATTGTGAGAGCAGACCTTCACCATCTCATTCTCTTTCACAAACTTGAGCGCGTCCCCGATATCCGACTGGCTGAGCGCAATCTGGTCATACGTCTCAACATCCATGAAATAGAATAAATCCCCATCTGCGTATAAGTACTGATAGTCTTTTCTGTCAATATGTGCCTGAGGGCATTTCTCCGTCGGACGGAATGTCTTCTCCACTACGCCGCCGCTCTTGATATTTTTTAGCTTCGTCCTGACAAAAGCCGCGCCCTTTCCTGGCTTTACATGCTGAAATTCGATGATCTGATAGATATTGCCTTCCAATTCTATGGTAATGCCATTCCGAAAATCACCTGCTGAAATCATACATTTTCCTCCTTCATACGTTTGAAGCAATAACCGCTTGTACAATTTTATACTAAACGCGTTGAATTTTCAACCTTTTTTTGCACAACGGCATTGATTTTAGGCGACGGAACGTCCCTGGCGCTTATCTTGCAATTGACTGCGCCATCCGGTGATAGGTGTGGCGCACCCCGCGGATCGCGATGCTGTATGCCATGATGTTCTCTGGCAGTGCCATGCCAAGGCAGCCGGAATCCCCGATATGGTGAATGTCCGTCCCCGTCATCTTGCACTCAAGGGCAATCCGCTTAATCGTGTCCGTATCGGCCCCCTCCTGAGACGTGCCAATGGCTGTGACCGTCATTTTTCCAAGGCTGTGGGCATAGCTGACAAGGCCGCGGATATATTCTGTCGTTATCCCCGGCACCGTCCCCGGAGCGGGCATTAAGATCACGTCCGCGCCGGCCTGGGCGAACTGGCGCACGTCTTCTTCCGTTATAATGTTCTCCCCGCCCTCCCCGATCACTCCGGCGGCGTGCATCTTTCCGGCGGCAAGCACAATCTTTCCTCCGACCTTCTCTGAAATTGACCGCAGGGAAGACGTGATCGCCTCATTGCTCACTCCGTTTCCCGGATTCCCGGTCAGCACAATCATGTCCACGCCCATGCTCTGCGCCAGCGCCGCGTTCTCCGCGGTCGCGTACCGCCCGGGGCTCATCTCCCACATCGTCTGGGCGTTCTCTGACTTAGCCGCGTCCTCCACAGGCTCCAGATTGACGCCCACCAGACGTCCGGTCAGGCGCTTGACCTCCCGCACCGTCTCCATCGGCTCCACGTTTGGGAGGGCCATGATGCGCGGCTCCCTGACGTCAAACATATTTAACAGGATCAAATCGGCTCCCATTGAAGCCGCAAACTCCGCATTCGTCACGTCGGTAAGAAGCGGCAGCGTAATGCCGATCGTCTCGCTCGCCAGCATCCTTCCTTCATTTGCCGCAATGGCGGACAGCAATTCCTCCTTTGTCAGGTTCGTAAGCTCTAACGGCGTCATATTCAAAATTCTCTTTGCCATGGCAATTCATCCCTTCCTCTGTTTTCCAAATAGTCTGCCCAATAATTGAAAAACTAAGCATTGATTTCCGAAAGCATCGCGACGCGCTTTTCATGCCGCCCTCCCAAAAACGTCGCGTCAAGGTAGGATCGCACGATGTCTTTCGCCAGCTCCACGCCCACGATGCGCGCGCCAAACGCGATGATGTTCGCGTCGTTATGCTCTTTCGTGAGCCTTGCCGTCGTCACGTCGGAGCAGACCGCCGCCCGGATGCCGCGAACCTTATTGGCGGCAATGGAAATCCCAACGCCTGTCCCGCAAATCAAAATCCCGCAGTCCGCCTCGCCGCTTACGATGGCCCTCGCCACTTTCTCTCCATAAAGCGGATAGTCGCAGCTCTCTTTCTGATCCGTCCCAAAATTGATGGCCTCATGCCCAAGCTCCGTTACATATGCCATAATCTCCTGCTTTAGCTCCACTGCCGCATGGTCGTTTCCAATCGCAATTCTCATGATTTTCTCCTTCTATGATAAAAAAATAGCACAATTTTCTCCAAACGCCGTTTCAGCACAATCTGAATCTCCTCTTTCGGGTGCATCGGCTCCACCAATATAGAATGGATGCCGGCCCGGTTGGCGCCTGCTACGTCTGTAAAGATTTGATCCCCAATAAAAACCGTATTCTCCGCATTTGTGCGCATCAGCTCCATCGCGCGGCGGTAGTTCCTGGGGCTTGGCTTCTTTGCGGAAAAAATGTACTGCATCCCCACCTTTTCATGGAAGGACTTCACCCGCGGCTCCTTGTTGTTCGACAGAAGGACACAGCGAAACCCCAGTTTTTTCAGACGGGAAAAAAGCGCGATGGCGCGCTCATCCGCCGGGGCCCCATGAGGCACCAACGTATTGTCAATGTCAAAAATCAGCCCGCGGACGCCCTCATCGTACAGCCTCTCATAGTCGATTTGATACGCCGACGAAATATATTCATCCGGGTAGAATAGATGCTTCATTCGCATTCCTTTCCTTGGGTCACGAATCCAAAATTTTTTTCAGTTCCTTCATAAATGTATTGATGTCCTTAAATTCGCGGTACACGGACGCAAACCTCACATACGCGACTGCCTCCAAATCCTTAAGCCTGTCCATGACAAGCTCCCCGATTACGGAGCTTGAGACTTCTTTTTCCTCGCGGTTAAAAATCTCCGTCTCCACCTCATCCACCAGGCGGTTGATCTGATCCGCAGAAATAGGCCGCTTATGGCAGGCGCGCAAGATCCCCGCCTCAATCTTTGAGCGGTCGTACCGCTCCCTGTTGTTGTCTTTCTTAATCACAATCAACGGTATCGTCTCCACTTTTTCATATGTAGTGAACCGTTTTTTGCACTCGTCGCACAGACGCCTGCGGCGTATGGAGCTGTTGTCATCCGCCGGCCTGGAATCAATCACCCTTGTGTTGTCGCTGCCACAGTATGGACACTTCATGGAACACCCTCCTATCCTCTTGCCGCCGCTCTCCTCTGGCTTTGCCGTCACACTTTTTTCTTAACGTCTTCCTCTTTGATTTCCACCAAAATAACATCCGGGCCAATACACACGATGCACCTCCAGGGGATGCAGAATTCAAATTCATGTCCAAACATTCCAAAAAACTTACATGGACCTGGCACAATGATCGCCTGAATGCAGCCCGTCTTCTCATCAAACTCAATATCTATGACACTGCCTAAGCATTTACAGTCGCAAACATTGATGACTTCTTTTTCCTGCAATTCACACAAACGCATTGGAAACGACCTTCTTTTTTCCCTTGCTTTAGTCTATTCCCAATCAATTTGTCTCATTCCACCGGCCCCTACACATTAAAACGGAACAAAATCACGTCGCCGTCCTTAACGACGTACTCTTTCCCCTCCAGGCCCACAATCCCCTTCTCTTTCGCCGCGGAAAGGCTCTTGCAGTCTAAAAGGTCCTGATAATTGACGACCTCGGCCCGGATGAACCCACGCTCAAAATCCGAATGGATTTTTCCCGCCGCCTGTGGCGCCTTCGTCCCTTTCACAATGGTCCACGCCCTCGTCTCATCCTCCCCTGCGGTCAGAAAGCTAATCAGGCCAAGCAGGCTGTAGCTTGCCTGTATCAGCTTCTTTAGGCCAGTCTCCTTAAGGCCAAGCTCCTCTAAAAACATGGCCTTTTCGTCTTCGTCAAGCTCCGCGATCTCCTGCTCAATCTGGGCGCAGACCACAAACACTTCGCTTTCTTCTTTTTTGGCCTGCTCCCTGACCGCCTGCACAAACGGATTCGCGGCCCCGTCGTCCGCAAGGCTCTCTTCCGCCACATTCGCGGCATAGATCACCGGCTTCGACGTCAGCAGATGACAGGAGGCAAGCCACGCCTCTTCCTCCTCGTCTCCGGACGGCTCAAATGTCTTCGCCAGGCGCCCTTCCTCCAGATGCTCCTTGACGCGCTCCAGCAGGGCCACTTCCTTCGCAATCCCTTTGTCCATCCTGGCGCCCTTTGAAGACTTTGCGATCCGCCGCTCCAGCATCTCAATGTCCGAAAAGATCAGCTCCAGATTGATTGTCTCAATATCCCGCGCCGGATCGACGCTCCCATCCACATGAACGACGTTGCCGTCCTCAAAGCAGCGCACCACATGGACAATGGCGTCCACCTCACGGATGTTGGCAAGGAACTGGTTCCCAAGCCCCTCTCCTTTGCTGGCTCCCTTTACAAGCCCTGCAATGTCCACAAACTCAATGACCGCGGGCGTCACCTTCTTGGAATGATACAGCTCCCCCAGTTTCTCTATCCGCATATCCGGCACCGGAACGATCCCCACATTCGGGTCAATCGTGCAGAACGGATAATTTGCCGATTCCGCCCCTGCCTTTGTCAATGAATTGAACAACGTGCTTTTCCCGACATTCGGAAGGCCCACAATCCCTAATTTCATTTTTCTATATACCTGTCCAAAAATCCTTGATCTTCAAGGGTTTCTGCCTTTCTCTATATTTTTGATATACAATCTACAAATTCATTGTGATGCCTACATTGGCATGACCTAAAATCACCTGTAAAGCCTTAGGACGCATACCACTTACGGCATTCTTGCAGCTTCGGAAAATATTTTTGAACTGACTTACCGGTTCTCTTGCTTACAAATCGCGCTGTGTATAAACCATCTTTTCTTTGACAGATACCAACTCCAAGTTCTTTGCCCTTCAAGTTTTTACCCATAAAATCAACTCCTTTCTGTTACATTCCAACAAAAAGAGTTTGATACAAGCTAATATTATAGCATATCTCCTGATTTTTTGGAATAATCAAATTGAATTTTATTTCTGAACATCTTTATACGTCTTAATCTCATCCAAAGACTCCCTAAGCCTCTGGTTCTCACGCTTTAATCGTCTGTTCTCCTGTAAAAGCACGTTGACGGCTTCCTTCTCTACGTTTCTGTTCAGCATTGCGTTCCCTCCATAATAAATAATTGCATTAAGATAGGGCGGTTGTTATGCCGCCCATTGAGTCTTATGTATTCATATCATTGACTTCAAATTTATTAGTTTTGTCTTCAATATCTGCCCCAAAAGAATGCCGCCTTTTAGAAGCGTCAATACCCATTCACTCTTGCATATTAAGGGTGGCATAATTGCCTACTTCCCGTGGTGGCTTTCATAATGAAACTTTAAACTGCCAGCCTGGCGACATCATGGAATACATACCAAACGCGTCAGACGATCCATCCAATCAGTAAATGCCCCATCCAGAGCCTTGCGATTACAAGCGCAGGGCTTCTCTCCTTCTAAAAGTCGTTTCGCGCTTCCTGTTCAGCGTTCAATGTGCAAATTAAAAAGGCGCAAAGCCTTAATCATTCAATAAAGACTTTGCACCTTTGGTTTGATTTACTGGTTGCTATTCAGTTTTTAATCTTCAAGCGTCTGTTGTAGATTGTCGGCTACTTTCTGTAATTTCTCTTTCTCTTTACCGTCCGACATATTTTCAAGCACTTCTTTAATATCATCTAAGACAAATCTGACAAAACCTTTAAATTGACTATCTGTCATGCCCATTTACAATCACCTACCTTCTACCTGTGCCATTTATATGGTATTTTTATTATACCAATAAGCGATTTAAGTGTAAAGTCTTTATTCGGTTATCAATGTGCATTTTCTTATGCGCATATGAGATGCAATCTCCAACGCATTTTCATATGTAATCTGCCATATATCGGACAAATAAGCGCCTATTATAATGAATTCATAACCATCGGCACAACTGACATAGGCGGTTGCGTCGATCCATACATCAAAGTCTCCGCTATGTTCATTTAAAGCGTTCCAAACCCTATTGTTTTTTGCGATTTTTGCAGATGCTTTCAGGACTTCAACACTATATTCCCTATGATTGTAAAGAGCTGCGATTGCGTATTTTGCCCAATCAGCCGCCGTGTTTTCATCCTCTTTCATGTCTGAGATAATATCACGTACAATCGGAGCCTGGGCTAGCGTGATATATTTCTTGTCTTCTTTCTCTAACTTAACCTTCATATTGTTCTCCTGCCTTTCGTTCGTTTTGTGGTATTTTTGTCAATGTTCGGATGCTCAAATAGGGAGCTGGGCCTTGCGTATGCTACGACCAAAAGCACATTGACAATTCAATAGACTTTGCACTCTGGATGTGATATACTTCTATTTAATGGATGGAAACGGACACAGAAAGGAACTTGATAAGATGTCAGTAACGAATGAAGACTTATAAGCAATCAGTCAATTATTGGATACAAAACTTGATGCAAAGCTACAGCCAATCGAAAATGATATTGAGACAATTAAAAATGAGCAACGAAGAATAGATATCATTATTGAAAATGAAATTCGGTCAGATGTTAAATTACTTGCAGAAAACTATATGCCAGCCGCCAAGAAATATGATAAAGCAACGGCCAGAATTGAAGCCATGTAAGCCGACATCGACGTGATGAAAAGCGTAATCAGGGAACACAGCGAAAAGGTACAGAAGATTTCATAACCACAACAATTACATAACCATATCACCTAATCAGAGTGTGAAGCCTATTGAGTCGTCAATGAGCTTCGCACTTTTTTATTTAGGAGGATGAGGCAGTGATTAAGAAAGACGTGGCATACAGTGAGTACCGGATATTGAGGGCAATCTACGCGGACATAAAGGTAATTAAGGCGGACGATGGCAGCGCGACGGTCGCAATAAGCAAGAGATAGGAGGCTATGGCTATGACATATTTTAATAATGTAAGCACACTGGAAGAGTTAAGGAAGCAATACAAAGAATTGCTGAAGATTCACCACCCTGATAACGGTGGCAATGTAGCGCAGATGCAGGAAGTCAACACGGAGTACGACGGCTTATTCAAGCAGTTGAAGGACAGTCACGACGGCAACTCAACAGACAGCGACAAGGCAAGCTATGACAGCATGAAGTATGACTTCACGGAAGATGCGAAGCTGCGCGAGATGCTAAATAAGATAATTGGATTTGACGGCGCAACCATTGAGGTCATAGGCAACTGGATCTGGCGCTTTGATTCATATAGGCATCGGAAAGAGTTAAAGGAGATGGGATTCAAATATGCGTCAAAGAAGAAAGCCTGGCACTGGCACAGCGAAGCCTTTCGCAAGAGGAGCCATAGGGCATTGAGCATGGATGACATACGCAGCTATTATGGCAGCACAGAAGTGCGGACAGAACAGCGGATGCTGTTGAGGCAAGCATAGGCGGACAGACGCACAAGCAATCAGAATACAGAACATTAAAATGAAAAGGATGGGAAATAATTATGACAAAAAGAATAACCAAAACAATCGGAACAGTCGCAGCCAGTGGAGTTATCGCATTAGGTTCATATCTGTTAGGGACAACGCAAGCGGAGACAATGACGGAAGCGCAGACAGTAACGGAGATAAAGGAAGTTATGCCGGATGGATGCATAGACACGGAATCAGAGGAGTTTAAGGAGAACTACGTCGATATGAGGAAGGTCGTAAGCTTTGATGCGTCGGACGATGGGCTGCAGCTGTATTATGCGGATGGCAGCGGATATTATTGGGAATAGAGAGGGGATTGATCGGAATGCTGATTTTAAAATATGAACGGAAAGACTTTTTCAATAACCGTATATATACAGAAGATAAAAAACAGAGCCATAATAAAGACGACCTGAAAAATGCTTTCTCTACTTTGGCAGGACGCATAATGCCACGGTTCAAATTGACGACACGGCCATATATTGGGACGCGACATGGGAAAGGCTATGGGTTGAATGGCTCATGCCTTTCTTTTTTTGCGTTGGCAGAATAATGCAGCATAACAGAAGGCGATTCATATGACAGGATGCGTTCATTCGCCCATATTCGCGTTTTATTGACGCAGATGATGATTAGGGGTTGTATGATAATTAATGCGCATGGGAGATATAATGCGTTGTGGAAGGTGATGAATGGAGCTTGGATTGGGATGCGTGACGGATTCGCTTTCCAAGCCTTTTCCTATGCTGGCTCCTTTTACCTAGTCCCTCGTCTCAAGCGCCAACAGGATCCCTTCCCGAAAGGAAATCCGCGCCTCCTCCTCCACGATCTCATTGCTGACCCCAATGGAGCAGAAGCATTCCAGCGTATACTCCGTAAGCGGGTATTTCATGCCCGTCAACGTCACGCCCGTGACCTTTGGCGTGAACGGGATCAAGGAGACAAAGCTCCCAAACTGCTCTTCCTTTAAGAGCGTCAACCCCCGATTCAGCATACGGATCCGGTTCTTTTGATCCACCAGCAGAATCTCAGCGCCTTCCTTAAGGCCGATCCCAAGCAGCTGTATATTGCCAAGCACATGATCCAAGCGGCTTCCCGTCCCGCCCAAAAGATGAATGCGCCCGCATCCGTCCGCAATCGCGCGCCGTACAGCCGCCTCCGTGTCCGTGTCGTCCTTCTCCGGGATAAGCCGAATCCAAAAAATGCCTGGCTGCGCCTCAAAAAAAGAAAGCGTCTCCTGATCCACAGAATCAAAATCCCCAACTGCGATATCCGGCAAAATGCCCGCCTCCTTAAAAAAACAGAGGCCCGAATCCACCGCGATCGCGACGTCCGCCGGATGCCGCCTCATATAATCCTTGCAAAATTCCGTGTCTGCCCTGCCTCCTGACACAATTACCGCCTGTTTCATGCTTTCCCCTGTTCCGCTGCCATCCCGCCGGTTCCTTTGCCGACCCTCACGCAGCATTGCGCCTGTTGCGCCGTATCTTGCGCTAGGCTTCTTCCATGCGCTCTAAAAAACGCCTGACATTTTCCTTTGCGTCCCCGCAGAATACTGCGCTTCCCGCTACGATAACGCTTGCCCCGGCCTCTAAGACCAAGGAGACGTTCTCTAAGGTCACGCCTCCATCCACCTCAAGCTCCGCCTTTCGTCCCTGCCTTTCCATCATCTGCCTGACGGCGCGAATCTTGTCAAGCACATAGGGAATGAACCTCTGCCCGCCAAACCCCGGGTTCACCGACATCAAAAGCGCCATGTCAATTTCCCCGAGGACAGGCTCCAGCATACAAACGGGAGTCGCAGGGTTAATCGCTACGCCGGCAAGCGCGCCCCTCTCTTTGATATGCTGCACCGTCCGGTCCAAATGGATGCACGCTTCCGCATGCACCGTAACCAAATCCGCTCCGGCCTCCACAAAATCATCAATGTACCGTTCCGGCTCCTTCACCATCAGATGCACGTCAAATACGCGGCCGCTGTATGGGCGAATGGACTTTATGACGGCAGGCCCTATCGTGATATTCGGGGCAAACGCCCCATCCATCACGTCAATATGCACATATTGCGCGCCGGCTTCATCCAAAAGGGAAACCTGGCTCCCCAAATTTGCAAAATCTGCTGACAATAGCGACGGTGACAGACAATTCATACTTACCTCCATGTATTTTTCTGAATTTGCTTTAACTCTTCATATAAATAAACGTAATTCTCATAACGCGATCCCGGGATGGCCCCTTCCTCCAGAGCCTGCTTGACGCCGCAGCCCGGCTCGCCGATATGGCTGCATCCCTGAAACCTGCAATATGGCTCACACGGCAAAAACTCCTCATAGCATCTCCATAAATCCTTATGCGTCAATCCGGGCAGATTCAGGGAGCTAAAGCCCGGGGTATCCATAATATAGGAATCTCCATGGATCTGCACAAGCTGGACGTGCCTCGTCGTATTCTTGCCGCGCTCGATTTTCCTGCTAAGCCCGCCTGTCTCCATACCGGCGTTTGGCTGTAAGCAATTAATCAGGGAGGACTTTCCAACGCCGGACGGCCCCATGACTGCGCTCGTCTTCCCTTCCAAATGCGAAAGCAGGCAGCCGATCCCCTCCTGCTTTGCCGCGCTGACAAACAGAACCGGAACGCCGCAGCCCTTATAAATAGAAGAGAGCCGTTCCAGTTGCGCGTCCTCCGACAGATCCGTTTTGTTGAAGCAGATCAATGCCGGAATCCCCTGATGGCGCGCCGTCACCAAAAAACGGTCCAACAGCAGATAGTCCGGCGCGGGCTTTGCGGCCGCGAAAATAAAAAGCGCCTGGTCGATATTTGCGACGGGAGGCCTTGTAAGCGCGTTTTTTCTTGGAAGAATCTTCCTGACGTTCCCTTCCTTGCCTTTTTCATCCAACAGGTCAATCTCCACGTCGTCCCCCACCAAAGGCTTAATCTTTTGGTTGCGAAAAATGCCCTTTGCCCTGCACTCGTAAATTCCGGATCCTATTACGTGAACGTAATAGAACCCGGAAATCCCTTTCATAATCTTTCCCTGCATACCGTCCCCTGCCAAAACGTCACTGCTTCTTAAACACTGTATTCTGCGACTGCTCTGTGGAGCTTCCGTCTGACAGATGCCAGATGACCTTGATTGTGCCGCTGTCGCAGTTCTCAATGTCAGCGACTGAAATCTCCATCGGGAATTTCGAGATCTTCACGTCGATCCACTCCTGCAGCTTCACGCCGTTATTCCCGGTCAGCACAATATCCGCAGACACCACTTCATCGCTGTCCGGCGCGGAAATTTTCGCTTTGCAGAAATAATACGTCTTATCGCTGCCAAGGCTGATGACTAGCGTAATATTCGTCCCGACGTCCACATATTTCCCATCCGCGATGCTCTGGCTGATGACATAGCCCGCAGGCACGGTGTCGCTGTGCTGCGTCGTCGTGCTTGTCACGACAAGCCCCGCCTGCGTCAAGATATTCACCGCCTCATCCTGCGTCTTGCCGTCGTACACTTTTGGCACGGCCACCGCCTCTTTCCCCTGGCTTACGGTAATCGTGACCGTATCTCCCTTTTTGACGGACGCCCCGGCCTCTGGCTTTTGGGAAATCACCTTGCCTGTCGCCACGGTGTCGCTGTACGCGAACTGTCGGTTTGGATTAAGCCCCTGCTCCTTAAGCGCATTCATAGCCGCCTCACTGTCATATCCAACGACATTCGGCGCCTGAAGGCTGACCTCCTCGGCCCCCGCGCTGACATAGACGTTCACCATGGTATTCTGGCTCACCATCGTCCCTTCCTCTATATCCTGGGAAATGATGAGGCCCTTCTCATACTCCTCCGACGGCTGGCTCCCCGCCTCCCGGATGCCAAGGCTGATATTCTTAAGCTCGGCCTTTGCGGCGTCAACCGTCATCCCCTTTACAGAAATCATCTTAACCTGCTTTTCCTCTTTTTTCTCTGTATTAATCAGGGAATGCTCCTCTGTCTCTGTCTCTGTTTCCGTGTCTGTTCTCTCTTTTTTGGGGGATGAGCCGCCAAACACGCCAAAAATGCTTCCCACAAAATAGACGATCAGGCAGACGATAATGATGGCGGCGACAATCCCTCCAATCGTCACGGCCTTTTCCAGGCGGGGGTTCAAAAACCCGCCCTCTTCCTCGTCTTCCTCCTCCTCGTCCTCTTCTTGAGGCTCGTCTGGCGCCTCATACGCCTTCGGCGCCTCAGCGGGCCTTGGCGCCCTCGCCTTCTTAATTTCCTTCACCTCATGATCGCTGATCACCCTGGTCTTATTCTGGCTGCCGTCCGCCATCTTCACAAAATCCGCATTCGGCCGCACCAGCACCTGCTTTAAGTCCGCTAAGAGGTCGCTGATGTTCCCGTATCTGCGGTCCGTGCTTTTCTGCGTGCATTTTAAGATAATCTTTTCCAGGCTGACGGGCAAATCCTTCACATACTCGCTTGGCGCGACCATCTCCTCCTGCAAATGCTGAATTGCCACTGAAACCGTCGTCTCCCCGTCAAAAGGCACCCGGCCCGTCACCATCTCATACATTACGATGCCAAGGGAATAGATGTCGCTCTTGTCGTCCACAAAGCCGTTGCGCGCCTGCTCCGGGGACGCATAATGGACAGATCCCATCACGTCCGCGCTGATGGTATTGTTGGAAACGGCCCTGGCAATGCCAAAGTCCGTCACCTTCGCCTTCCCTTCCGTGGAAATTAAAATATTCTGCGGCTTGATGTCCCTATGGATAATGTTCTTGGCGTGCGCCGCCTCCATTCCCCTGCCTACCTGGATCGCAATGCTGACCGCCTCTTTATAGGTAAGCTGTCCCTTTTTCTCTATATAAGTCTTGAGCGTCACGCCCTCAACATACTCCATGACAATGTAGTGAATGCCGGACTCACTGCCTACATCATAAATATTGACAATATTGGGATGCTCTAAGCTTGCCGCCGCCTGCGCCTCCGTCCGAAACTTCATGACAAAATTCACGTCTTCGCTGAATTCCTGCTTCAACACCTTGATCGCGACAAAACGCCCTAAAATATGATCCCTCGCTTTATATACATCTGACATTCCGCCAGCGCCGATTTTCCCTACAATTTCATAGCGATCTGCCACAAAAGCTCCTGCTGCTAACATATTTCCCTCCATTCCGGTAACAGTTCCGCCTTCGGCCTCCCTGTCATGGTTCCCGGCTTCTTAAAAATTTGCCATTGGCAAAAGGGCCGGATCCCCTTACTGCATCTATGCATCCCTTCGCCCCATCTTACGAAAATGGGGCAATGACGATTACTGTAATATTGTCTTTTCCGCCATTCCGATTGGCCGCCTCAATCAGGCTGACCGCTTTTCCCTCAATCTCCCGATGCCCTTTTAAAATGCTTCGTATCTGATCATCCTCCAACATATTCGTAAGCCCGTCCGAACACAGTAAAACCTCGTCCCCCGGGCATAGCTCTTCCTCAAAAAAATCAATTTGAATCTCACTCATGGCCCCTACGGCCCTTGTAATGATATTTTTATCCGGGTGCGTCCTGGACGCCTCCCTGTCAAGCTCCCCACGGCGCACCATCTCTTCCACAAAAGAATGGTCCCGCGTGACCTGCCGTATTTCTTCATTTATGACATAAAGGCGGCTGTCCCCCACATTTGCGGCAAACAGCCTGCCGTCCGCAATGGATGCGGCGACCACGGTTGTCCCCATGCCAAACATGGATGCGTCCAGCATCGCTTTTCGAATAATTTCCTCATTTGCCCTGCAGATGGCCTCCTTTAAGATGGCTGCAGGCTGCGTGTGCGCAGAGGCCCTCGACACTGCCACCACGGTCTCCACCGTCTGCCTGGACGCATATTCCCCGGCATTATGCCCTCCCATGCCGTCCGCCACAAGAAAGAGGTTGGGAAGGTTGCCCACCGGAACGCTTGATTCATAGTAATCATCCTGATTCATGCCCCGAACCATCCCAATGTCCGTCACTGCATATGAATTCACGTACCCCACCGCCCTTCTATGTGCTTTTTCCGCAATTGGCCGCAGGCCGCATCAATATCCCTGCCCATTTCTCTTCTTATAGTAACATGAATTCCATATTTTTCAAGCTTATTTTGAAACGCCAGCGCCCGCTCCTTTGACGGCTGCGCAAACATATGCTCCTTCACCGGGTTGACCGGTATCAAGTTTACGTGGCAGCCTGTCCCGGAAAGCAGCTCCGCTAAGCGCCCCGCGTCCTCGTCTGTGTCGTTTACGCCTTCGATCAGGCTGTATTCAAACGTCATCCTGCGCCCTGTTTCCTGAAAATAAAAATAACACGCGCCAATCGTATCCTGCAGCGCATATTTCGAGGCAATCGGCATCAGCTCCTGACGCGCCTTTTGGGTAGAGGCGTGAAGAGAAAGCGCCAACGTAATTTTAAGGCCCTCCCCGGCAAGCTCGCGTATCTTTGGAACAATGCCGCAGGTAGACACCGTCAGGTTCCGCTGGCTGATATGTAAGCCATGCTCATCGGAAATCATCTCGATAAACCTTAAAAGATTGTCATAATTGTCCAAAGGCTCCCCAATCCCCATGACGACGACGTGAGAAATCCGCTCCCCAACGTCCCTTTGGATCGCATAAACCTGCTCCAGCATCTCTGACGGCGTAAGGCTGCGCTCCAGGCCATTCATACCGGAGGCGCAGAACTTACAGCCCATGCGGCATCCCGCCTGAGAAGAGATGCAGACGGAGCCGCCGAAGCGATAGCGCATATAGACGCTTTCAATCACATTCCCGTCAAACAGGCCAAAGACATATTTTCTTGTCCCATCCTGCCTTGACGTCCTCTTTTCCAGCTGCTCAAGCGTCGTATATGCGCACTCTTGCTTTAATCTTTCCCGAAACTCCTTGGAAAGATTCGTCATCTCATCAATGGAGCCAGCCAATTTCTGGTGCATCCACTCATACATCTGCTTGGCCCGAAAGGGCCTAACGCCCATGGATTCCACAAATGCCGTAAGCTCTGTTAAATTCATGGATTTGATATCTGTTTTTTCTCTCATGCTCTCTCTCTATTCCGAAGAAGCTTCGCGATATAAAAGCCGTCCAGCTCCCCCTCGTCTGGAAAAATCTGCCTTTCCGTAACAAGGGAAAACTCTGGATGCCCTTCTAAAAACCACGCTGTGTTCTCCTCATTTTCCATTCGGTTCATTGTGCAGGTGGAGTATAAAAGGACTCCACCCGGCTTTACATACTGGCAGGCGACAGACAGGATCTCCCTCTGCAAAAGAGCGAGGCTCTCCTCTTTCTCCCGCGTCATGCGAAAGCGGATGTCCGTTTTCCTGCGCAGCGTCCCAAGGCCGGAGCAGGGCAGGTCAGCAAGCACAAGATCCGCGGCGCCCACAGACGCCTCGTCAAGCGCGCGCGCGTCCTGCTGCACTGCGCGAATGCGCTTCATGCCGCTCTTTCGTATGTTCTCTTCGATCAGGGCCACCTTATGCCCCGTCAAGTCCCTGGCCTCCACCATGCCGGCGTCGTTCATGCATTCCAGCGCGTGCAGGCTTTTCCCTCCGGGCGCGGCGCAGACGTCAATCACATAATCCCCGGGCTTTGGCCCCGCGATATGCGCCGCCAGCATCGAAGAGAGATCCTGCACGAAAAAAAGCCCGTCCGCAAATTCGGGGATCGCCGACAGATAATCCACGCCTGAAAGAAACATGGCGCAGTCAAGCCCGGGATATTCCGCCAACGCCGCCCGTTCTGCCACAATCCCCCGCCGAAGGAGCTGATCAGCTAAGCGCTCCGGCGTTGTCCTTAAGCGATTGACGCGCACGCAAATCCTCCCCTCCCGCTGTAAGGCTTCAGCGATCCGCTCCATTTTCGCAAAGCCGTAATCGCCAGCCCACTGCCGTAACATCCATTCCGGAAGGGAAAAGCGGACAGAAAGCGCCTGAATGGGATGTTCCTTCTCATCGGGATAAGGAATCTCCCCTATTTGCCTGCCTATGCTGCGCAGCACCCCATTGACGAACGGCTTTAAGTTCCGAAAGCCTTTTTTTGCCGTCAGCTTGACCGCCTCGTCACAGGCGGCGGAAGGCGGCACGGAACCCATATATTTTAACTGATACGCCCCCATGCGCAAAATGCATCGGATTGCGGGCTTCATTTTCGTTACCTTAACGCTTGAGAAGCGGCCGATCACATAATCCAATTCAATCTGCCGCTCCAATGTGCCTTCGGTCAGCCTTGTCAAAAAACCGCGCTCCGCCTTGGTAAGGTATTGATGCTTCTCCAATACGGAGGAAAGCGCGGCATTGCTGTACTGCCCTTCTTTTTCCACGGCCAGCAAAACGGAAAGCGAAAGCTCCCTTACGTTCACCCCATCAGTCGTCACGCCTTCCTCCAAATAAAATCACAAGCCTAAGAAGCTGCAAAATGCCTGCCGCCGCGCTCGCCACATAAGTCAGCGCCGCCGCGCCAAGCACCTTCCTCGTCTTTACAAGCTCTTCCCCGCCTAAAATCCCCGTGTCGCCCAAAATGCGCACTGCCCGCGCGGACGCGTCAAACTCCACCGGGAGGGTCACAAGCTGAAAGATGACGGCAAAGGAAAAGCAAATGATGCCCAACGTAACCATCCATGAGCCGGCCCCGCTTGAGAAGATCAGGCCAAACAAAATCAAAGGCCACGCCAGCGTCGAGCCAAAATTCGCCACCGGGACAATCGCGCTGCGTATCGTAAGCGGCGCGTAATTTTTCTGATGCTGAATCGCATGGCCGCACTCATGCGCCGCCACGCCGACCGCAGCCACTGACGCTGACCCATATACGCTGTCCGACAGATTCAGCGTCTTATTCCTGGGGTCGTAATGATCGGTCAGGCTGCCCGGAACCTGACGGATCGTGACGTCATAGATGCCCGCGGAGCGCAGGACGCGCTCCGCCGCCTGCGCCCCGGTCAAATTGCCCATGCTGCGGATTTGGGAATATTTATGGAACGTCCCTTTTACCCGCGCGGACGCAAGCATGCACAGCAAAGCCCCGATAATCACTAAAATATAGGTTGGATCCCACCAACTGTAATATCCGTATCCCATTCTGTACCTCCTTTATCCCAACTGCTGCGACTCCTTCACCTCATATCCTCTCAAAAACGCATCTACCCCCATGCGTTTCCTTCCCTCAAGCTGAACCTCCAGCAGAGAAAGGATGCCGTCGCCTGTCTGCACTTTGCATTCTTTCTTGGAGACGGAAATGATTTTCCCTGCATCCTGCGGGTTCCCGCCGGCCTCCACTGACGCCCTCCATATTTTCAGCGTCTTCCCGTCCAGCTTCGTAAACGCGCTCGGCCATGGGCTTAAGCCGCGGATGAGCCGCTCAATGCAAGCCGCTGGCTCCTTCCAATCAATATGCCCCATTTCCTTTGAAATCATGCCTACATGGGTCGCCTCCGCCTCTTCCTGCTTCGTATAGGACGCCGTTCCGGCCTCGATTTTTTTCATTGTTTCCACGCAAAGCGCCGCGCCGGCCTCTGCAAGCCGCTCAAACAGGCTGCCGCCCGTCTCGTCCGCCGCCAGCACGACCTGCGCCTTCTCGATCATGTCCCCCGTGTCCAGCCCTTCGTCCATACGCATCGTCGTTACGCCAGAAACGGCGTCCCCATTGATGACGGCCCATTGGATCGGAGCCGCGCCGCGGTATTTCGGGAGCAGGGAGGCATGGACGTTCACGCAGCCATAGCGCGGCAGCTCCAAAATCTCTTTTGGCAAAATCTGCCCAAACGCCGCGACAATAATGATATCCGGGCGAAACTGCCTAAGATGCTCCACGCATTCCGGCTCCCTGATTCTTTTTGGCTGGTACAAGGAAAGCCCCCGGGAAAGCGCGCACTCCTTGACGGGCGGCGCCTGCACCGCCTTTCCTCTCCCCTTCGGCTGATCCGGCTGCGTCACGACAAGGACGACCTCATGCCCCGCGGACACAACCGCCTCCAGCGTCCCTACCGCAAAATCCGGCGTCCCCATAAAAATCACACGCATACGCCTCACTCCTCCTCGTCTGTCGCGTCATAAATCTCGCCTTCTACGAATTCTGTATACATATGCCCGTTCAGATGATCCACCTCATGGCAGATCGCCCGCGCCAACAGCTCCGTGGCCTCAATTTCAAATTCCTGCATCTGCTGATCGTACGCTTTCGCAATCACATGGTTCGGCCGCGTCACCTGCCCTGCCTTCCCCGGAAAGCTAAGGCATCCTTCCCCCGCAGTCTGCGTCCCGTCGCTTTCTAAGATCTGCGGATTAATCATGACTAACGGCCCGTCTCCAATGTCAATCGTCACAATCCGCTTAAGCACCCCGACCTGCGGGGCGGCAAGCCCCACGCCGCTGGCCTCATACATCGTCTCCAGCATATCTTCAATCAATACGCTTGTCTTCGGCGTCATCTCCTTTACTTCCCTGCATACTTTATTCAATACGGGATCCCCCAACATACGGATCGTCCTAAGCGCCATGCCAATTATCCTCCTTTTACATCCCATTTAACGGATTAAAATCAAATGAAACAGTTACGGACCCCATATCCTCCCTGTCCTTTAAGAACAGCTCTATCCTGTCTTTTAACGCCACAAGCTGGCTATATTCTTCATGCTTCAAATAAATTACTTTCCGGTATACGTCATTGACCTTCCCTACGGAGGCGCTTGCCGGGCCGATCAGCTTAAGGCCCGGGACGCGCGCCTTTTGGATCAGCGCGGCAAGAAATCCCGCCGCGCGCCCCGCTTCCTCCTCCTGCCGGGACGTAAACAGCAATAAGGCCATATTTGCGGCCGGAGGGTACTTTAACAGCCTCCTTACGGAAATTTCGGCCTCGTAAAACGCCTCATAATCCTGCCCCTTCGCGGCCCGAATAGCATAATGGCCCGGGTCATACGTCTGAATGACGACCTCGCCCGGCGCGTCTCCCCGCCCGGCGCGCCCCGCCGC
This sequence comes from uncultured Roseburia sp., assembly GCA_947652855.1. Lineage (GTDB taxonomy): Bacteria > Bacillota > Clostridia > Lachnospirales > Lachnospiraceae > Roseburia_B. The sequence continues at coordinate 46,001 of CANTEO010000001.1, read as the reverse complement.
CTGCGTCAGAAGCTGAAAGGAGCGTTCCGCGGCCCTGTAGTCGCCTGCGTGCAGCGCCAAATCCGCAGCCAATACGCCAACAAGCGTCACGCCCGGAAAATCATGGCCCTTCACAATCATCTGCGTGCCAATTAAGATGTCCGCCTCACGCCTTGCAAATGCAGACAAAATCCGCTCAAAGCCATCCTTTCCCCTTGTCGTGTCAAAATCCATCCGAAGCGTCTTAGCCTCCGGAAAGCGCCGCCTCACCACTTCCTCAATCTTTTGCGTCCCGGCCCGAAAGCCGCTGACGTGCGGGGACGCGCAATTGGGGCAGGCGGCTGGCGCAGCCTCCTCATGCCCGCAGTAATGGCAGATTAGCCTCCCCTGCTCATGCAGGCTTAAGGAAACGTCGCAATGCGGGCATTTTAGGACATAGCCGCAGGCACGGCAGGACACAAAGGAAAGCCGGCCCCTGCGGTTAATGAACAGCATCGCCTGCCGCCCCTCCTTAAGGCATCGCCCGATCTTATCTTGCAGCCTGCGGCTTAAAATAGAGCGGTTCCCTTCCCTAAGCTCCTCCCTTAAGTCCACGACGCTACATTCTGGCAGCGCCCTGCCCCCTACGCGGCGCAGCATCTGAACCAGGCTGTATTCTCCCCGCTTCGCCCTGTAGTAACTGTCAACCGAGGGCGTCGCCGACCCAAGCACCACAAAAGCCCCTGCCAAACGCGCCCGTTCCACTGCTGTCTCCCTGGCATGGTATCTTGGCAGGGCCTCGCTTTTGTAAGCGCCTTCATGCTCCTCATCTATAATAATCAGCCCCAGGCGCGCAAACGGCGTAAACAGCGCCGACCTTGGGCCGATCATAATGTCGATCTCCCCGTTCTTCGCCCGCAGGAACTGATCGTAGCGCTCCCCTTTCGAAAGCCGGGAGTTCATGACGGACACCCGCTCCCCAAACCGGCGCGTAAAGCGCGCGACCGTCTGATAAGTCAGGGAAATTTCAGGAATCAGCATAATCGCCTGCCTGCCCGACTGAATGGAATAGGCAATCAGCTCCATGTAAACCTCCGTCTTCCCGCTGCCCGTAACGCCATGCAGCAGGCACGGCTTTTGCGTGTTTCGGCCCATCTGATCCAAAATCGCGCTTACCGCGCCCTTCTGCATCTCATTTAGCTCTACCGGCCTGCCCCCGTCCTTCCATTTAGCCGCCGGGTTGCGGTATGCAACGCCGCATACGGTCTTTAGGACGCCCTGGCCCTCAAGCGCCCGGATCGTCCCTGCGGACACGTTCAGCCGCCCCGTCGCGTCTTCGTAGGAAATTTCAGGATGGGAAAGCAGCTCCAAAAGCAGCCGCTCGCGCGCCGTGCAATGCTTCTTCTGAAACTCCAAAAGCCGCTCGCGCGCCTGTTCCTCTTCCATGCACAGGCATAACGTGCGCCGTTGCTTCAGCTTGGCCTTGCGCTTCACCGGGATCACCGCCTTTAACGCCTGATTCATCGTAGAGCCGTACTGCCTGCGCATCCATGCGGCCAAAGCAATGAGCTGCGCCTCGACCGGCACGCCATCCTCCGCAACGGAGGCGATTTCTTTCAGCTTGCTTTCCTCATACTCCGCCCGCTTCGTCACTTCGATGACAAAGCCCTTCTGTTCATAATTCCCCCTCCCAAACGGGACGTTCACCAAAACTCCGGGAGAAATCCGCTCAAGAAGACGTTCCGGTATCCTGTATTGGAATGTCCGGTCTAATTTTTCATGGGAAATGTCTATAATAATGTTGGCGTAATATGCCATGCTGCCACCTGCCTAACTTCTGCCGCGTCCCTTCCACGCCTCTTTTTTGGGAGCTTACGCGCCTGTCCCGCCGCCTCCCGCCTGCATTTCCTGTAAAATGTCCCGAATCAGGTCCCGTTCATCCATCGGGTATTTCTTTCCTTTGATTTCCTGATAGTCCTCGTGGCCTTTCCCGGCCAGGACAATGATGTCCCCCGGCTGCCCATGCGTGATCGCATAGCGGATCGCGTCTTTCCGGTCAATGATCTCCACGTATGCGCCGGACGTCTTTTGGATCCCCGTCCGAATGTCGTCTATGATCGCCTGAGGCTCCTCAAACCTTGGATTGTCCGAGGTGATGATTGTAAGATCCGCAAGCCCGCCGGAAACCTCGCCCATCTCAAAGCGCCTCGCCCTCGCGCGGTTCCCGCCGCAGCCAAACAGGCAGACAAGCCTCTTCGGCTGATACTCCCGCAACGTGGAAAGCAGGCTCTTTAGGCTCATGGCATTGTGGGCATAATCAATCATCAGCGCAAACGCGTCCGAAACCTTCACCATCTCAATCCGGCCCTTCGTCTTCGCCTGCCTTAGCGCCTGACGCATCGTGGAAAGCCCCACGTCAAAATGGCGGCATACAGCAATCGCCGCCAGAGAATTGTATATGCTGAACTTGCCTGGCACATCCACTTCCACGTCAAAGTCCAGCTTGCCGGACACATGATAGGCCACGCCTAAACGGCCGTCTTTTGAAAGAAGCTTCGGATCCACCGCCCTAAGCCCCGCTGCTTCGGAAAAGCCATACGTCTCCACCGTGCAGGAATGGCCTTTTAAAATCTCCCCGCAATGCGCATCGTCCACATTTACGATCCCGACCCGGCATTGACGGAACAGCAACCTTTTGCAGCTTAAGTACTCTTCAAAGGAGCTATGCTCATTCGGCCCGATATGGTCCGGCTCAAGATTCGTAAAAATCCCCATTTCAAACGTAAAGCCTGCCGTCCGGTGCATCATAAGGCCCTGAGACGACACCTCCATCACGCAGCAGTCGCAGCCGGCGTCGAGCATCCTGCGGAAATAGCTCTGCACCAAATACGACTCAGGCGTCGTGTTGGACGACGGGATCGCCTCGTCCCCAATGACTGTCTCAATCGTCCCAATCAAGCCGACGGCATGGCCCGCGCCCTCCAATATGGACTTCACCATATAAGACGTCGTCGTCTTGCCCTTCGTCCCGGTAATCCCGATCACCTTTAGCTGCTCCGCCGGGTAGTCAAAATACGCCGCTGACAAAAGGGCGAGCGCATAACGTGCGTCTTTTACCTTTATTACCGTCACTGCCTCCGGCGCCTCCACCTCTTTGGAGACCACCAAGGCCGAGGCCCCCTTTTTGACTGCCTCGCCCGCAAAACGATGGCCGTCTACAGCAGTTCCATCAATGCACACAAATAAGGAACCCTTTCCTGCCTTTCTTGAATCATACGCAATGCCTAAGACGCCTGCATCCAGGCTCCCCTGCAGCCGTTCATATTCCAAACGCTCCAAAAGCTGCTTTAGCTTCTTCATCCCGCACCTCTTTCCTCCTGTCGGATCTGCCGCTTTTGTAACATTATATGATAGTTGGCCGGATTTTACAAGTAGCGCGAGACGCTTTCCTCCTGCCGCATGACGGCGAGCGCATCTGAGGAGCGAAAGCCCCTGCGCATCAAAAACTGGTAGGCCCGCCTCGTTTCGGCCTGATCCGCCGTTTCGGGAGAATAGCCCTTTTTCTCAAGCAGCGCGCGAATTTGCTCCCGTTCGTCCGAGGCAAACTCCTCCTCCAGGCAGCGCTCGATGACCTCCTTCGGCACGCCGCGCCGCATCAGGCCGCTCCATAGCTGCATCCTGCTTTGCTTTTCCTGACGGATCTGAATGAAATTCCTGGCAAAGCGCTCGTCGTCCAGATAATGAAGCCGCTTTACATAAGAGATGGCGTCCTCCACCGCCTCAGACGGATACGCGTTCTGCGTAAGCTTTTCCCGAAGCGCATGCTCCGTCCTATCCTGACGCTCCAACAGATGCATCGCGCGCTTCACCGCCCGCTTTCCTATCACGTCATGCAGGATTGACTGATATTCATCCTCTGACAGCTCGCTGCCCACGCTTAAGCCTAACTGACGCGCCTCCCCCTGATACAGCCAAAGCCGGATGCCCTCATTCAGGCAGAGGGAAACCTTCCCCCTGCCCTCTTTCTTATAATCCGTGACGACATACCGCATCACGGCCGCTCATCCGCCTTCTTCGTTTCTGACGGCTGCTGACCCGCCTGCGGGGACTTCTCCTTCTTCTCCTTTGGCTTTTCCTCCTTTGCGGCAGGCTGAACCTCTTCCAAAGCCTCTTCCTCATCGGAGGAGCCGAGGGCATAGTGCGCGCGGACCTTCTGCTCCACTTCGTCGCGAACCGCTTGGTTTTCCTTTAGGAACTGCTTTGCGTTTTCACGTCCCTGCCCGATCTTCTCTCCGTTGTAGGCATACCATGCGCCGGATTTATTGATCACGTTGCAGCTTGCCGCAAGGTCGAGCATATCCCCTTCCCGGGAGATCCCCTGCCCAAACATGATGTCGAACTCCGCTTCTTTAAACGGCGGGGCGACCTTGTTCTTCACCACTTTGATGCGCGTCCTGTTGCCGACCATCTCCCCGGCCTGCTTGAGGGCCTCGACCCTCCTTACGTCTAAGCGCACCGAGGAATAGAATTTGAGCGCCCGCCCGCCCGTCGTCGTCTCGGGGTTTCCAAACATCACGCCTACCTTTTCACGGAGCTGATTGATGAACAGGACGATGCAGTTCGTCTTGCTGATTACAGAGGTCAGCTTCCTAAGCGCCTGCGACATCAGCCTCGCCTGAAGCCCGACATGGGAATCCCCCATATCGCCGTCAATCTCCGCCTTTGGCACGAGCGCCGCCACCGAGTCCACGATCACGATGTCCACGGCCCCGGAACGCACCATCGTCTCCGTGATCTCAAGCGCCTGCTCGCCGCTGTCCGGCTGTGAGATATAAAGATTGTCCACATCCACCCCAATGCTCTTCGCATACACAGGGTCTAAGGCATGCTCTGCGTCAATAAAGCCCGCGATGCCGCCAAGCTTCTGCACCTCGGCGACGACGTGCAGCGCCACCGTCGTCTTCCCGCTGGATTCCGGCCCGTACACTTCGATGACGCGCCCCTTTGGAAGGCCGCCGATCCCAAGCGCGACGTCTAAGCTTAAGCACCCGGTCGGCACGGCGTCCACATTCATCGTCTTGGCCGACTCGCCAAGCTTCATGACCGAGCCTTTCCCATACTGCTTCTCAATATGGGAGATGGCAGCCTCCAGCGCTTTCTTTTTGTCTTCTTTATTCTCAATCCTTCTCGCTTCTTTTTTCTCTTCCTTCGCCATGACGTTCTCCTTTATGCAAACTTATGTTCGTTCCTTTTTGTCCATAGTAGTCTATTTCCAATCAATTGTCAACTGAATTTTTACGTTTGGGGATTTCGCAAAGAAAAAAAGAAAAGAAAAAGACAGCCATCCGTTTGGCTGCCTTTTAGTATAAATTCCATTCCTGCCGTTGTCAAGCGTCTTCCTGCTCCACTCTGCATTTGAGCAGATAAGCGAAAAATCCTGCCAAAAATGCGATAAGCAAGCCCAAAAAAAGTTTTTTCATCATGCTGATTCCTCCTTTGCCTTGTTTCATTCTACCGCAAAGCCCCTGCAAAAGAAAGGGGGCATTCCTTAATTTTTGATTAAAATTCGCATTGGAAGGCCCTGGCTTTTTTCTTTTTGTGACCCGCCCGCCCTTTTTTCCGTGTAGAATAGTAGAACAGAGAAACGCCCCATCTTGGCAGAAAGGAAACGCAAATGAAGGATCATGAAATCGTAGAGTTATATTGGAGCCGCTCGGAAACCGCCATTTCAGAGACCGCGGGCAAATACGGGAGGTATTGCCACCGCATCGCATACAACATCCTGCAGGATCATGAGGACTGCAAGGAATGCGTAAACGATACGTATTTGAGGGCATGGAACGCCATGCCGCCAAGCCGTCCAAGCCGCTTGTCGGCTTTTCTGGGCAAAATCACCCGGAACCTGGCCCTGGACCGCTATGACAGATATACGGCCCAAAAGCGGGGACTGGGACAAGTCCCGCTCGCATTGGAGGAATTGGAAGGGCTCATTCCGTCCGCGTCCGACACGGAACAGGCCATAGACGCGCTTGCCCTCGCCAAAGCGCTGAACCGCTTTTTGGCCGGGACAAAGCCTAAGCCACGGGCTATTTTCGTGCAGAGATACTGGTTTTTCTGCCCTGTCAAAGAAATCGCGGCAAGCTTTGGCGTCAGCGAGAGCAAGGTGAAAATGACGCTTTTGCGCCTGCGCGGGAAATTAAAGGCATTTTTAGAGGAAGAAGGTGTATACATATGACGGCAAGGCAGCTTTTGGAGGCATTTGGGGAAATAGAGGAAACCTACATCGAGGCGGCGGCCCATCAAATGCAGAAAAGAAAAAAGAACAGGCGGGCCAGATGGGGCGCGGCAGCCGCGGCAGCCATGCTGATCCTGACAGGCGCCTTTGGAACGGCAATGGCCGTCAATGCCAGCTTCCGGCAAAAGGTACTGTCCTTTTTCCACATCAGTCAGGCAGAATCTGTGCCAGAAGAAGGCAGCGAAGGCGCCGGCATTTCGCAGTCCGACATTGGAGGGCTGGTAAAGGCAGAATATATCCGGCTTGAAGAAGGCGCCCGTTATGAGACAGGCTTTGGGACGCTAAATCAGGTTGACCGTGCAGAAGACGGCGCCATCCGCTCCGTTCGCTTTTGGGCCATAAAGGACGGGGCCGCCCTTTCGCTGGATACGCAAAAAAAATCTTTTACGGCGGCATGGCAAGGCAGGACGGTTCAGGGGACGGTTTTCTGGTGCGTGTCTGACGGGACGATCTCTCTTTATGGCAATGGGCCGGAGAACCCGGACGGCTTCGGATGGCATGCAAGCCCTGTCCCCGGCCGCACAGATCAGGCGCTTCTCTATCTGACGCAGGGAAATCAGGCGCAATACCGGGAATATCCCCTGCTTTACCATTTGGACACGGGAGAGACGGAAGACTTCCTGCAAGGAACCGGGGCAGAGGATCTGCCTACGGCTTCTGACTTTCAATGGTCGGATGACCTTAGCAAGGCCATCATCGCGTGCAGGGACGGCTCCAAAGAAGGATCGGCAGCATACTATTTCTGCGACGTCGCCACAAAATCCCTGACCTGCCTTCAGGATGCCGCTGGCTTAAGCATTTCAGCCGCCTGCTTTGCCGACGAAAACACCCTGCTTTTGTTTCAGGAGGAAAACGAAACGTATTCCGTCTTCACCTATGACGTTGCCGCCGGGCGGGCCGCCCAAACAGTAAGCCAGGCCAAATGCCTCCAACCGAATGATGCAGGCAGCAATGGGATGATGTTCTTTGGCGGGCGGCGCGCCCTGTCTATAGATCCGGCAGGCGCCTTGTCCGTCGTTGACCTAAAGACCGGGGAAGAAACGCTGGTGCAGGGATTTGCCCTTCAAGAAGGCGGCGACTTCCTCGCAAGCCCCTCAAACACAAAATTGCTCTATTTTGTCAAAGATGGCTCAAAAGACAGCCTGGGCATATCCCAACTGGGCGTATTGGATTTGTCGGCGGGGACGTTCGCCGCCTTCGACCGGGAAGGCTACGACAGCCTTTATGAATGGTCGGTCGGCTGGCTTGACGACAGCCGGGCGCAAATCTGGGGAGAGCGGCATGGGGCGCCCGTCTTGTATCTATATGAATTCTGACAGACACACGCCTTCCCCTTAAGGCCAAAACAGGCGCATCCTGCCACAGCCGGGCAGGATGCGCCTGTTTGCGCCTAAGCAAAGCGGGCAAGCCCGCCTCCGCTCCCTAAATCTCTCATTTTCTTTCCAAGCTCCTATCCGTTCGCCTCACTGGCAAGCCTCTTCAAATCCTCTGCCTGCTGCACCCCGGAGACGCGTTTTACGAATACGCCCTTATTCATCAAAATCAACGTCGGTATGCTCATGATCTGATAATTTAAGGCAAGCGCCGACTCCTCATCCACATTCACCTTCCCAACCTTCACGGCATCTCCCATCTCCTCCGCAAACGCGTCCAAAATCGGCGACTGCATCTTGCAGGGCATACACCAGCCCGCCCAAAAATCCAAGATGACCGGCACGTCGCTTTGAAGCACCTCCTTTTCAAAATTGTCTTTCGTCACCGTTACAATCTCCATGTCAACAGTCTCCTTTCCTTTAATTTTTTCCAAATTCCGACAAAACCAGCCCTTTGTTCCGATCTAATGTCATGCCCACGCTCCACTCATTGACGAAAATCAAAAGCGGGTTGCCTTTTAAATCCTGAATCCGCTTCATGTCGGAGGTTCCCGACAATTTTTCTATCTCCATATCTTTATTTTCAATCCAGCGGATATATTCATGGGGCATCGGCTCTAGGCGTATCTCTACATTGTACTCGTTCAGCAGGCGGTGCTTTAATACGTCAAACTGCAGCACGCCCACCACACCTACTATAATCTCCTCCATGCCCATTCCATATTCCTGAAAAATCTGAATCGCGCCTTCCTGGGCGATCTGATTGACTCCCTTGACAAACTGCTTGCGCTTCATCGTGTCAAGCTGGCGCACCTTCGCGAAATGCTCCGGCGCAAACGTTGGGATCCCCTCAAACTGGTAGGCTTTCGCCGCCGTCGTGATCGTGTCCCCGATCGAAAAGATCCCCGGGTCAAACACGCCGATGATATCCCCTGCGTACGCCTCCTCTATGATTTTGCGTTCCTGCGCCATCATCTGCTGCGGTTGGGACAATTTGATCTTTTTATTTCCGCCCTGCACATGGACGACCTCCATCCCCGCCGTAAACTTCCCCGAGCAAATGCGCATGAATGCAATGCGGTCCCTATGGTTTTTGTTCATGTTGGCCTGGATCTTAAAGACAAAAGCCGAAAAATCCTCGTCAAACGGGTTTTTCTCCCCCTGATCGCACTTCCTGGGAAGCGGAGAGGACGTCATGTGAAGGAAATGCGTAAGAAACGTCTCTACGCCAAAATTTGTCAGGGCGGAGCCGAAAAACACCGGGGAAAGCTCCCCTTTTGACACCAGCTCCATGTCAAACTCCGCGCTCGCGCCGTCCAAAAGCTCCACTTCCTCCATTAGCTTCTCGTAATTCTCCGCGCCAATCTCTTCCTGCAAGGAGGGCTCCTCTATGGAGATGTCTTTCTCCACCCCTTCCTTCGTCCCCTTTTTCGTGTCGCCAAACAGCATGACCTCTTTTCTCTCCCGGTCATACACGCCCTTAAAATTCTTGCCTGAGCCAATCGGCCAGTTGATAGGGCAGGTGGCGATCCCAAGCTCTTTTTCAATTTCATCCAGCAAGTCAAACGTGTCGTTGGCGTCCCTGTCCATCTTATTGATAAATGTGAAAATCGGGATATGGCGCATTACGCAGACCTTAAACAGCTTCCTGGTCTGCGCCTCCACGCCTTTTGAGCCGTCGATCACCATGACGGCGGAATCCGCGGCCATCAACGTCCGGTACGTGTCCTCCGAAAAATCCTGATGCCCCGGCGTGTCCAGGATATTGATGCAGTACCCCCCATAGTGGAACTGCAGCACGGAAGACGTGACGGAAATCCCCCTCTCCTTTTCGATCTCCATCCAGTCAGACACCGCATGCCTCGCCGTCGCTTTCCCCTTAACGGAGCCGGCTAAATTAATTGCTCCGCCATACAGCAGAAATTTCTCCGTCAGCGTCGTCTTACCCGCGTCGGGATGGGAAATGATTGCAAATGTCCTTCTTCTTTCTATCTCTTTTCTTAAATCTGACAAAGCTTCTCCTCCGAATCCATGATCCTGATTGCCGCGCCGTTCCTGCGCGCAAACAGTCCCGCGTCACTACTACAAATTTTTATGATATATCATAACTTTTCTGCTGTCAACAATTTACAAATAAAAATGAACCTGCTAAACTATAATTTAAATGACATTTTTGAGGAGGGATTTTTGATGAAAAGCCGCAGGCGCCGAATGATTCTGCTAACGGTGATCTTGCTGTCTTTCACCGGCTGCGGAACCAAAAATGAAGTCGTCAACTACGAGGCCCCAACCGAATATCTGCAAACGCTTTCCTTTTTCGGCAATAAATATGAAGCCGCAAATGTAGAAGTGATTGAAGATATCCTAAACGGCTATATGCAGGATCACAACGTGTTCATTTCTTATGAGAGCATCAAAGGCTCCAGCTATTATGACGCCTTGAAAAACAGAAAAGACGCAAAGCGCCTGGATGATATTTTCATGGTAGACCACGACACCGCGCTGGAATTTTTCAGGCATGGCATTCTCGCAGACCTGACTGACCTGGCAAAAGACGTCCCGTTTTCCGATAGCATGCTAAGCCAAATGGAATCCGAAGACGGATGCATCTACTGGGTCCCTACGACGGTGTCCGCATTCGGGCTGTACTGTAACCTGAATCTGTTAGAGCTGCATGGGCAGGACGTGCCAAGGAGCCTTGGGGAATGGGAGGCCGCCTGCAGCTATTTTACGTCCAAAGGGATCACGCCTATCGTAGCCAACAATGACATTTCCATAAAGACGCTTGCCCTGGCGAAATGCTTTTATCCCCTCTACAAAGAGGGAAGGCAGATTGAGGCTTTTGAACGGCTAAACCGGGGCGAAGAGGCATTGAGCTCCTATTTAAAAGAAGGCTTTTCTCTGGTTATGGATTTTTGCCGCAAAGGGTATATAGACGCAAAAAAAGCGCTTAAGACAGAAAAAACCTCTGATGACTTAGAAGAGTTCGCGCAGGGCAAGTCGCCGTTTTTGCTGACTGGGGCATGGGCCGCCAGAAGGCTTAAGGATATGGAGCATGAATTTGAATTTCAGGTCGTCCCCTACCCGATCTTAGAAGACGGATCTGTCCTAGTCATCAACCCGGACGTGCGCTTAAGCGTGTCCGCATTAGGGAATCATCAGGAAACCGCCAAAAACTTCATTTCGTATTTTTTGCAGGAGGACAACATTGCGCGCTTTGCTGACAATCAATCCTCGTTCAGCCCCCTAAAAAATGAGTTTCAGCCTTCCCTGACGGAAATTCACGACATTGTGGCAAGCTATCGGGACTTTACGCCCGTCATCGGCTCTGACAGCCACATTGCATTTCCCATATGGGACATCACCACGGACGTCTCAAAAGGACTGTTGGCGGGAGAAGGCCTCGATAGCCTGATGAAAAAAATGGATGAGCAGGCAATGCCGCAATCCGATTGAAAAGAGGGCTGGCAGATGAATAAGAAAAGAATTCTTTTTGCAATCGCTCTATTGACGATTTTGATTTTTATTGCCGGAGCCTGGCATTTTGTGAGCGAGGTGAACCACAAGCTCTGGATGAATTCCATACGGACAATCACGGAAAGCACGCACCAGGGGGCAAACGCCCTGCGCATACAGCTTGAAACGGATTTCAAGTCTCTGGACAGCGTCTGGAAGAATGTGTCAAATTCAAAATCCCCAGAATCTATTCCAGACCTGTACAAAGAAGTCCTGCCGGACGTGACGCTTTATCTCTGCGGCCGGAAAAACTGCGCAAAAAATGCCGACCAGGCTGTCTTCTCATATTTAAAGGAACACAGCCCGCATAAAGGCATCCTGGACTCCCACATCAACAGCGTGACCGGAGAAAACGTATTCAACATCTTTATCCGGGGAATCCTTTTGGACGGAACCCCCGCTTACCTGGTGAAGGAATACCGCACAAAAACCATCGCCGATCAGTTCACCCTGTCTTTTTATGACAATACGGGCTTTTCCTATCTCGTAAACCGAAACGGGGACATCATGGTGCGGCCGCTGCATAAAAACAGCAATAAAACTGTCTCCAATATGTTCGACATGATCTCCGAAACGGAAAACGACGGGCAGATGAAGGCGCTGTTTCAAGACAGCCTCTTCCGGCACAAAACCGGATGGGCGAAATTTACATACGACAATACCGGCATGGTCTTTTGCTATGAGCCGCTGCAGGCTGGCTCCAACTGGCTTTTGGTTTCCATTGTCCCGGAGGGCATTATTATGGAACAGGCCGTCAGCATTGTAAGAAAGACCTTATTTTTCTCCGGCATCGCCGCCGCCACCATACTTGTCGTCGTCCTTGTGTTTTATGGAATGAAAATGCATGAAAACAAGCTTCACACCAACGCGCTTGCAGCTGCCTTAAACGCGGCGGATCAGGCGAATCAGGCGAAAAGCAATTTTCTGATGGATATGTCCCACGACATACGCACGCCGCTAAACGCCATTATGGGGATGACGAAGCTCGCCAGGGAAAACCTCTTAGACCAGAAACAGTTAACCAACTGCCTAAGCAAAATACACGCGGCCAGCGCCTATCTGTTCAGCTTAATCAGCGACTTGCTGGATATGTCGCAGATTGAGCATGGCAAAGTCATTTTAAAAGAAGACGCCGTCCGCCTAGAGAGCCTCTTTCAAGAAACGGCCGATATCATGAAGGACAATGCGAAGGAAGGGGATGTGACGCTTACGGTTCTGCCTGTGCGTCTAAAAAATGAAGTTGTGACAGGAGACCTTTTGCGCATCCGTCAGATTCTGCTCAACATCATCAAAAATGCCGTCAAATACACTCCGCCCGGCGGAACCGTCTCCCTGGAGCTGACTCAGGAATCCGACACGCCCGATGGCTATGGGACATACCGGTTCCGCTGCGCTGACACCGGAATCGGCATGGACGAAGAATTTCTGCAGCGCCTTTTCTTGCCGTTTGAGCGCGCCAGGAACACAACGGCCAGCAAAATCTTCGGCACAGGGGTGGGCCTTGCCATCACCAAAAGCCTTCTTGACATGATGAATGGGAAAATCTCTGTGGAAAGCGAGCCGGGGAAGGGTTCTGTGTTCACTGTGGAATTTTATTTCAGATATCAGGAACATGATGGGCTGACGGCCCTGGAGCTTTCAGAGCCGGACAAAGAGCAGACAAAAGACGAAGGCTACGCAGACAAACGCATCCTCCTCGTTGAGGACAACGAGATCAACATGGAAATCTTAGAGGCGATGCTTGAGATGACAGGCGTTCAGACCGAGAAGGCCACAGACGGCCAGGAGGCAGTAAAAATGGTGCATGATCATCCTGACGGCTATTACGACCTGATCTTCATGGATATCCAAATGCCCGTCATGGACGGCTATGAAGCCACGCGCCAAATCCGAAGGATGGACAAAAGCTGCGCCAGCTCCCTTCCGATTTTCGCCGTGTCGGCGAACGCCCTCGCCAGCGACATCCAAAATTCCATGGAGGCCGGAATGAACGGGCATATCGCAAAGCCGGTGGATTTTGACTTAATTGAAAAAGTGCTTAAGCAGTGCTTTGCTTAAAGAAAACGGCGGCCTGCCATTTCACAACGAAACGCCTCAAGGCGCTGACGTCTTTCGTGAAATGGCAGGCCGCCGTTTTTAAGCCGCCAAACGCTCTATCCAAACGCCCATAGAAGAACGCTTATCCATGCCCTTCGTTCCCAAAGCCGCCTACTGATTCATCTTATAGCCGCATTTGGGGCAGACATTGCCGCCATGATAGCTGTAGCCGCACCGAAAGCAGCAAATCGTCTCATGCGTCTCTTTCGCTAAATACGTCAGCTTTCTGGAATCCGGCTTTTCCTGCAAATAATAAATGAATTCCTCCAGGCAGTTTCCCCAGGCCACAAGCTCCTTCCGCTCCACCGCATGGGGGATTTTAAATTTCGTGCCGTCCTTAAGCTCTACAAAGATGCCCGAATTGAAAATGCCCGTCTGCGAGTGAATTTTTCTAATGTCCCCGATCGGGACGGCAAACGCATTCAGCATCGTCCTGTAAAACAAATGGTCGGGCGTCAAGATCACGCCTTCCTTTCCTGATTTGTCCCTGGATGAGTCAATCACGAGAATCGGGTACTCAAAGATTTCCCGTCCGGCCCCATACGTCTCCAAGGCAAAGTCAATCACCCGATGCTCCTCTGGCTTGGCCTCCTTTGTCATAATGCGCCTCGCAGGATAGAAATGATGCCTTGCGCTCTCCTTAATCCTGCCTTGCAGATTATCCTGGAATTTATGGACCAAAAGCTCGCACTCATCTGTTTTCAGCTTTGCAAGCCGCTTCCTTAACAGCTCCAGGGCATTGGACTTAAGCTCCGGCAAAAAATCGCCCGCCTCAACCTTCTTATACGCCTCCATCGTCTGATCGGCCGTCATCTGGGCCGGATTGCCGCAAATCTCCTCAATCGCGCTTTCATCCAATGCAGTCAGCCGCTTGTGCAGTTCCTCGAGATATGGGCCAACCGCCTCCGGCGTAAACTGCATCCCTTTCAGCCGGCCGATCAAATCTACCAAAGAAGCCCTGTCCTTCACCCTGGCATGGCGGATCGTCTTGGCAATCTCCAGATCCTCCGCCTGCTTCCTTTTCTCCTCCAGCATCTGTGCATACGGCGTAAAGTCCACGTCCTGGTATTCCTTCAGCCGGCCCATATATTCCTGATACTGCCTTAAGTCCATCTTCTTTGGAAACGCCTCCAAAAGCTCCGCCGCCTCCGCCTCTCCCTGCTTTTTCCTTTCCTTATAGAGGAACGGGAGAATTTCGCTTTTGTCCTCATCCGGCAGGTCAATCTTTTCAATTTCCCGTATGATGCGCTGCATTTTGGCATATTTCTGCCCCTCGCAGCTAAGCGCCAGCTTGCGGACGCGCTCCCGTTTCTGCATCCGCTCTTTTTCCAAAACCCGTCTCAAAAACGGCTGCTTGTCTTCCTCCCGCAAATCCGTTTCACGCATCAGCTGCCCTTTCAGCTCCTCCACCTGCGAAGGGGAGAGCCTGTCCAAAACGCTGCATTTCGCCTTATAGCGCTTTTTCGCGGCCTCCTGCCTGGCCGGTGAGATCACGCTCCCCATCGGCGCATGGCCCTCATGCCGGCTAAAAGAAGCGCTTTCCCCGCCGCTTAAGGACGCTTCTTTTAAGCCTCCCATCGCTGCTTCGGCATATGGCGCGCCCGCCCCGGCCCCGCTCCCTAAAGCCGCGGCTGCGGCGTATTCCTGCGGCCCCGCCGCCTCTGCCCTTTTCGCGTTTTGGGGACGCCCCGGCCCGTCCGGCTTGCCCGTCCGTTCCTTCCTCCTGCCCTCCGCAGCCAGCCTCCGACGCCTCTTCGCCTCCTGGCGGACGCTGCCCTCCAGGCGCCGCGTGCTGCCCGCCGGATAAAAGCCTTCCTCCATCTTCGCCGCCACCTCAAACCACTCCGGATCCGGCATCTGATCTATATTGGCGCAGGCTTCCTCTAACGATTCGGCCTCGCCCTCCACGCCAAGCTTTTCCTTGCGCCTGCGCACTTCTTCATATTCGTTGAACTTATAGTTGGAGACGCGGTCAGCCTGGGCGCCAAGCAGCTCCAGATAATCTTCATATGCGCGCCTGTCATTTAAAAAATCCATGGCGTACACGCCGCCCTCCTCCAAAAGCCGCTCCGGAAGAGGCGTGTAAAAGCAATTGCAATGGCCGCAGCTATATGCGCGCGCTAAAAAGACGCCGCCCTCCGACGTCTCCACGCGAAATTCCCTTCCAACCGGAAACACCGCCATATGCAGATGCTCCCTGCACTTTGGGCAAAGATAGCTGACCATGTAAAAATTATTGCCCATGCGGTTTTTCTGCCGCTCCTCAAAATCCGTCTCCAGCTTTGAAAACGACGCCTGCCGCTTCTTCCATACCAGCTTGTGCCAAAGGCCCGCGGACGGCCCTTCCTGAGCCTGGCCTTCCTCCACGCCATGTTCCCTCGCCTCAACCGCAAGGCTGATGACGTCTTCATACGTAATCCGGATATTATTTTGATAAAACCGAAAATTCTCACGCGAATATCCCGGCTCTACGGAAATTTCACGCAGCACGCCCTGAAACAGCGCATTCAGCTGCGCATAGTCCTGATCCACCTTCACCCTTCGCAGCAGGCCCCATTTCCCAAATGCATATAATGTCAAATTCAGGACGTTCTGCAGCTTCGCATAGTCCCCGATCTCCACAACTTCCTCCTCATCGACCGGAATGTCAATGATGTTGGTATCCAGCGTGCGCTTCTCAAAATTAAAAAAGAGCGAACGCACCCTTCCATGAAGAATCAAATAATCCCCCACCGCCACAAACTGCCCGTTCCATTCGATCGGCTCCTTCATTGTCTGGATTAATTTTTCAAAAGTTGCCTTCAAGCCTGTATTCGTCCTGAGTATAATCATATTCTTTTACCCCTCTCCTACTCTACTATAACTTGACTGACTGGCAAGGTCAAGTATACTTTATAAAGTTTTAATAAATCTTCCAGCCCTTGATTTTGCAAGCCTTTCTCTTTTTTGTTAGCGCTCATATCACTAGAGCGCTAACTTTTGGTTGACTTTTTTTATGGACAGTTATAAGATAAAGACAACGCAAAATTGAAAGAAAAGGAGTGTTCTTATTATGGCAGAAAAGCATGGGAGTTTATCAATTAACAGCGACAATATTTTTCCGGTCATCAAAAAATGGCTCTATTCCGACCACGACATCTTTTACCGTGAGCTGGTCTCCAACGGATGCGACGCCATCACCAAGCTAAAAAAGCTGGACATGATGGGGGAATACGAGCTTCCCGCAGAGTATAAGCCCAAGGTGGAGATCGAGGTGGATCCGGACGCAAAGACGCTGACCTTCACGGACAACGGGCTTGGCATGACTGCCGACGAGGTGGAGGAATACATCAATCAGATCGCCTTTTCCGGCGCCAACGATTTTTTGGAAAAATACAAGGACAAAGCCAACGACGACCAGATCATCGGGCATTTCGGCCTCGGCTTTTATTCCGCGTTCATGGTGGCGGATTCGGTGCACATTGACACCCTCTCCTATCAAGACGGCGCGTCCGCCGTACACTGGGAATGCGACGGCGGCACGGAATTCTCCATGACGGACGGCATCAAAGAAGGCGTCGGCACGAAAATCACGCTGCACTTAAATGAAGACTGCCTGGAATTCGCCAACGAATACCGCGCAAGGGAAGTCATTGAAAAGTACTGCTCCTTTATGCCCATCCCGATTTTCCTGAAAAAAGCGAATGCCGAGACGGAATATGAGACAATCGACGCTGCGGACAAGCTGGACACAGACACTGTCGTGGAGACGATCATAGAAGAGGCGAAAACGGAGGAGAAGGAGAACGAAAACGGGGAAAAGGAAATTGTGGAAATCTCCCCAAAGAAAGAGAAATTAAAAATCGTAAAGCGCCCCGTCCCCTTAAACGACACCGCGCCGCTTTGGGGCAAAACGCCAAAAGACTGCACGGACGAGGAATACAAGGCGTTTTACCGCAAAGTGTTCTTAGACTACAAAGAGCCGCTGTTTTGGATCCATCTGAACATGGACTATCCATTTAATTTGAAGGGCATCCTGTATTTCCCGAAAATCAACACGGAATACGACTCGATAGAAGGCACGATTAAGCTGTACAACAATCAGGTGTTCGTGGCGGACAATATCAAAGAAGTCATCCCGGAATTTTTGATGCTGCTAAAAGGCGTCATCGACTGCCCGGATCTGCCGCTCAACGTGTCCAGAAGCGCGCTGCAAAACGACGGCTTTGTGAAGAAGATTTCCGACTACATCACCAAAAAGGTGGCGGACAAGCTGATTGGAATGTGCAAGACCGACAAGGAATCCTACGAAAAATATTGGGACGACATCAGCCCATTCATCAAATTCGGCTGCTTAAAGGATGAGAAATTCTGCGATAAGATGAACGACTACATCTTATTTAAAGACATCAACGACAAGTACCTGACCCTGCCGGAATGGTTAAAGCCGGTAGAGGAAGAGTCCAAAGAAAGCGAAGGCGAGGGCAATGAAGAGGCCAGGGGCGAAGACGCGCCCATCGTGGAAAACGCGGATGGAACTCCGGCGACGGACGGCGCGCCCGAAGACGAGGAGCCAAAAGATGACCGCAGCATCATTTATTATGTGACTGACCTCAACCAGCAGGGGCAGTACATCAAAATGTTCAAAGAGCAGGACATGAACGCCGTCATCTTAAATCACAACATCGACACCTCCTTTATCTCTCAGCTTGAGCGGCGCAATGAAAAGTATAAATTCATGCGCATCGACGCTGACTTGACGGAATCGTTAAAGGAAGAGTCAAACGAAGAAGAGCTGAAAGCAGCCACGGAAACCCTAACGGAACTGTTCCATAAAGCTTTGGGCAACGACAAGCTGAAGGTTAAGGCAGAGAAATTAAAGGACAGCAACATCTCTTCCATCCTCACGCTTTCCGAAGAAGGGCGGCGTATGCAGGACATGATGAAAATGTACTCCATGGGCGGCGCGGGAATGGACGCCTCCATGTTTGGGGCGGATCAGACGCTGACGCTAAACACCGGGCATGAGCTTGTGAGCTATCTCTTAGAGCACAAAGATTCCGAGCATATCACGGACTTCTGCGAACAGCTTTACGACCTCGCCAGGATCAGCAACCAGCCGCTTGCGCCTGAGGCGATGGCAAAGTTTATCGCGCGGAGCAATAAAATCATGCTGCTGCTGGCAAACTAAAACGAGATTACAAAAAAACACCCGCATATATTAAAAACAGCGACTTGGAAGGCTGCTCCAAAATCGCTGTTTTCAATATAAAATCTCCCATCTCGGAAAAGTGTCCGCACTGTCTGTTTTCCGAAATTCAGCAAAACAGACAGGGTATGGGAGGCTGCAAAATGATTCGTCAATAATTACTGTTCTTCCGCCCAGCTTGCCGTCCGTTCTGTACACAGCGGCCCCATCGCGTCAACAACAATTCCCTTTGTTGCCTCCTTCATGGGGATTCGCTTTGTATCTACTTCCTTATGCTCCACATGGTCTATATCCAAAATGTAATAATTCTTCCAGACAGTCCCTGTGTCACTTCCGTTAAAACTCCCGATAATCCCTATGACATTATTGCGGTTGTAACCCATCAGCAAAGCAGTTTCTGTGTTATACGATGCCATCTCCTGTATCAGCGCGTTTAGCTGGTTAGCCAACTGCGGGCCTGCCTGCCAGGTCATTTCGTGCGTGGATAAATCCTCAAATACGTCCAGTACGCTGACAACCACTCCGTTTAAAATGACAGGATAATAAACGGATCTTAATTCTCTTACCGAATCGTCAAGATGATGCATTTCGATTCCCTGTCCCAGATAAACCTGGTCGCTCTGCTCCTTTGTCCACCCATCATCATAAAATGATGGGAAAACCTTCTTTGCATAATCATTAAATTCTTCAAGGTCTGTTGATGTCATAACATGCATCGGAAGCGCCTGCTCTGCGTCAGATACCCACTGCGGAATCCGGTTTCCAATTTTTTCTTCCCCGCTTTCCGGCAGTTCGCATAATGTCATTAAGGAATCATTGCTATCAACAGCGCCCGCAGGGTCACTTCCATTCCCATCTTCTACCGTCCCACTGTCTAGAAATTCGGCGGAACTTCCCTGATTTTTGCATGAACATAGCATAATTAAAATAATGCTGGCCAGACATATAATGCGGTATAATCTCTTTTTCACGTCATATCCTCGCCTTCCCGCTTTTTACACAAAATTTTATTTTTACACTGCCCCTCCTGTTTAAAAATATTAGTAAAGCCCACATATTTCCTTCTGCATATTGAAATGAATGCCCATTTCCCTCTTTACCTCTAATTTTGTTACGACAAAATCATTTTTGCCTGTCTTCTTCAAATAAAACACACCATTTGCAAACTTTGTTTTTACATTGTTAATACCGTCGTAATAAATCAGGTCAAATTTCGCCTCGTATTTTTTCTCTCCTTTTGCCCCTATTTTTCTTATTTTTATTATGTTTTTGTTTTCACCCCAATCCACATAATAAGCCGTTATGGCTCCAGACGCCTTTTTTCCAAAAACAAACTCCGCTGCATCTTCAAGCCCCCATGCACATAGCAAATCCGGCATAAACCCCAATGCTTTTTTACGGTTTTTCTGTTTGTTAAAATTCAGTGACACAGACTTCCCTGCTTTTTGCCTGCCTACGCTATAACCAAGATAATCTGAAAAATAACCGCACATCTTTTGGATGCTTCTTCGGTCCTTTGCGCTGATTTTCGGCTTGCTTTTTACTTGGGTTCCTTTGAAATCCGGCGCATCCTCTGTGGCTATATCATTTTCCTCCGGTTTTTCTTCCCCCGGAACGTAGGAGCTGTACAATTCAGAAGACGCAGGGCTTTCTTTTGCCATTGTATATACAGGCGTTATCATATTTCCCATCAGGCCCACTGCCAATAAACACAATATCATTTTTTTAATTCTCATCATCTGTCATCCCTCCTGTATGTGTAATTGCAATACGGAACGGCTCTCCCACCGGTTCCCATCCATAGTTTTCGTCTTCAGCATATTTTTCCCACGCTTCGGCTAACTCCTGTTCATAAATTTCTTCCCCTTCATCCAGGTTTTCTTCCATTTCTTCCGCTCCCTCCCAGATCATTTTCCGCTCATACAGCTGCAGATCCAGATAGCCGCAATCCTTATCTGGGACAGACAGTTGAAACTCATCATCTTCAATTGCCTCACCCGATTCATAGTCTCCCAGAAAGTTTGTTGCAAACAGCATTTCATTCTCTGACAGGAACCTGCCTCCCTCAAGGCTGACAGGATTCCCAAAACTGTCCGTTCCTTTGAGCTTCAGCGCATACTGATTTGGCCAGTCGTCATCCCATGCGGCTCCTTCTGCTATGATACGGCAGTACAAGTCGTTCATGGTAAGCTCCTTCAACGTAAGGTTCTTTTTTTCTTCACTGGATACGCCAACCGTAACGTCAAGCTTTTGCTTTACCGTCTTCGCTTTCAATTCCTCCGAAGTGATGACAAAATCGTATATAAATTCTGTCGGCTTCTCTTCATAAGCATCCGGCAGGGCAGCCGCATCCCCAAGCTCTTCCCATTTTACGCCTTCCAACACAAGATGCACGTCCACATCGCCATTCGGCAAAATCTGGTCTTCATAAACCTGTACCAGAACCATATCCCATTCCGGCTTGAATGTATCCGTATCCAATCCATCCGATCCCAGGCTCTCGTATGCCATATGCCGCTGCCCATTAATGCGTGTTTTTTCATCATTCACCCATAGCGCCCCTCCATTTTCCCCTTCAAAATCTGTATGCACAGATACCATCAGTACCCGGTCGTCTAAAATCACCTCTTTTAACGTCAGGGATATTCCATTTTTCGTCTGCGTCTGATCAATCATTTCTGCATAAGGGGACAAATCTTTTGCAAACCCTAATATCTCGCCAATTTTCGTAGTAAATTCCCTTACTGCGGCCTGCACTCTGGAATTGCTCATTGCCGCAATGCAAATCATTGCAAGAATGGCGACGCCAGCAATTTTCCTGCTGTATAGTTGAAATACGCCATATTTTTTCCTGTTCCATTCCCTTCCTGCATTTTCCACAAGGCTTTCATCAATTTCCCCAAATTCCCTTAAAAAATCAAACTCCTGCTTCAAATCAACACCTCCTGCTTCAGCATACGGTAAAGTTTTTTACGGTTCCTGCACAAATTTGTCTTCACGCATCCCTCTGTCACCCCATGCCGTTTTGCGATTTCTTTTATAGAATCCAGATACCAATACCGTCGGATAAAAATATCCCTGTCCGCTTCCCGAAGCTTCAATAAAAACACCTCTATCACCCTTACCAGTTCCTTTTCAGCCATCTGCTCGTCGACCATATAGGAAAAATTCAGCCCCTCCGTTTCGCCGCAGACATCATCCCCATGCGGCACACCCCGCTTGGCCGCCTGCCTTTTCCGGAAAGAATCAATTGCAAACCCTCTCGTTATTTTACCGACAAATGCAGACAGTACATCCGGCCTGTGGGGAGGCATCTGCCTCCATGCCGCAAACCATGTATCATTCAGGCATTCCTCCGTGTCTTCACGGTTTTCTAAAAGATTCCATGCGATTTTATAGCAGTATCCAAAATATTTGCTTCTCAGCTCCTGTATCGCTGATTCATCCCTTTCCCAGAATAAATCAATAATTTCTGTGTCTTTCACCATACACCTCCGTCTAACTTATGAAACATGGACATTCTTGCAAGAGTTTCTCCCTGTCTATTCTATAAGTCGCATAATATCCTCAAAGGTTACATAATTTTTTTATTTTGCAAAATATTTTCCTTATACAAAGTTTTTATATGGAATAGGTTTTGTTAAATTTGCCATATTTCCATGCCCTCCTTCCGGTTTTGCTTTATAGCTGCAACGAAAAAGGACTGCGCACTGCAATCCTTTCCCCTCTGCGTTCCCGCCTTATATTTTGTTTTTCAAATATTGCCAAATCCACTTCCCGCCTTTATGAACTTGCCTTTACTGAATTGCGGAATGCCCTGATTCTACTAGTTTTATTGATGTTTCGCCCCGCACGTTCTTCTTCAAAAGGCCAGTAGGAAACATTGCCATTCACAGGACCGTCGGCCCCTTCTTTTTACAGAACATACAAAGGCCAACTGACGCAAGCTCGGCCACAGGGATCGCAAGCCAAACTCCCGTGACCCCCAACGCCTCCGGCAGCAAAAGAAGCGACGCGACGATGCACACAAACGTCCTGGCAAATGAAATCACCGCGGAAGTCTTGCCGTCAGAGAGCGCGGTGAAATAGGAGGACGTAAAGATATTATACCCGCTGAACAGGTACGAAATGGAGAACACCAAAAACCCATGGGCCGCCATTTCATACACCGGGCTGCCCTTCGTCACAAAAACAGCGGCGACGGCGTCCGCCAGAAAAAACGAGAGAGCCGTCACCACGACAGAAGACAGAACGACAAATTTATGGCAGATGCCCGTCACATTCTTAAGCTCCTTCTCATTCTGCGCCCCAAAATGATAACTGATGATCGGGGCGGTTCCCATGGAAAATCCCATATACAGAGAATTGAACAGAAACTGCCCGTACAAAATAATTGTAATGGCCGCCACGCCATGCTCTCCCGCCAGACGCATCATAATCACATTAAAAAGAAACGTCACCACTGCATTTGAAATGTTCGTCACCATCTCCGACGCGCCATTGAAGCAGGCTTGCCCCAGTTTCAAAAAATCAGCGCGAAACCTCACAAAACGAAGCGTCCCCTTCCCAAAGCCAAAATACAAAATCCCCACAACAGCCGGAATGAGCTGCCCAAGCCCCGTGGCGATGGCCGCGCCCTCAATCCCCATTCCAATTACGCCCATTAGCGCATAATCCAGCACGGCATTGGCGACGCCTGCCAGCGCTGTGACCAACAACCCCAGATTCGGCTTTCCCGCCGCCACAAAAAAGGATTGAAAAATCATCTGAAGCATAGAAGCCGGGGCAAAATACATGATCGTCTTTAAATACGCGTTGCAATCCTGTATCAAGGCGTCGCTCGCGCCTAGGGCATAGGAGATCTGCGTACAAAAAAAAGCCGTGAAAACGGTAAACAGGACAGAAATCACAAGCCCCGTCACGACCAGAAACGTAAAGTCCCCCCTCGCCGCCTCCTCCTTCCCTTCCCCCATCTCCTTCGCCACAACCGCGCTCCCGCCCGCCGCAAGCATAACCCCCACGGCGATCAAGACGCTCGCGGCCGGATACACGATATTTGCCGCCGAAAGCGCGCTGCTGTCCACTAAGCGGGAGATGAACACGCCGTCCACCACCATATAAAGCGACATAAACACCATCATCACCATAGACGGCAAGGTAAATTTCAATAATGAAAGGGGCGTAAATTTCTGCCCGATTGACTGTGCCATAAACGAATGCCTCCTCTTTTAGCCATAATGCCACTATCATACCAAAACACAGGAAAAATAGCAACATTCCTGTGTTTGCCCCAGTCAATCAAAAAGGCGTAAAGCCCTTAACAATGCAATGGACTTTACGCCTGGATTTTGTGATACGAGCCACATATTTTTAGAATTCAAGCTCCGAATAATCAATGCCAAAGCTGGCCAGCTTTACTTTCGCTACCTTTATTTGATACTCAAGCTCTTTGTTTTCGCCTGTCTCATGCGCTTTTATCCGCATCAAATCTACGTATCTATTAATCGCCACTTCTTTTTGCTCTTCTAATGACATAGGTTTCACCCGCTTTCTTTATGCCGCCACTGCATCGCTACAGCAAAAGCATATCACAACTTGTACGCAAAGTCCATTCCATTTCTATTCCAATACAGCCCATACATCGAAAAAATCTTTTCCACGCCTGTCACTCCCTGACATCGCGCCGCGCAGTCAGGCTCACCCCGTCTGCTTCACAATCTCAAACTGCCCGGAAAGAAGCAGCCAATTCGCCCGGAACAGCCGCATAATCTGCCAGTACCCGGCTCCGTTCAAGCCGTATTCCTTCATC
This sequence comes from uncultured Roseburia sp., assembly GCA_947652855.1. GTDB lineage: Bacteria > Bacillota > Clostridia > Lachnospirales > Lachnospiraceae > Roseburia_B. Next base: position 21,765 of record CANTEO010000001.1, on the reverse strand, counting down.
AAGTCAAACTTCGCCTGCATGCTCCGCACGTCCTCAAACCACACCTCATGGGAAATGCCGTCTTCTGCATAGGTAAAATAAGGGGACATGGCGCGGTCATCAAACAAAATCTCCGCTCCCTTTGACACGGCAATCTGCACCGCCTCCACATTCCCAATCGTCCTGGCCTTTGTCACGCCCTGCTCAAAAGGCAGCGGCCAGTCATAGCCATAATTCGGGATGCCCAGGCGGATTTTCTCCCTGGGAATCTCCGTCACTGCATAATCAACGACTTTCCTCACTTGAAAAATCGGCGCGACCGCCATAGGAGGGCCATACGTATAGCCCCATTCATATGTCATCAAAAGCACATAATCCGCCGCCTCGCCCAGTCCCCGATAATCCTTGCCTTCATACAAAAGGCCCTTTTGATCCGCGGACTGCTTGGGCGCCAGCGCCACAGACGTCTGCTTTCCAATCCTGCGCATTGCGTCGGCCACCTGCCAGACAAACGAAGTGAACGCATCCCTGTCTTCCGCAAGGATATACTCAAAGTCAATGTCCACCCCGGCATAGCCCTTCGCCAGCACGGCCTCTGTAAGCTCCGTCACCAGATCCGCAGCGGCTTCTTTTGACTGGACGACCCTGTGAATCAGGTAATTGTTAAACTGACCGTCTTCCCCAAACGGCGTAAGCGTTAAAATCGGCAGCGTCCCATATGCATACGCCGCCTCAATCATCCATGCGTCGTCCAGGGCCGGAGGGATTAAGGTCCCCTCTGTCGTAAAGCCATAAGAAAACACCGACAATTCCGTAAGGTAGGGCAGCGTCTGGCGCAACGTCCAGTCGTCAATATAAGGATACGCATACCCATTGACCCGGGCGGCAGGGACATCAGAAGACGCGCCGCGCGTCGGAATCAAAAGCGCCTGGCCAATCGCCAAAGCATCTGGAAACGACAGCTGATTGACGTAAATGACGCTTTCGGCCGGCACGCCGAACGAAGCGGCAATCCCGCCTACTGTATCCCCTGCCTTCACAACATAAATTTCCATACTGCTACCCGTTTTTTTATTACTATATGCCGGTCACTTCTCCATTGCGCCTTCAATCGTGTCAAAAAAGCCGTCTGTCGTAATGCTGCCATCCGTCACAAGCGTCACATCCTCCCATACGCCCTCATTCAGCTTAGACGTAAGGCCTCCCACAAATTCCTCATAGACGTCGTCAAACGCCGCCTTTTCCCGCGTCTCCACAATATTGGACTTATTCGCGTCCGTCAGCTCCTCGTTAAATTTGTTGATGCATTTGATAAAGTAAAAGCCGTCTTCCGCCTCGACGCATTCGGAAACCTCGCCATTGTCCAGGTCAAACGCCGCCTTCTCCACTTTCTCCGGCAGCGTCCCCCTGCCAAAGACAAGCTCCGTCTCGGCCTTTTGATTGTAGTTGCTCGCCACGGCGGCAAAATCCTCCCCTGCCGCCAGCTTCGCCTTCACTTCCCTTACTTCCTTCTTCTTCTTGACGTAAATCTGCATTGCCTCCATGATCCTGGCCTCATCGTCGCTGACCTCCTCGTTCACGCCCACGGTCAGGGAACGGTACACCTTGTGGGCAAGCGCATAATCCTCATACATTGAGGCAATGTCCGCTTCTGACGCTCCGGTATACGAAAGCTCCGCTTCGCCTAACGAACGGTAATACTCTCCCGCCGCCTCTTTTACCGCCTGCTTTTCTTCCTTGGTGAGGGCAATCCCCTGATCCTCCGCCAGCAAGTCCATGCACGCCACCCTCGTCATTTCAGAAAGGGAGACTTCCTTTATGTATTCTTTCAATTCCCTCTCTTTAAACTTTCGCTCCCATAAATCAATCCCATAGCTTTTTCCATAGATATTCTGGTAATTGGCAAGATATACTTTTGCCTCCGTCAGGTCACAGTACTTATCCCCGATGCGAAACACATCCTGACTTCCAAGGCTGCCCATGATGGCAATGCGCCCGCACCCGCCAAGCAGGCCAAAACAGAGCAGCGCCGCAATCCATATCGTTCCTGTCCTTCTTTTCATATGTACTCCATCTGCGTATTCTTATGAACGGCAAAGAGGCGCCTGTTCTCCGCTTCTGCTTTTCCTAACGTCCTGCGGCAGGCGCAAGGCCCATCCGCCTCTTTTACCCTTCCACTACTAAGTATCTCCCGTCCGGCAACGGAAACACCTCACTGGCATCCTCTAACTCCTGATTGTCAAGGCCCGCGGCGTCCATCCCGGACTCTTCAAAATATTCTCTCACTTCTTTCAAATTCTTGCACACAACTGCCATGCAGTCTTCCAAAAACGCCTCCGCCTCTTCCAGATTCGAAGCCACCTCTTCCGAAAAAAGCTGAGCCTGCTTTTTCAAAAACACTTCCAAACATACGTCATCATACTGATCCATAACCTAAATCCCCCTCTATTTATTCACATAAGTCATCCATTTCAATTCCAAGCTTTTTCAGCTCCTGATAAATTCCCGCGACCGGAAGGCCAACGACATTGTTGTAATCCCCCCGGATTTCCTGGATGAAAACCGCGCACCTGCCCTGAATCCCGTAGCCTCCCGCCTTATCAAACGGCTCCCCGGTCCCGATGTACCAACGCCGCTCCTCCTCGCTCATGGGATGCATCACAACCTCTGTCTCCCGATAAAAAATATGGGATTTTAAAAACTCCCCTTCCAAAAGGAGCAGTGAGACCCCGGTGTACACCTTATGGCTTGTCCCTTGCAAAAGCGAAAGCATACGGTACGCGTCTTCTTCATCCTTGGGCTTGCCTAAAATCTCATCCCCAAGCGCCACGACCGTATCCGCCCCAATCACTAATACCGTCTCTTCTAAGCCGTCGCGCCCCGTGGCGGCTTCCCTCGCCTTTTGCGCGGCCAAATCCATCACGGCTTCCCACGGCCTGACAAAGCGCGTCTCTTCCTCCCCCTGAGCCGGGGCGACCTCAAACTTCATTCCAATCTGCTCCAAAAGCACCCTGCGCCTCGGAGACTTCGATGCCAAAATAATCTTCATGCCTACTCCTTATAATACAACAGTTTTGTCCAAAGAAAAAGAATAAATCAGCTTTTCCTTTACTTTCCTCCCCAAATTGCACTCAAGCGCCTGCTGATAGAGCGCAAGCTGCCTCTCATACCGCAAGATCAGCTCCGCCTCTTTTCGCACCATGTCCGTCTTATAGTCCACCAGCACAATCTCCCCGTCTTCCAGAAAAAACGCGTCGATGACCCCCTGAATTAAGACCATTGTGCCGCTGCCTGTGCCTTCAATCTCATCCGCGGCTCGCCCCATGACAAAGGGACGCTCCAAATACAGCTCATCCCTCTCTTTCGCCGCCTTCATGCGCGCGGCAAGCTTGGACTGATAAAAACGGGCCAGCTTGTCTTTTCGAAGAAGCGCGTGCGTCTCTTGCGAGAGCCGACCCTCCTCTACCAGGCGAAAAAGCCAAGCCTCAAGATCTCTTTCTAAAGAGCCGCTTTGCGCCAAACGCTCCACCGGAAGGCATTCCACGGCCCGGTGCATCGCGCTCCCGCGCAGCGCGCCCTGATTTAAGGAATCCTCCCCGCCCGCAAAGCGCGGCACATATGGAATGACCTCCTCCTGCGGAAACGGAAGCTCCAACTGCTCCTCTTCCTCAAACACCGACGCGATCGCCCTGTGCTTTAGCTCCGACACCGAATACTTCACCTTCCTTGTCGTGTCGGAAAGGGCCGGGTACTGATAAGAAAGCCGCTCCTTCACATATGCATCCGCTTTCTCATCGAGAACGCCCACCTGGGAAAGCAGAAGCCCAAGGCCCTCCGTCTCCTCCCACTGGCTTTCCGTCTCTTCCAATATCAAGTCGCCTAAGCCTACGATCTGGATTTTCCCCTCCTCGCCTCCGGCAAAAGCCGCGCCAAGCAGCAGATCCAAAAAAGAATTTGCCTTCGCCCTGTCCAAAAAAGGAACCGCCTCCCCCGGCCTGCCGCTCCTGCGGAAGGCTTCTACTTTCTCCCCTATCTCCTTCGTCACCCCTGTAATCACCAGCTTTTCCTTCGCCCGCGTTAAGGCGACGTAGAGAATTCGCAGCTCTTCCCCTAAATTTTCCAATTCAATCTGCTTTGCAACTGCTTTTTTGTATAGCGTGGCGCAGCGGACGCGGCGCAATGGGTCGATAAAGTCAAACGCAATCCCAAGGTCAGGATGAATTGCCATGCGGCTCCTTGCGTCCGTGCGGTTAAACTGCTTTGCGGCTCCGCACAAGAACACGATCGGAAATTCCAGGCCCTTGCTCTTATGGATCGTCATAATCCGCACGGCGTTGGCATTTTCGCTCACCGTCTCCGCCTCGCCGTAGTCCACCTCATATTTCTGCAGCTTCTCCATATAGCGGATAAAATGGAATAAGCCCCGGTAGCTTGTCTTCTCATAGGCGCACGCCTTCTCCAACAGCATCTCCAGGTTCGCCCTCCGGCGCTCCCCCGCAGGCAGCGCGGCGACATAGCGGGCATAGCCCGTCTCCTCCAAAAGGCGGCACAAAAGCTCATGCACCGGAAGCTCCGCCGCAAGATCCCGGTAAGCGTCAATCTTTGCGGCAAACTCCTCTAATTTCAAAGAAAGCTCGCCGCTTGGCCCTTCCCCTTCCGGCTCAAGCACGCAGCAGTGAAACGGGCGCCCCTGGCCCTCCGCCTTTAACAGCGCCAGCTCCTCATCCGAAAAGCCGCCGATCGGGGAGCGCATCACAGCCGCCAGCGGGATATCCTGCCTTGGGTTGTCCAAAATCCGAAGCAGGCTCAACGCCGTCTGCACTTCCAGTGCCTGAAAATATCCCGTCCTTTGGGACGCGTGCGCCGGAATGCCTTTCCGCTCAAACACTTCCTGAAAGACGTCCGCGTGCTTTCCAAAGCCGCGCAGCAAAATCACAATGTCCGAATACCGCGCCGCCCGCAGCGCGCCGCTTTTTTTATCCGTGACTTGCTGACTGCGCACCAGCCTGCGGATCCTAGACGCCACAAGTTCTGCCTCAAGCCGAACCGGGTCGGAAAGCCCCGCGTCGCACAGAAGCTCTTCCGCTGTGTCCGCAAGCAGGATCTCCGCCTCCATGCCGTCGCATTCCTCATACGCGGCGCCAGGGTACAGGGCGGCCGCCTCATCATACTCGACATTGCCTAAATCCTTTTTCATAATATGGTAAAAGATATGGTTCGTAAAATCAAGCGTTTCTTTTCGGCTTCTGAAATTTTTAGAAAGCTCCACCTTTTGGCAGGCGGACTCTTTTGTCGTATAAGCGTCATATTTTTCCATAAACAGATCCGGCCGGGCCAGGCGGAACCGATAAATGCTCTGCTTTACATCCCCGACCATAAAGCGGTTGTTTCTTCCGTCGTCTTCGCCCGACACCGCGCGCACGATGCTCTCCTGCACCAGGTTGCTGTCCTGGTACTCATCGACCATCACCTCCACGAAACGCGTTCGGCATTGCCTTGCCGCCTCAGTCGGCTCCTTTGTATCCTCCTGAATTAAAATCTTCAGCGCAAAATGCTCCAGGTCGTTAAAGTCCAGGATATTTTTCTCACGCTTCTTCGCGTCGAACGCGTCCATAAATTCTTCCGTCAGCCGCGCCAGCGTCTTCGCCGCAGGGGCCATCCCGGCAAGCCGCTCCATGATTTCTTTTTCCCCCACGGAAAAAAAATCCGCCTTTATCTTTTTTACCGTGTCCTTCATTTTCTCCCGCCGGCCCTTAAACTGCTCCAACAGCTCCTCGCTGCCCTCATGCCCGCGCTTTGACGGAAGCCTGCCAAACGTAAGCGCGCCAATCGCGCGCGCCATCTCCTGATAGCTTTTTGCCTCTGCAAGGAGCAAAACCGCCTCCGCGTCAGCCTCCGCCGTTTTGCACAAATAGGCCGGCCCGTCAGTAAGCTCCGTCAGCCTGACGTTTTCCCTCGCCATCTCATGCAGGCAAAGGAACATCCGGCGCAGATAACGCCTCAAAGACTCCATCCAGGGCCTCTTTAGAAGCTCTTCAAAATCAGAAAACTGATACTGGCCCGCCGCCTCCCTAAGCCACTCCTTCGGCCAGGGATAGCTCATTGCGAACCGATACAAAGAAAGCGCCATCTCTGCAAGCCCTTTGTCATTTTTCCCGGCCGCAAAGCATTCCACAAATTGCAGGAACTCTTCCTCCGCTGCTTCATAATTCCGGTTCAAAACCTCCGCCATCACGTCCTCGCGCAAAAGATTCAGCTCCCCTTCCTCCGCGATCCGAAAATTAGGCTCCAAATCCACCTGATGAAAATAATCGCGGATCAGGCTTAAGCAAAAGCTGTGGATCGTCGTAATCTGCGCATGATGCACCAGGGTCGCCTGGCGGATCAGGTGGCTGTTTGACGGGTCAAGGGCAAGCGCCGCTTCAATGGCCGCGCCAATCCGCTCCCGCATCTCGGCCGCCGCCGCGGACGTAAACGTCACAATCAGCATAGCGTCGATATCCGCCGGATGCGCCTCCTCCAAGATCCTCCCTATGATGCGCTCCACTAAAACCGCCGTCTTGCCGGAGCCTGCGGCCGCGGACACCAGGATGTTCCTGTTGCGCAATGTAATGACCTGCTCCTGCTCGTTCGTCCATTCCATGCTTATGGCCCCTCCTCTCCCCTCATCTGCTCCAAAAGCTCCTCTTTCGACAATTCCTCTAACCTGCGGTACGCAAATCCGGGCAGCCTGGGGTCAAACTGGCAGACCGAACGGAACTCACAATAATCGCAGCCTGTCTTTTCCGCAAGCGCATAGGGGGAGACGGAAGCCTCCCCCGACGTCATGCGCTGCCCCAGGCGCAGGATTGTCTCATTGACATAGGCGGACATGGCCGCAAAGTCCTTCGCCGACATCGTCTTCGACGTTTTTTTCAGGGAGCCGTCCTTATTCAACCCGACCGGAATGACGTCCGAGCTAACGCCGCCTTCCCTAAGCGATCCGTCCAGCCCCTCCAACGCCTCCCTGTCCTCATTGACGACGCCGTTCAGCTTCAATTCCTTAAAAATCCTCTTGCGCAGCTCATCCTCGCTAAGCGCCTCCTCCGCCTCCACCAGCGGGTCGTTCACATGATAATAAAAAATGCCCGCCGGAACCACATCACTCCCTGGATGCCGTTTTTTCATCATCTCCAGCGCGGCGTTCATATAGACGACTAACTGAAGCTGTAAGCCATAATAGACATTGAGGAACTGAAAGCTTGTGCCGCCTGATTTATAGTCGATGACCTTGACATAAAGCGTATCGTCCTTTTGATAGGTGTCGATTCGGTCAATGCGGCCCCTAAGGCGCATCTTCTCTTCCTCGCTTAGCCGAAAGTTCACCGACTGTAGATCCTCCGCATTGGAAAACGAGACTTCAAAGGAATCCGGCGTGAATTTGCCCTGCCTTACCTGATGCAGAAGCGCGCCCACCGTCCGTTTTAATATACGCCCCATCCGCTCTTTGGCGTACTGGCTCCTTGCCGTCTCAAACAGGGCCAGATTGTGATTCGCCAGGATCGTCTGCTCCAGGGCCTCTGCAATCAGCGCGTCGCTCTCTTCCTCCGTGATCGTGAACCAGCTATGCTTCCGCTCCTTCATGCCATTTGCGTAGCGCTCCAGAGCCTCATGGAACACATTGCCCATATCCACCGCATAAAACCCGCTTTCCTCCCGTTCCTTTAGGCGCAGGCCGTATGACAGGAAATGAGAGAACGCGCAGGCGGCGAACGCCTCCAGCCTTGTCACGCTGTTTTCCAAAACCGTCCCGTACAAAAGCCGGGTCACCGCTGAGGAGATCGGCGTGTCCGTATGCCGAAAACGCGCCGCGTCAATCAGGCGAAGCGCCTCCTCTTTCCAAAACCCCTGCGCCTCATACCAGCGGCAGAGCGCCGCCCAGTGCGAAATTTCCTCCTCTTTTCCTTCACGCGCCCACTCCGCGGCGCTCGTAAGGCCCGTTACAAAAAGCTCCCTGGAATTTTCCGGCGTCACGATGCGCGCAAGAAACGGCTCCTCCTCCACCTCGCGCACAGAAAGGTTCTCATACATCTTTACGATCGTATGGATCAGATAGGCGCTCTTTAGGGCCTTCCCTTCCCCGTCCACCCGCGCATAAGACAGATAGAGCCGTTCTGACGGCTTCGTCAGGCTCAGGTACAGATAAAATTTCTGCATAAACGCCCTCTCCCGCACCGAAGGCGCAAGCTCCAGGTCAAGCTTGCCCAGCGCCTCCCGCTCCACTTGGGAAAGGATGCCGCCCTCCCCCTCTTTTTTGGGGATCACGCCGTCGTTTATGCCAACGAAAAATAACGCCCGCACATCCTCGAGGCGCGTCCGCTCAATGTCCCCGAACACAACCCTGTCATAGCCCGGAGGGAGGATGCCCACCTTGGCCGCCTCATAGCCCGCGTCCAGGATGGCGGCATATTCCTTCAGGCTCATGGCCTCATCCCCCAACAGCTCCACCAGCTTGTCAAGCAGATCCATCACGATCCGATAGATTTGCGCGTATTCCTTCGCGTTTTTCAAATCTCCGGCCGCCGTATACGCCTCTTCCTTGCGCTTGAGCCACATCTGAGCGTCCCTCTCCCGGATAAAGCGGTAAAAAGCCATCGTCTGCCCTTCCACAGTAATCCCTTTTTCCTTCAAGGACGCATAAAGCCCCTCAAACGCATCCATCACCTTTTTACGGGTCTCATTCAAAGCCGAAAGGCTCTCCTCCTCATACCCCCTGGGCAGATAGCAGAACGGCTCCTTCCATTTCCGGTATCCCCGTATCCCCGCCGCAAGGCAGTAATTCTCCAACCGGTCCACGTCTTCCCGCAAAATCCCGGACAATCCGCTCCGCAAATAGCGAAACACGCCGTCCTGGGAAAAGTCATGCAGCACGACCTCAAGCGCGGCCCGCAAAAACTCTATAAACGGATGGTACGCCACTGTCGTCTTCTGATCTATAAACAGCGGGATCCGGTATTCCGCAAATACCTCCTTGGCATAATTGACGTATCCGGGCAGATTTCCGCAGACAATCGCGATCTCCCTGTAACGGTAGCCCTTCACGCGCACCAGGCGCGCAATCTCCCTGGCCGCGCAGTGAAACTCCTCCCTTGGGCCCTTTAAGCTGCTGATCTGTATTGCGGCATCTTCCTTTGGCAAGGCATGCCTATCTTTCGGGCTGCGAAACAGATTTTGCTCCAAAAAAAAGAGCGCGCCGGAAGAAGCGAAGCGGCTTTTCTCCGTATGCCCCAAAAAAATTGGCTCCGACACCGGAATATGCAGCGCATCCGCCATCTTTTGCAGCGACCTCACCATTTTTTTGCTCATGTAAAACAGCTCATGGACGCCCGCGCAGCGATAGGGGCTTTCCCGCACGTCCATCGTCGCCGTGACATACATCTGCCCCGACACGGCAAGCAGCTTTTTCAAAAGCTGGCTTTGCAGAGGCGTAAATCCAGTAAAGCCGTCTAACGCAATGACGCTGCCCTTTAACAGGGCCGACTGACCCACCACGTCCGAAAGCAGCGAGAGCGTCTCCTCGGCTGTCGTAAACCGCCCCTCCATAAACTCCAAAAAGCCCTGGTACATCGCCGTCACGTCATTTAGCTTATAAGAAAAACTTCCTTTCGGAAGCTTTTCTGCCGCCTCGCGCAATTGCGAAGGCGTTACGCTATACTGCGCCAACTCGGAAATCAGTGACTTCACCTCGCCGATGTAGCCCATTTTTGTCATATTCTTCTTTAATACGGTCAGCTCCTGCGCCTTTTCCTGCGCCACGCGGCGCAAAATCAGGCTCTTTCCCGTTTCCTCTAAAACCTGGCGGCTTACGCCGCCAAGCTCGTCAAACACACGGTGCGAAAGCCGCCCAAAGCTAAGCACGTCAATATTGAAAAGGCTGTGCCCGGGATGCAGCTCTACCAGCTTTCGATGCGTCTGCATCGTAAACTGCTCCGGCACAATCATGAAAAAGCTTTTCTTTGGGCTCTCCTTCGCCAGCCGGATCAATTCATTTTGAATATAAGAGGTTTTTCCGCTGCCGGAATTGCCCAGGATAAACTGTAACGCCATCGCATCCCTTCCTTATTTGGACGGCAAATACGGGATCAGCGTCCCCGCCATCTGACCGATCGGCATCGACTGCAGCAACACGCGGCCCGGTCCGGTAATCACGGTATTAAATACCCCTTCGCCGCCGAACAGCATATTCTTCACGCCAGGAACCTTCTGAATCTCCATAGAGCAGGTCGCGTCCATCGCCGCCAGATACCCCGTGTCCACAACGATCGACTGACCGGGGGACAGCTCATATTCCTTGATATAGCCGTCAAACTCCACAAACGCCACGCCCTGCCCGGACAGCTTCTGCATAATGAAGCCCTCTCCGCCAAACAGGCCGCTGCCTACCTTCTTCTGAAAAAACACCGACATGGTGACGCCCGCCGTAGAGGCAAGGAACGCGGATTTTTGGCAAATAATGTCACGATTAGGGGAAATGTCAAACGCGCGGATCGCCCCCGGAAAACTGGACGCAAATGCTATCATCCCCGGCCCGCCCTGCGCGGTATAATGGTTCGTAAACATACTTTCGCCGCTGAACATCCTGCCAAACATCTTTCCCATTCCGCCGCCAACAGTTTCCATCTTCATGTTTGGCGACATCCAGGACATCGCCCCTTTTTCCGTAATCATTTTTTCTCCGGCTTCCAAATCGCAAATCACGACTGGCAACGGCTCCCCTTCAATGGAATACTTCATTTTCTTTCTCCTCCTTTTTATATTGACAGGCAACTGCGCAGCGAAACACGCTTCGCCATTCCCTTAAGAACGGCGAAGCGGCTGCAGCTGCGCAATTGCCTGTGCCTTACGGCATCCATCCGGCCGCCTTACGGCGAGCCTCTTACTGTATCAACGCGACTGTCTCCCTACAGATCGCAAGCTCCTCATTCGTCGGGATGACAAGCACGGACACCTTCGATCCCGGAGCAGAGATCACCTTTTCCTCTCCCCGCACCGTATTCGCCGCATCGTCCAGCTCTACGCCAAGGTAGCCCAGATAGCCGCAGACCATCGCCCGTACCTTTCCGTCGTTCTCACCCAGGCCCGCCGTAAAGCAGACCGCGTCCACTCCGTTCATGGCCGCGGCATACGACCCGATATATTTTGCGACGCGGTAGCAGAACACTTCCCTCGCCAGCCTGGCTCTTTCATTCCCTTCATTCGCGGCGTTCTCCAAATCCCTAAAGTCGCTGGACACGCCGGAGAGGCCATATACGCCGGACTCTTTATTCAGCACGTTGAGGATCCCGTCAATGTCCAGACCCTCCTTTTTTGCAAGAAACTCAATTGCGGACGGGTCAATGTCTCCGGACCGCGTGCCCATAATCAGCCCTTCCAGCGGTGAGAGGCCCATGGAAGTGTCTACGGATTTCCCGTTTAAGACCGCACAGACGCTCGCCCCGTTTCCCAAATGGCAGACAACCGTCTTTAATGCGCCGTATGGCCTGCCTAAAAACTCCGCCGCCCGCTTTGAGACAAAGTCATGGCTGGTGCCATGGAATCCATATTTACGGACTTTGTATTTCTCATAATATTCATATGGTATGCCATACAAAAATGCCTCTTTTGGCATCGTCTGATGGAACGCCGTGTCAAACACGCCCACCATCGGCACATCCTTCAGCACCTCTTTGCAGGCGCGCACGCCAATCAGGTTCGCCGGATTATGAAGCGGCGCGAGGTCAGAGCATTCCTCCACCGCCCGAATCACATCCTCGTCAATCAGGGTGGAGGCGGAGAATTTCTCTCCGCCATGCACCAATCTGTGGCCTACTGCGTCAATTTCATCCAAGCTATGGAGAACCCCGGTTTTTTCATTCACCAGCGCGTCCAATACCATGCGCACCGCTTCGGTATGCGTTGGCATAGGCGCTTCCGTAATCTCCTTTTCTCCGCCTTTCGGCTGATACACCAGCCTCCCGTCAATCCCGATACGCTCACAAAGCCCCTTTGCCAGCGCCTCCTCGCTCTCTGAGTGGATCACCTGGTATTTCAGAGAGGAGCTGCCGCAGTTAATCACCAAAACATTCATTCTCTGCTATTGCCTCCTTGCGCAAACTCTATTATTTGATCCGAATCTTAAACACCAGCTTCTTGTTCGTCCCGTCTGTCGATGTAGCCGTGATCTTCACGGTCTTCCCCTTCTTCACGCCCTTCGCGATCTTCACCTTCATTGTCAGCCCAAGCTTCGTGGACACTGTCGCAATCTTCGTGTTCGAGGACGTCCATTTCAGCTTCTTGTTAACTGGCTTCTTGCCCCTCGTCGTGACATTCGCCTTCAGCGTGACGCTCTTGCCCGCCTTGGCCGTCAGGCTCTTCTTGCCCTTCGCCTTCACCTTGGACACGCTGCCGTCCATGACCTTGACGCTCACTTTTCCAATAACTGTCCCGTCCGCATTCAGAACTGAGATCGCCGCCGTCTTCTTTGCAGCCTTCTTGTTCGTCCTCACAATGCCCTTTGCCGCGTCTACCGTCGCTACGCCAGGCTTTTCTGAACGGAACGTCAGGGTCTTATTCTTTGCGTCTGCGGGGGCCATGGACGCGATCTCCTTCATCAGGTTAAGCGTCTTGCCTTTTGCAATCTCATATTTGCTGTAATAGAAGCTCACTTTAGACAGCTTTGTCTCCGGCGCCGGCGCCTTGACTTCCGTAAGCTTACTCAATGCGTCCTGCAATGCGTCTACCAGCTTCTGCAGCTCCGCTGCGGACATCTGGCTCCGCTCTTCCGGGGTGAGGCCATGGAGCTTCTTGTACGCGCTCTCAAATGCCTGCCATGTGTCGCTGGTGTACTTATTCTTATCTGTCGACAGATTCACCTTCGAAGCCGCTTCCGCCAGGGCTTTGTCCGCATTCTCCTCTGCCTTCTCCTTCTCTGGGGACGGCCCGTCTGGCGTCACAGCCGGATCCGAGTCTTTCTTCCAGCCGGCATATAGCGTCATGTCCTCCCAAACGGACTCGTCCGCAAAGACAAACTCTGCCGTGCATTCTGCGTCCTTATGCCATTTTCCAGTGAAGGTATAGCCTATCCTTATCGGGATGTTAGCCGGCGCGGAGGCCTTCTTGCCCTTCTCCACGGTCTGCGTCACTTTTGCGGCTCCTTCATAATTCCAGTCAAACGTCACCGTCGCGGTCCCTACGTCCGGCGCGTCCTTCTTTTCCCATTCTGCGTACAGCGTCAGGCCTTCCGTCGCCTTCCCCGCCGTGAAGTCAAACTCGTTCTCACATTCTGCCTCTGTATGCCATTTTCCGGTGAACGTGTAGCCTTCTCTTTCTGGGGCATTCGTAAGCGGCGTGACCTGCCCGCCTTTCACAAGCCTTCTCGTCTCCTTTGCGGCCCCCTCATAGTTCCAGTCAAACGTCACCGTCACAGTCTCTACGTCAGGATTATCTGTCAGTCCATCTTTCGCTGCCTGAAGCGTCTCCTTCATCTGCAAAAGCTGCTCATATGTCGCTTCTGCATTTTCCAGCAATGCCCTGGCTGCGTCCAATGCGTCAGCGAATGCCTGCCAGCTTTCCTCCGTGTAAATGTTCGGATCCTCTCCTTCACATGAATCACACAGTGACTTTAGGTCTGCCCTCGCCTTAGCTGCCTTCGTGTTCGCCATGGCTGCGGCAAGCTTCTGCCTCGCCGCCGTCAAGGCCTCCAATGTGCCGCTTTCAACAGCCGCCTCCGCTTCTGCGATCGCCGCCTGCAGCGCCTGATAGTCTTCCGGTGAATAGTCGGATTCGTTTAGCGCCTGCGCCTTCTCAATCTCTTTATTCAGCTCAGCCTTGGCCGTCTCTAGCTCATCTGACGCCGTCTCCTCCCATCCGGCGTACAGCGTTATGTCTGCCGTCGCTTTTTTGGCGGTAAAGTCAAACTCATTTTGGCAAGCCTTCTCTGTGTACCATTTTTCGGTAAACCGGTAGCCTTCCCTTGCTGGCGCATTGGTAAGCGGGACGATCCTGTCATCCTTCACTACGTCCCTCGTCTCTTTCTTTGCGCCATCGTAATTCCAGTCAAATGTCACCTTCACGGTGGTCACCGTCTCGTCACGGACAAGCTTCTGCTCCGCCGCCTCCAATGCTTCTTTTGCCGCCGTCACTTCCTTCAATGTCGCGTCCGCGTCCTCAAGCACGTCCTTCGCTGCTTTTAAGGCCGCTTCAAATGCCGTCCAGCTTTCCGCGGTGTACAGCTCTTTCTGATACGCCTGATACGTCGCGTATACTGCCTGAAGCTCTTCTCTCGCCGCTTCCAGCTCCTCCGCGCCGTCCTTGGCCCATCCCGCATACAGCGTCATATCCGCCGTGGCTTTCTCTTCTTTTAGGTTAAATTCTGCCTTGCAGCCCTGATCCGTATACCATTTTCCGGTAAACGTATAGCCCTCCCTCTTTGGAGCCTTCAGGGCATTTAAGATTGCCTCGCTTATCACTGCATCCTTTAATACGGTCTTTGTTACTTTTTCCCCGCTTTCCTCGTTCCAGTCAAATGTTACGCTCACAGTCTCCACGCCCTGGTCAAACGTGAGGCCCTCCGCCGCTTTCTCAAGCGCGTCCTTTGCCGCCAGGATCTCCTCCAGAGATGCGTCCTCATTCAGGACCGCCGCCTTTGCCGCATTAAGGGCAGCCTCAAACGCCTCCCAACTCTCTGCAGTATAGATCGACCCGTTATAGCCTTCATAGCTGTCGCACAGCTTGCTTAGGCTTTCCTTTTCCGCTGCCGCCCTTGTGTCCGCGACGGCTGCCTCAAGCCTCTCCTGCGCCGCTAAGATATCCTCCAGCGCGCCTTCGCTGATCGCATCCTTCGCGACCGCAATGGCGTCCTGCAGCTCGCCCCAGGCGATCTCTGTGTAATCCGACTTCTTCAAAGCCTCCGCTTCCGTGACAATGGGCCTTAACGTTTCCTTCGCAGCCTCTGCCTTTGTGGCCGCCATTGCTAAAACGAGCTTGTCACGGGCCGCCGCCACTGCCTCCAGGCTGTCCGCCGCGTTGGCGTCCGCAATCGCTTCCTGTATCGCAGTCCAAGCCTCTTGCGTATAGTCTGACCGCTTCAGCCCCTGTGCCTGCGCGACCGTTTCCATTAAGCTTTCCTTCGCCTCTGAAAGCTCTTTCTCCGCCTCGCTCACCCATTTTGCGTACAGCGTGACGGACGACGAGGCTTTTTCCGCATCCAGGTCAAACTTCGTCTGGCAGCTCGCCTCCCGATACCATTCGCCCGTGAACACATACAGATTCCTTGTCGGGGCCTGAGCCGGCTCTGTCAGGGCGAACCCTTCCGCCACCTTCTTCACCTCTTCCTTCGCCCCTTCATAATTCCAATTAAAGGTGATGGTATACATCTGAATTAAGGACGATGCCGCCTTCTGCAATTTCGTCAGCGCCTCGTCGATCGCATTGAGCGCAGCGCCGCTCTGACCCAGGACTGCCTGAGCCTCTGTCCGGGCATTCTCAAATGCCGACCAGGTTCCCGCCGTGTAATCCTCTTCCTGATACGAAGCCGACTCATCATACAGTTTCTGAAGCTCCTTCTTCTTTTCCGTCTCCTCTGCCGCCAGCGTCATCGCCATCGCCTGATTCAGGCGTTCCGTCGCAGACGATAAGCTGTCTAACGTCGCCCCTTCCAGGACGGTTCCGTTCGCCATGGCGATCGCCCTCTGCAGCGCGTTCCAGGCAGTCTTTGAGTAGTTGCTCTCTGTCTTCGTTTTTGCGGTCTCCGCCAATGCGTCCAAATCGGAGATCTTTTGAGCAATCTGCCCGTTGGCCGTCATATAGCCCTGCTCCGCTGCGTCATCCTTGATCGCCTTATCCAAATGCGCCTTGACCTCACGGATCGCCGCATATTGGTTATTTCCTTCCAGCACACGGATCTGTAGATAATGCCCATACTTTCCGCCGCTGTTCGCAGTTGACGGAAGCTGAAGCGTTTCTGTGCCGGATCCTCCTACATTCTGTGTAATCTCGCCGCTCTCAACTTTTTGAATTCCAGACGCCTCATTGTTCAAGATAACATGGTCATTTGCGTCAAACTGATCCCCTGTCACCAATTGATACTTACTCACATGCCCATTATCGCCGCCATGATGCACTACTTCAATCTTGTCATACTCCGAAAGGTCTTTCGGAAACTCTATGGTAAGAACTGCCGGGTTATCTTTCGAGACCACAAACTTCCCGCCGCTGTAGCGTGAGTGCCATCTTGTGTTTTCCTTGCCGTCCACTGCGTATGCCGCAGGACCATCATCAGGGTAGGTGCCTCCAATCGCCTCTTGTGTGTTTGCCCACGCCTTTCCACTCAAATCCTCATACCCCACACAACGGTCTGGCAAGCTCACCGTCGCCGTCGCCGACTTTGTTGTACCCGTGTTCGACTGTGCAGAGGCCGTTATCGTCACGTCGCCTGTAGCTACAAAATATACATTTCCTGCCCGATCCACCTTAGCGATCGCCTCATCCGAAGAGCTCCATGTAATCACCGCATCCGAAGCGACATCGTCTCCAAAATATGCATTCAGCTTAACAGCTTTTCTTGCAGATGTCGCAGTCACATTGGATGGACGGATGACAGGCTGATTCTCCTCCAGCTCAACCGGAGGAATCTGATTCCATTTCGCATATAAAATGACCAGTCCTGTCACAGCCAGGTTAAAATTATATTTCGTTTGAAATGCGCTGTCCTTATACCAGCCGTCAAACTGATAGCCGGCCTTCTCCGGCAGGTCATACAGCATCTCCTTCGTCGGCTCCTCCGCCTTCTCATGAATCGTGACGGCCTGCCTTAGGCTTTCCACCTCCACGCCATCGCTCATAAACTTCACAGCGAACGTCTTCTTCTCCAGCCCGATCTCTCCAATTTGCTCCCTCGCTGCCTGTAGGGCGGCGTTCACGCCGGCAATGTCCGTCTGCGCGTCTATGTTCGCCTTCCCGGCCGCGATCGCCCTCTTTAGCTCGACCCTCTGAACATAGTCGTCAATGTCCGTATAATTGTCCAGCTTTTGCTTCGCCTCATCCTTCGCCCTCTTCAATTCCTCCAATGCGAGGCGGTCAACCGTCTCAACCAGATCCAGATTCGCTTTGGCGGCGCGAAGCGCGGCCTCTATGCCGGACACGTTCATTGCCTTGTCAATCGCCTTCTCACCGGCCGCGATCGCCTCTGACCGTTTCACCTTCCCGGCCGCGTCATACGAGCCCTCGTCCGTATACGCGTTTAACTCTGTCTTTTTGCTTTCTTTGATCCGCATGATGGCGGCCTCAATCTTCTCCAGGCTTTCTTCCACCGTCACCTTGCCGGAAAAATCGTTCGCTTCATTGGCATAAGAAGCGCGAACCGTCGCCTCTCCTGTCTCAACGGCTGTAATCACGCCATATTCATCTACAGTGACGACGTTCGACGCAGATGAGCTCCATGCCGCTTTTCCGATATCCTCCTGCACAAGCGCTACATTTTCAGACAGAACCGCCTGATCGCCCGAAACCAGGAAGACTTGATCCTTATTCGCCTGATTTCTGAATTTCGCGTCTGACAGCGTCACCTTTGCGCCAGCCGCCCCCGAAACTTCTACTTTTAACATTCGGATGCCCGCAATGTCCAGCAAAAGCATCTTTTCAACATCCCCTGTCGAAGTGTCAAACTGATGGATCAGCTTTCTGTCGCCGTAAACCTTCACCGTCGCGTTCTCATTTGCAGCAATGCCTTTTACAGCCATTTTAGCTGCAAACTCATCAAACTCTTTTCCAATCAAATCCGCCGTAATCGAAACTCCCGCCGGAACCGTCACATTCTTCTTCGTCGTATCCTTTACGACAGAAGCGTCCCATTCGCCAAGCGTCATGTCGCTTAGGTAGCTGGATGGCATTTTCTTCTCATACTTTTCGTAGAGATAGAATTCTGCAGCAGAAATATTCTTGTTTGCTGCGGCTCCTGCTGTGGACAGCGCCACTATCCTGATACGTCTTACATTCTTCGCATCAAACAACACCGTCTTTGTCGTTTTATCTTTCGTCCACTCATTTGGACCCAAAGAAATTTCTGTAAAATCCTCCCCTGTCTCACTAGGGCTGCCATATAACGCAAAAGAAAGAATCCTGCCATTCTCACTGTCCTGTCTTGGCACATAATCCAATCTTCCTACATCCATATTCTTTGGAAGCGTAATTGTATATTTATTCCTCCCGGTTGAAATCATATCATCATTATTAGTGTTCCAAGCCGTATGCCACATCGTACTTATATTATTGTCTAGGGCATTTTCTGGGCCATGGCCATTCTGACTGTTATCTGCCACCGCCGTCAAAGCCTCTATCTTCTCATACCCATAGAGCTTCGGCTCCTTCCCAATCAGCCGCCCATACACTGCGTCATACCGCGCCTTCGCCGCGTCATCCAAAAGCTCATATGCGATCCGAATCGTCTGCTTCATGTTTTGGAATTTGCCATCTGACTCCACATCACTCAAGGACATATTCTCCATGACATAATCGGAATAGGCATTTAACACAGATTCATAGACGTTCATTTGCTTCGCCGCATTCCATGCCGAGTCTGGCACCTCAGTGTCATTCTGGCTATAGCTCTCCCGCATCAGGCCTTTGTCCGTCATGACATAGGTGGCGGATCTTTTTCCCGAACCCAAGTCATAACTTACCAAATCTTTTTTGGTAGTCTGACTCATAAAGCTCATCCTCTGCCCGCTTTCCCTATGGTAAAGCTCCAGCTTAGCCCCTTCCGGAAAATCGAAGCTGCCTTCAAATGCTTCTGCATTCGTATTTCCACCCAAACTCCGTTGGAACAATTCCTCCCCGGTTTCGGACAAAATCCGAATGCCAATATAAGTCTCTCCAAAACTGGAATGAGGCTGACCCGGATTGATCTTGCAAGAAATTTTATGATTTCCCGTATCCAACATCAAAGATGCGACTTCCCAATTGCCCAAGCCTAACATTCTGACCTTGATGTCCTCTAAAAGCGGGTTCCCCTGCACCTTTGTGTATCCAACCTCTTTGCGCACCTCTCCCTTAGCCGCAACCAGATACTCATTGCCAGAGAGGTAGCCTCCCTCTCGCGGCGTTGGAAGCTCCACTTCATAAATCCCAACCGGAACCGTAACATTATGCCGGAACACTTTCTTTCCGTTTTCTGTCACTTCTTTAAAGCTCTCCGCAGTGACAGGAATGTCCGCCACTACTTTTTTGCCATTCTTAATTAAGATGCTCCTGCCCAAAATCGGCGTAAGCGTATCAATAGACAAATCCAAGGTGACATTGCTCTTATATCCCAGATTCAAATCATTCATGTCATCTGTGCTCACCAGGCTGTATACGCCATTCATCGTCAAGCCGTTCTCAACTAATTTTTGACGAACCGCCTCTACCTCTTCGTCTATCGCATCCTTTTCAGTATCAGTCGCATTCTCATATGCACTCTCATCGCTTACAATCAGATTCCTCAAATAATACATCATTGGCAAATCCTCATCATAAATCTGATTCGCCAGCATTTCCGAAGGATGTAAATGGTATCCGTCAAAATACGGGATGACATTGTAGCCGCTCGCATGGCTGAAGCTGTCCACAATGACATTCACAGAAGACGTATTCTGACCTGTCTCATAATGATGTTTCCTCCACTGCGTATGCATCGCCGCCGTCGTCTTTTCCGACCCAAGAAAATCCAAGGCGTTCGTCCACATAAAAAGCCTCAGGCGATGCCCAATTATCGGCTGCCCGTCGTCCCCTGAAGCGCTAAAGTCAGTCACGCTGTTCCTGGCCGTCTCCGTATCCTTTCCAAGGTTATTATACCGCTCCAGCTTTGTAGCTCCTCTGATATCCAAAAGCCACCCAAACTCATCGTCCGGCCGATACGTCTGTTCAAAATAAAATCCCATAATATTATTCGTGGACTCTACAAAGGAATGCTCCTGGCCTGCAATGGATCCTTCATACCCATGCCCGAACTCATGCAGGGAAACCCAGTTCCTGCAAAGATAATCTCCCAGGTTGTCGGCATTGTTCGCACTATGGTCGCCTGAATAATACGCAAGCCCAGCGCCATGCTTATTGGCTTTGATAAAGAACTTTGCGCGCACATTCTGATTGCATGGCTCATCCGCATAAAAATCCAGCCCGGAGTATCTGTCATACTGCGTCACAAAATCCCGAAACCACTCCAGCATTTCATCCAGAGTCCCAAACTGATACTCCTTACGCGCATTTGGATAATGAATCAAGTTATATCTGTCCTTAATCGGAACCAAAAACGTCGCGGCCTGCCCCTCCACGATGGCATACGGCGTCTTTGTCTCATCCCAATAGCTGAAAAAGGCTTCCTCATCGTCCCCATACCGATAATATGGAATCTCCTGATACGCGTCGCTCCATTCAATCTCAATCTCCGGCTGAACGGAAGTATTCTTTGGCGAATAAATGAACGGCACGCTCTCTGTACTCTCAAACTGACCAGACACCTGTTCTTCTTCACCATTGCTATTGACAATTATCTTTTGGTGGTAATTCTTCACCGTGACCCAGCTTCCGTCTGTCGGAATGTTCACAGAGTCTTTTATGCCATTGCCGTCTGGCTCCCCGTTTGCATTCAGCACCGTAAGCTTCTCCGTCCAGACGCTGTTGTTCAAAAGCTTCAGCGTCAGCTCCCCCTTAAACTCCTCAGAATTCACCAAACGAATTTTCATTGGCGCGTCTTTGGGCAACCAGAACCCCAAACTCTGCCGGTCATGATTATATCCCCTGTTAAACCCTATATCAGATAAATGTTTCGCGCTTGGCAAAGTATACAATTTCCGTTTCAGATTCTTCTTTGCAGCATCAGCGTCTTTCGAAAGCACATCCACCGTCATCGTCATCGTTGATGTGTTCCCATCCGAATCCGTCACGCTGTATGTAATCGTCTGCTCCCCTGTCTTTGACGTGTCAATTTTTCCTTCCTGAAGGATGCTCTTCGTCAAGTCGCCATCCTCCTGATCGTCAGCAAACACCTGATTCTTACTGCTCTCATAATCAAATCTCTCTCCCTGGTAAACCCAGGTCTTCATAGCGCCTGATAAAGCCGGCTTTCGGTACGCGTCAAACGCATTTACGTTTTCTTCTGCCGTACTCTCAGCAGCTTTTTGCGTCACTGCCGCACTTGTACCCATCCCTGGCGTTAAGCCCACAAGCATCGAAGCCGCCAGAACAAGCGCGCATCCTTTCTTAAAATACTTCATAACGCTTTTTACCCCTTTCTTCTTAATTTTACAATTCTTCTTTGCATCCACCTTTATTATAGATTCTTTCAAGCACTTTCGCAACAAGGATTTTAAATCAAAAAACAGAATTTTGCAGCAACCTCCCTCTCTGTATGTTCACTCTGGAAGCCGGAACCCAGATAAACGGCGCAAAATACAGTCCCCTTCCGATGCCCCAGTTAAGGCGCGACCGTCACAGGACAAAATATCATGGCAATCTGCGCTCAGTTTTCCGTAAATGAAAACTGGCTGCGCACTGGCTCCGGGAAAATGACCGCAACAATACCAACTGACACTTTCGTATGATTTCGTCCTTCATAATCTGAAGAGGACTGGAACCCACAAGACAGGCCGAATGCCTTTCGGATCCCTGTCATTCAAATATTCCCCCTTGATTGATACCAGATAAGGATAATTTTTTGTGACAAGCATATTGAAAATGATTTTTGCATATGCTATAATGCCAATAGGCAAAAAAGAGATAAAAAGTCCATGT